>DATMTQ010000145.1:0-3905 GCA_035564095.1 Microbacterium sp. | reverse complement strand
TGCACGGGCCCACCGGGCGCGATGAGCCCGTCGCTGCGGCGGACGTCGTGCTGCTCTGCGTGCCGGATGCCGCGATCGCCGCAGCGGCCGCCGCCGCGCGCGCGCAGGTCGGCCCCGGCATCCTCATCGGCCACACGTCCGGTGCCACCCCCATCGCCGGCACCGGCGTGGACTTCGGGCTGCATCCGCTGCAGACATTCGTCGGCGACGAGACGGCCGATGTGTTCCGCGGCATCGGCTTCGGCATCGCGGGCGCCACGCCGGCCGCGCTCGAGACCGCCCGGGAGCTCGCCACGCGGCTCGGCGGCCGCGCCGTGCCGATCGCCGACGAGCAGCGCGCCGCGTACCACGCCGCCGCCTCCATCGCCTCGAACTTCACCGTCACCCTGCTCGCCGCTGCCGAGCGGCTCGCAGCCTCCGCGGGATTCGCCGCGGACGACGCCCGCGCCCTGCTCGCCCCGCTCGTGCGCCGCACCGTGGACAACTGGGCGTCCCACGGTCCCGGCAGGGCGCTCACGGGCCCCGTCGCACGCGGCGACGCGCAGACCGTGTCCCGGCAGCGGGAGGCGGTGGCATCCGCAGCCCCCGGCCTGCTCCCGCTGTTCGATGCGCTCGCGGCGAGCACCGCCGACCTGGCGAAGGGCACCGCATGAGGATTCTCCGCACCGTCGCCGAGGTGCGCGCCGCCGTCACCGAGGCCCGTACCGCGGGCCGCACCGTCGGGCTCGTGCCCACCATGGGCGCCCTGCACGAGGGACACCTGTCGCTCATTCGCCGCGCCCGCGCGGAGAGCGGCTTCGTCGTGATGTCGCTGTTCGTCAACCCGACCCAGTTCGGCCCGAACGAGGATCTCGCCGCGTACCCGCGCGACGAGGCGAAGGATGCCGCCGCCGCCGAGTCCGCGGGCGCCGACGTCGTGTTCGCACCGTCCGTGGACGAGATCTACCCGCACGGGTTCGCCACGAGCATCCACGTCTCCGGGGTCGCCGAGGTGCTCGACGGCGCCGCGCGGCCCGGGCACTTCGACGGCGTGGCGACGGTCGTCACGAAGCTGTTCCAGATCGTCGCGCCGGATGCCGCGTACTTCGGCCAGAAGGACGCCCAGCAGGTGCTCGTCGTGCGCCGGCTCGTGCGCGACCTCGACCTGCCGGTGCGCATCGTCGCGTGCCCCATCGTGCGCGAACCGGACGGCCTCGCGATGAGCTCGCGCAACGTCTACCTCGACCCCGCCGCGCGCCGGCAGGCCAGTGCGCTCAACCGGGCGCTGGAAACCGCGGATGCGGCCCTGAAGGGCGGCCTCACCGACGCGCCCGGCATCCTCGCCGCCGCCCGCGCCGTGCTCGCCGAGGCCGGCATCGAACCCGAATACCTCGAGCTGCGCTCCCCCGACGACCTGCACGAGCTCGACGCCGTGCCGGACGCGGCGCTGCTGCTCGTCGCCGCCCGCGTGGGCGCGGCGCGACTGATCGACAACCGCATCCTGGAGGCCTGACGATGAAACGCCGCACGATCTCGAGTCTGGCCGCGCAGAAGGCCGCCGGAGAGCCGATCGCCATGGTCACCGCGTACGACCATCCGAGCGCGCAGATCGCCGAGGCCGCCGGCGTCGACGTCGTGCTGGTGGGCGACTCCGCCGCGATGACGGTGCTCGGCTACGACAGCACCGTCCCGGTCACCGTCGACGAGATGCTCATGCTCACCGCGGCGGTGCGCCGCGGCCTCCGCACCCCGCTGCTGGTCGGCGACCTGCCGTTCGGGTCGTACGAGACCTCCGACGTGCAGGCGGTCGCCACCGCCCAGCGGTTCGTCAAGGAGGCCGGCTGCGACGCCGTGAAGATCGAGCGCGGCGGCACCTCGGTGCAGCGGGCGCGCGCCATCGTCGACGCCGGCATCCCGGTCATGGGACATGTCGGGCTCACCCCGCAGACCGCCGCGATCACCGGCACCTACCGGGCCCGCGGGCGCTCGGCCGACGAGGCCCTCGCGGTGTTCGAGAGCGCCCTCGCCCTGCAGGAGGCCGGATGCTTCGCCCTCGTCTTCGAGGCGATCCCGGCTGCCGCGACCGCCGCCATCATGCCGCACCTGGAGGTGCCGGTGATCGGGATCGGGGCGGGCAACGCCGCCGACGGCCAGGTGCTCGTCTGGCACGACCTGCTCGGCATCTACGGCGGCCCGTCCGCCCGTTTCGTCAAGCACTACGCCGAGCTGCGGCAGCCGATGACGGATGCCGTCGCCGCCTACGTCGCCGAAGTGCGCGAGCACGCCTACCCGCTGCCCGCGCACGGGTACGGGATGCCGGACGACGAGTCCGCACGCCTGCGCGCCCTGCTCGCCGACCGCTGAGCCCCCGCGCAACTGAGACGCCGCGCACTGAGACCTCGCGCGCCGAGCCCCCGCGCGCTGAGACCTCGCGCGCTGAGCCCGTCGAAGCGCAGGACCCGCGCGTAGGTTTGCCGCATGACAGTTCAGCTGAAGGGCACCACGGCCCTGGTCACCGGGGCGAGCTCCGGTCTCGGCACCGCCTACGCCACCGAGCTCGCCCGCCGCGGTGCCGACGTCGTGCTGGTCGCCCGCCGCGAGGAGCGCCTGCGCGAGCTCGCCGACCGGCTGACCGGCGAGTGCGGCATCACCGCGACCGTCCTGCCCGCCGATCTGGCCGCGCCCGGCGCGGCGGCCGCCCTGCACGCGGAGGTCGAGGCCCGCGGCATCCGCATCCGCACGCTCGTGAACAACGCCGGCTACGGCATGCATGACCCGTTCCTCGATGCGGACGTCGCACGCACGGCCGAGATGATCGACCTCAACGTGAACGCGCTCGTCGCGCTGACGCGGGCGTTCCTGCCGGCCATGGCCGAAGCCCGGCGCGGCATCGTGGTGAACATCGCGAGCACCGGCGCGTTCGCGCCCTGCCCCACGATGGCGGTCTACGGCGCGACGAAGGCGTTCGTGCTGTCGTTCACCGAGGCCGTGGCGCACGAGGTGCGTCCGCGCGGCGTGCAGATGGTCGCGGTGTGCCCCGGGGCGACGGCGACCGAGTTCCGCGCCGTGTCGGGGCTGCACGCCGACCGCATGGAGACCGGATCGCAGACCCCGGAACAGGTCGTGGCGGCGACCTTCCACGCCCTCGAACGGGGACGCTCAGGCAGCATGGTGTCCGGCGCCCGCAACGCGGTCCTCGCGAAGCTCACCGGCTTCGTGCCCCGGCGCGTGGCGACGACGATGGCCGCGCGGATGCTCAGCTGAGCCCGGCCGGGTCCGTCACGGGCAGCCGGCAGGAGAAGTCCCGGCAGTCGTAGACGGCCGGCATCCCCTCCACGCGCGCCTTGCCCTCGAAGAGGGCGAATCCCGCCTCGGCGAGTGCGTGCGCCTGCGCGTCGGTCACGATCGCGAGCAGGTCGCACGGGATGCGCCGGGCGGCCGCGGCGAGCTCGCCGTCGGCGTCATCCGTCACCACGACCACGTGCCGGGGACCGCGGGCGAGCAGCAGCGCCGCCTGCAGCATCGACCCGTGCGAGAGCGGATCGCGCAGCGCCGCGGCGGCATGCGCACGCACGATGTCCGCGGCGGCCCCCCGATACTCGTCCCCCGCGCCGAGCAACCACAGGGCGAGGGCACCGTGCGCGAGCGCCGACGCCCGCGACGGATGGTCGGAGTCCGACGCGTCGGGAGGATGCGGCGCCCCCTGGGCGGCCAGGACGGGATCCGCCCACCCGGACGATCCGGCAGCGCCGTCCTGCTCGACGACATACGGGGCGAGGAGCTGCCGGGCGGCGACGGCTGCATCCGCATCCCCTGTCGCGGCGGCCAGCGCGCAGAGGCCGGCGGCGAACAGCCCGGCGTCTTCGGCGGTGCCTGCGGCCCACGACGGGACGCCCTCGAGCGAGGCCCGCAGCAGCCGTCCGTCG
>DATMTQ010000144.1:0-4290 GCA_035564095.1 Microbacterium sp. | reverse complement strand
CCTCGGCCGTGCACGGCACCCCGCTCGGGCGGATCTGTCACGAATGGTCTCCGACAGCAGCCACTCGTGACAGATTGCTGTGCTTTGGGAAGGACCGAAGCATCCGATCCGTCACGAACGGCGGTGTGGAGCAGCCGTTCGTGACAGATCCTTCACCGGGCGGCACGCGTCCCCGGACACGCCGCCGCATCGCGACAGGGCCCGTGCTCGCGGGCGGGCCTACGCTGGACGTATGCCCCTGAATGGTGAGTACCTCCCGTCCACTGCGGCCTGGGCGCGGGAGCAGGCCGAGAAGTTCGAAGCGACCCGCGGCGCGGAGGCGAACGAGCTGCGCGGCAAGCCGATCATCGTGCTGACGACGGTCGGCGCGAAGACCGGGGCGCTGCGCAAGACGGCGCTCATGCGGGTGCAGCACGACGGCCGGTACGTGGTCGTCGCGTCCAAGGGCGGGGCTCCCGACGAGCCGAAGTGGGCCGGCAACATGCGCCGCCATCCGCACGTCGAGCTGCAGGACGGCGACGTCAAACGCGACTACCTCGCCCGCGAACTCGACGGCGACGAATACGCGACCTGGTGGAAGCGCGCGACGGCCGCCTGGCCGCCGTACGACGAGTACCAGACGAAGACCGACCGTCGCATCGCGCTGTTCCTGCTCGAGCCTCGCGACGAGTGACCCGCATCCGACGCGCGGCGTGGCCCTGAACGGTCGGGGCGCCTCGGGTCGGTAGGGTCGAACAGGCATGAACCGCCTGCTCGTCACCCTGCTCTCCGCCCTGGACGCCGCGATCGCGGCTGTCATCGGCGTGGCTGCCGTCGTGGTGCCGCTCGTGCTGCTGTGGCTGTTCGGCCTGGGCGGCGCATCGTGGATCGGTCTGTGGCCGACCGCCGCGACCGTCTGGCAGCTCGGCCATCTGGTGCCCATCACCCTGCACCTGCCCGCGCCGTACCTCGCCGCCACCGGCATCCCCGAATCGGCGGCCGCCTTCACCCTGTCGCTCGCGCCCCTGGCCTTCACCGCCTTCACCGCGATCTTCGCCGCCCGTTCCGGCGGTCGTGCCGTGCGTGCGGGGGAGGGCGTCGTCGGCGTCGGCGCCGGAACCGTCGTGTTCGCCGTGATCGCCGGTCTCGTCGCCGTCACCTCGCGGGCGGGCATCGCGACGGTCAACGGCTGGCTCGCGGTGTTCGTACCCGCACTCGTCTTCCTCGTCGGCGGCGCGCTCGGCGCCTTCGGCACAGCCTGGCGCGACGGCGACGGCGGCCCGGTCGACGCGCTGCGCGCCCGCATCGACGACCTTCCCCACGGGTGGGGGCTGGCGCCCGGAGCGGCACTGCGCGGTGCCGCGATCGCCCTCTGCGGTCTGCTCGCGCTCGGCGCCCTCGCAGTCGCGCTCGACGTGCTCGTGCACGGCGGCCGCATCATCGCGCTCTACGAGGCGGGCAACATGAGCGTCATCGGCGTGATCATCACGTCGCTCGGTCAGCTCGCCTACCTGCCCACCCTGATCGTGTGGGCGCTCTCGTACCTCGCCGGGCCCGGCCTCGCCTTCGGCGCCGGCGGCGCGGTCTCGCCCGCCGGCACCCGGCTCGGGGTGGTCCCCGGCATCCCCGCCCTCGGCGCGCTACCCCAGCACGGCTCGGTATGGCTGCTCGTGGTCGTGCTGCTGCCGGTCGCGATCGGCGGCGTCGCCGGGCACATGATCCGGGTGCATCTGGCCGAGGAGCAGCCGGACGGCGAGGATGCCCCGTTCGGTCCCCGCGCGGTCACCGCCCTCGGCATCGCCCTGCTGTCCGGCGCCGGTGCGGCCGTGCTGGCGGCCGCGGCATCCGGCTCGATCGGACCCGGCCGGCTGGCCGAGGTCGGTCCGATCTGGTGGGCGGTGGCGATCGCGGTCGGCGTCGAGGTGCTGGTCGGCGCGTCGATCCTGCTGCTCGGCCCGCGCGCCGACGCCCGGGACCGCGGGATGCCGGCCGTCCGGGCGTCCCAGTAGACTGAGGCGGTGCTGACGGTCGCGGTTCTCATCTCCGGTACCGGTTCGAACCTGCGGGCACTGCTGGAGGCGGCCGACGCCCCGGACTTCCCCGCGCGCGTGATCGCCGTCGGCGCGGACCGCGAGGCGGACGGCCTCGCCCACGCCGAGACGTTCGGCATCCCGAGCTTCACCGTGCCGTGGGAGCGCTTCGGCTCCCGCGAGGAGTGGGGCGCGGAACTGGCCGCGCAGCTGCAGGTGTGGAACCCCGACCTCGTCGTGCTGAGCGGCCTCATGCGGCTGCTGCCGGCATCCCTCGTGGATGCCTGGGCGCCCCGCATCGTCAACACGCACCCGGCGTACCTGCCCGAGTTCCCCGGCGCCCACGGCGTGCGGGATGCCCTCGCCGCCGGGGTCGCGCACACCGGAGCATCCGTCATCGTGGTCGACAACGGGGTCGATTCCGGACCGATCCTCGCCCAGGAGCGCGTGCCCGTGCTGCCCGGCGACGATGAGCACACGCTGCACGCGCGCATCAAGCCCGTGGAGCGACGCCTGCTCATCGACGTCGTGCGCCGCATCGCGACCGGCGAGCTCGATCTGACCCAGACCTCCCAACCCGACCCCGCGACCCAGGAGTGACCATGGCCGGCCCCACCCACGACCCGTCCCTGTACCGCGAGCGCGATCTCGTCCCGATCCGCCGGGCGCTGATCTCGGTCAGCGACAAGGCGGGACTGCTGCCGTTCGCGCAGGCGCTGGCCGCCGCGGGCGCCGAGATCGTGTCGACGGGATCGACCGCTGCGACGATCCGGGGTGCGGGGATCCCCGTGACCGACGTGTCCGAGGTGACCGGCTTCCCCGAGTCGCTGGACGGGCGCGTGAAGACCCTGCACCCGGCCGTGCACGCGGGCCTGCTCGCCGACCTGCGACTGGAGAGCCACGAGCGCCAGCTCGCGGACCTCGGCATCGCGCCGTTCGAGCTGGTCGTGGTGAACCTGTACCCGTTCGTGGAGACGGTGGCATCCGGCGCCCAGGGCGACACGGTCGTGGAGCAGATCGACATCGGCGGTCCCGCCATGGTGCGCGCCTCGGCGAAGAACTTCGCGAACGTCGCCATCGTCGTCTCGCCCGAGTCGTACGGCTCGGTGATCGAGGCCGTCGGCGCGGGCGGCACCACCCTCGCGCAGCGTCGCGAGCTGGCCGCCCGCGCGTTCGCGCACACGGCCGACTACGACCGGGCCGTGTCGACCTGGTTCTCGGACGGCACCCTCGCCGAGGGCGAGGACCTGCCGCAGCATCTCACGATCAAGGCGGAGCGCCTCGCCACTCTGCGCTACGGCGAGAACTCGCACCAGCGCGCCGCGATCTACTCCCGCACCGACGGGCACGGCATCGCCCAGGCGACCCAGCTGCAGGGCAAGGACATGTCCTACAACAACTACGTCGACGCGGACGCCGCCCTGCGCGCCGCGTTCGACATGGTGCAGCCGGCGGTCGCGATCATCAAGCACGCCAACCCGTGCGGCATCGCCACGGCGGCGCCCAAGGCGCCGGACCCCATCGCGTCGGCGCACCTGCGCGCGCACGAGTGCGACCCGGTGTCGGCATTCGGCGGCGTCATCGCCGCGAACCGCACCGTGACGCTGAAGATGGCGGAGAACCTGCGCGACATCTTCACCGAGGTGATCATCGCGCCCGACTTCGAGCCCGACGCCCTGGAGCTGTTCAGACTCAAGAAGAACCTGCGCGTGCTGCAGCTGCCCGACGACTGGAAGCAGGAGCGCATGGACGTGCGCCTCGTCTCCGGCGGCCTGCTGCTGCAGGATGCCGACCGGTTCCCGGACGACGTGCTCTCGGTCGCCGAGAACTGGGAGCTCGTCTCGGGCGAGCGCCCGCCGGCCGAGGAGATGGAGCACTTCGTCTTCGCCTGGAAGGCGTGCCGAGCGGTCAAGTCCAACGCGATCGTGCTCGCCAAGGCGTCGGCCACGGTCGGCATCGGCATGGGACAGGTCAACCGCGTCGACTCGTGCCGCCTCGCCGTGGAGCGCGCCGGCAGCCGGGCGGCCGGAACGGTCGCGGCATCCGACGCGTTCTTCCCGTTCTCGGACGGCCCGCAGGTGCTGATGGATGCCGGCGTCTCGGCCATCATCCAGCCCGGCGGGTCGGTGCGCGACCAGGAGACCATCGACCTCGCCCGCGAGCGCGGCATCCCGATGTTCTTCACCCACGAACGCCACTTCTTCCACTGACGCCGACCCAGCCCCCGCGGTTGCCCGTTGACTTGCCCTGGATGTACAGCGCGCTCGGCGTGTCGCGTACA
>DATMTQ010000143.1:0-6537 GCA_035564095.1 Microbacterium sp. | reverse complement strand
ATGGGGCCCTCTCCTTCTTCTTCTGTCTGCTGGTGCGATTCATCCTGAGCCTGGGCCTGGGCGGCCGGCGCGCGGTGGCGCCGATCAGCGCTGGATCAGCGCTGGATCAGAGCGAAGATGTGGACGACGCCCCACGTCACGGGGGCGGCGGCGGCCAGGACGACGCTGAACACGAGAGCGGCGATCGAGGCGGCCTTGGGGGCGGTCGAGCGGGTCAGGCCGACGACGGCGAGCACCAGCGCGAGCGCCAGCAGCGGCAGGCCCAGGTAGAGCGCGACCGGGGACAGCAGGATCGCGGTGGCGACGGCCAGGCCGCCGACGACGGTGGCGGCGAGGGCGACGTTGCCGTAGGTGTTGCGGGTACGGGGCTCGACGTAGGTCATGACAGACATGGGATGCTCCACAGGCTCGGTGTGATGGTGGATGAGGACTTTCGGGAGCCCCCAGAACTCCCTGATGCACACACGCTAGCGGGCCGTCGGCGCCGGAATACGGGACTTTCGGGAGTCTTGAGCGAACCTTTGGCGACCCCTGTCGATACGCCCGCGGGGCCCAGTTCTGCAGGGGTTTCCGTTGCGCTGATCTTGCGGGAAGCCGCGTCACGCCAAGCGGCGGAAGAGGCCGTTGCCGGCGGCGGCGAAGCCGCTCCCCACCGCGAGGATCGCGGTGCTGCCGCCCACGTAGGCGATCTGCAGGTGGCTGCCGTGGTCCTGCACCGTCACGTAGATGAGGATGAAGGCCGCCAGGGACACCGCCGCGCTCACGCCGGCGATCCACCACAGCGCGCGCAGCGGGCGGGCCGGGGGAGCCGCCGCAGGGACCCCCCAGCCGATGAGGGCGACACCGCCGAGCGATCCGCACACGCCGACGAGCATGAACGCCGCGACGACGTCGCTCGGCCGGTGCCACTGGCTGATCACCGCCAGTACGCCCGTCAGCATCGCGAACCCGCCGCCGAGCACCGCGGCAAGCGGCCGCCAGCGTGGCGGGGAGACGAGGAACACCGCGAACGCGGCCGCAGCGGCGACGGTGGCATGACCGGACGGGAACGAGTTGTTGAAGACGTCCGTGGCACCGGTCTGGGCCCGACTGAGGAAGACGTACTTGGACAGCTCGGCCATTCCGAGCGCGGCCGCCCCCGCCACCAGGGCGACCACGATGTGCCGGGGGCGCCGGGTCAGACCGCCGATGAGCAGGGTCAGGATGACGCCCCCGCCGATCGCGACGACGGCGACACTGCCGAGAACGGCTCCGGACAGCCGGTGGATCAGCGCATGCTGATCGGCGGCGCCGTTGAATGCCCGCTCGTCGACGATCTGCCCTACGTACGTGCGCACGAAGAAGAGGTACGTGGCCACGAACGCGGCCGCCAGCACGAAGGCGGCCACCGCGAACGGCGTCATCCGCATTCTCGCCGTCACCCGACCATCCTGCCATCGCCGACGCGTGAGCTTGCGGTGAGGATGCCGGGTGCCGATGATCGGATCTCCTGTTGCGCCGCTTGTACCAGTTGTACTATGATCACCAGTACAAGCGATACAGGAGGCGTCATGCAGATCGAGATCGATCCGCTCTCGGAAGTCGCGCTCTATCAGCAGCTGCGCGACCGGGTCGTCGAGGGCATCGCGTCGGGACAGCTGCGCGTCGGCGACCAGCTCGCCCCGGTGCGGACCCTGGCCGCGCAGTTCGGCATCAACGTCGCCACGGTCGGCAAGGCCTACGACCTGCTCCGCAGCGAAGGCCTCGTCCGCACCAACCGCACCTCGGGCTCCGTCGTGGCCCGGGCGCCGCACGACGACGGAACCGAGGGCACCGGGCCGGCCGCACTCGAGGGCGTCGGGGCGTGGGACGGCGCGGCGCGCGACACCTGGGCCCGGCGGCTCGCGACGGTGCTCGCCGAGGGCGTCGCCCAGGGCGAACAGGACGCCGCGATCGCCGCGACCGTGCACGCGATCCTGCAGTCGTTCGCGGCATCCCGCACGAAACCGACCGACGGTCGGCAATCACAAGAAGGATCCGCCGATGAGCACTGAGGCACTCACCATTCCGCTCGCACTGGTGTTCACGGTCGTGGCCGTGCTGCTGGGTGCCCTGCCCGCCGTGACGCGGCCGACGGTGCCGCTCGGCGTGAGCGTGCCGGCATCCCGGCTCGACGAGCCGGTGATCCGCCGCGCCGTCGGCCGCTTCCGCCTGCTGATCGCGATCGCATGGCTCGTCTGCATCGCGCTGCTGGTGGTCGTCGGGCTGACGGCCGCGCCATCGGCCCAACTGCTGTGCGTCGTGCTCTTCCTGATCGCACAGCTGGTGTCGTACGTGGTCGCGCGGCAGATGATCTTGCGCGCGAAGCACGACGGCGACTGGTACGAAGGGGTGCCCGTGCGCATGGCCGGGTCGGTGACCGGGCCGTCCGAGCCCGCGCCGGTGCCGATCGGCTGGTGCGTGGCATCCGGCGTGCTGCTCGCATGCGCCTACGTGGTCGCCATCGTGCTGTACCCGTCGCTGCCGTCGCGGCTGCCCACGCACTGGGGCCTCGACGGACAGCCGAACGCATACGCCGCCAAGGACGTGTGGACGGTCTTCGGGCCGCTGTTCATCGGGACGGTCGTGGCGGCGGGGCTCTTCGCGCTGTCGTTCCTCGGCCGCATCGTGCCGATCCGTGCGCTGCCGGGGGCGGATGCCGCCACCAATGCGCGCCGCGAGCACGACATGCGCTCCGCGATGTCGACGCTGATCGGCCGGCTGATGTTCCTCATCGCCCTCGAGTTCACGTGGGCCACGCTCGCTCCCCGGCTCCTCCCGGGCACGACCGGAGTGCACCTCGGGGGCGCGCTCGTCGTCGTGGCGCTGATCCTCGCGATCGTCGTCCTGTTCATCATCCGGTGGCGGCGGCTCATGGCGGGGGACGCGCGGCTCGTCGCGGCGGAGCACGCTGCCCGTGCCATGGTGGACACCCCGGACGACGACCGCTTCTGGAAGGCGGGCCTGCTCTACCTCAACCGGGACGATCCCGCGCTGTTCGTGCAGCGCCGGTTCGGCGTGGGCTGGACGGTGAACCTCGGGCGTCCTGCCGGAGTGGTCATCGGCGTCGTCCTCGCGCTCGTGATCGTGGGCGTCGTGACGCTCGCACTGGTGCGCTCCGCCCTGGGCGTTTGACCGGATTCCCGTTCGTCGGGCGGACATCCGCGCAGGATACGTCCATGCTGGTTGCATGTCGGCTGCAACCGGGAACCCGCGCCGCGAGGCCGTCCTCGACTGGACGTTCCTCATCGGCGTGCTGCTCAAGGGCGTGGACGGGCTCGTCGAGTTCGTCGTCGGCATCCCGCTGCTGTTCGTCACGGCCGATCAGGTGACCGGTCTCGTGCGCCAGCTCACCTCCGGCGAGCTCTCCCAGGATCCGACCGACTTCTGGGCGAACCTGCTGCTGCGCGAGGCGGCGAAGGCCGACCACGCCAGTCTCGCGGTCGGCGGGGTGTTCCTGATCGTGCATGGAGCGGTGAAGCTCGCGATCGTCATCGCGCTGCTGCTCGGCAGCCGCCGCGTCTACCCGTGGGCGGCGGCCGCGCTCGCCGTGCTGGCGGTCCTGCAGATCGTGGATCTCGTGCTGAAGTTCTCGATCGGCGTGCTGCTGCTGTGCGTGCTCGACGTGGCGATCATCGCCCTCACGCTGCGCGAATGGCGCGAAGGCCGCAGCCTGCACGACGTGATCCGCAAGAGGATGCGTGGATTCACTCGACGGCCGGCACCAGAGTGAACAGGATCTCCTCGATCTCGGCGCCCTGGCCGCTCGCGTAGCTCGTCATGCGCGACACCTCGGTGAATCCGGCGTGGCCGAGCACGCGGATCGAACCCACGTTGGATGCCGCCGCCCGCGCGAACAGCGGGCGCACCGGCTCGCGGCTGACCAGCATCCGCAGGGCGGCGGTGGCGACGCCGCGGCCCCAGGCGTGGCGGGCGATCCAGTAGGTCACCTCGCGGTCGCCGTCGACGTCGAACGCCGCGACGGTGCCGGCGAAGCCGCCGTCCTCGGTGACCACCCACTGCGAGACGCCCCCAGCGGCCCGGTTGCGCGCCGCCCAGACGTCGAAGGCGTCCCGGTCCTCCGGGTCGTCCGCGGTGAACGCCGCCATGCGCACCGCCTCGGGGTCGCGCATCATGTCGAAGACGGCGTCCAGATCGTCGTCGTCCAGGGGGCGCAGGTCGACGTGCCTCATGCGCCCACCGTACCCGGATGCGTGCACCCGCGGGGCGACGGTCAGCGGACGGGCGGGCGCAGCATGTCGATGCCGGCGCCGGCGAACTGGCGCAGCGTGGCATCCGGCAGGAACGCCCGGGTGAGGGCGCCGGCGACGCGCGTCAGGTCGCCCTCGTCGCGGTAGAGGAGGTGCATCCGCTCGTACCGCGGATGGAACTTGCTCTTGAACCGGTGCAGCGACCGGAACCCGTACACCGGCTCCAGGGCCTCCGACAGCCACTCGGACAGCTCCGCCATCCTGCCCGCACCGGGCGGGTAGTCGTGCGCGAGCGGGGCGCCGGACAGCGACATGAAGGCGGCGCCCTCGTCGCGGAACGTCATCGCCGACTGCGCGATGAGGTACTCCATCACCGGGCCGAACCCGCCCTCGCGACGACGCATGAGGTCGAGGGTCCAGCCGTCGATCACGCCGTTCGGGCCGAACACCGGCATCCACGACAGGAACCCGTCGACGTCGCCGTCGGGCGAGACCGCGAGCGCCAGGCGCACCTCGGGATCCTCCGCCTCGGACAGCGTTCCCAGCGTGAAGCCCATCTCGGGCAGGCCCCGGTCGCCGACCCACATCTCGCTGATGGCCTGCAGCTGCGCCTGCACGCCCCAGGGCTCCTGCTTGAGGTGGCTGAGCCGGAAGACGACCCCTTCGCGGGCCGCCCGGTTGATGGAGGTGCGCACCGAGTTCCACCGCTTGCCGGTGAAACTCAGGTCGGGAAGGTCCACGATGGTGTCGTCGGCCACGACGAGAGAGCGCCAGGATGCCGGCACCGCGCGGCGCGTGGCCTCCGTCGCCGAGAAGAAGCACGGGATGAGTCCGGCGTGCTCGACCGCGTCGATGAACTCGCGCACCGACTGCGCACGGCCGGCGGGCGCACCGAGCGGATCGCCGAGCGCGAGCGCCACGCCCGCGCGCTGCTGGTACGCGACGATGCCGGTGCGGGTGCGCATGAAGTGCTTGTCGTCCCACGTGGAGACCCACGACAGGTTGCCGCCGCCCGACCGCCGCACGAGGTCCTTGGCCTCGGCGGCATCCGGAGCCGGCTGCGACCCCAGGCGGGCGCGCCGTCCGATGCGCGAGCGGAACGCGTGCCGCACCCACACGAGGTACACGCCCATCGTCAGCCACATCACCGAGGTCGCGAGCGACAGTGTGGGGTTGGCGACGATGATGCGGGCCGCCTCCGGGATGCCGACGGTGATCATGACGAGCAGCAGCAGGGACCCGGTGACCACGTTCACCACCGCGAGCACGAGGGTGGTCCACCACGCCCAGCGCCTGCCGCGCCGCAGCGCGTTGGCCACGATGAGGATGAGCACGACGTCGCTGGCGATGTCGAGCCACGAGCCGCTGGCCGGATCGCTGTCGCCGAAGGGCCCGTCGGTCGGTGCGAGCAGCACGACGAGCTCGACGACGCCCAGGGTGACCAGCGCCACGAACGCGATGAGCCGCTGCTCGCGCACCGTGGTGTGCTGAATGCGAAGCGTGCGGTCCGTGAACAGCACCATCAGCACGGCGAGGATGTTCTGCACGTCGCTGAGGCGCCCCCAGAAGAGCAGGGTCACCATCAACGCGGCGAGCAGGGCCAGCCATGCGCGCACGCGCCACGGCGCCGGCAGCAGGCCCACGGCCGCGGCGATGCAGGCCAGCGTCCCGCCGGCCGGCCCGACGGCCGTGTGTTCGGCCGAGAGGCCCGCCCACGCCGACGGCGTCATCGACAGCAGCCACAGCACCAGTGCCGCGCCGAACACCGCGAACAGCTGGCCGGTCCAGAAGTACAGCATCGCGACGCGCCAGCCGCGCCGCACCTCGAGAGAGGCCATGCCGAGGAACGACAGGAGCGTCACCCCGTAGAGCGCCGGATGCGAGATGAGCAGCGTGCCTGTGATCGGGGTCCACCACCGGCCGGCTTCGAACGCGGGCAGGCCGTAGGCCAGGGCGTCCCAGGCCGGCGAGTTCGAGAACGGACGCCAGAGCGTCCCGGTGGCCACGCCGACCAGCAGCAGCACGCCGACCGAGAGCAGGGTCACGCGTGCGCGCGCGGCCGTCCGCAGCATCCGACCGACGGCCGGGGCGTGCGGGGCGCGCTCCGCAGGCTCGGCATCCGTCACGCACTCACGCTACCCAGGGGTTGCCGCAGGGGAGGTGTGAGGATGCCCCACCGCGACCTCGATCCGGCCGGATGCCGGCGCTCAGCCCGGGCGGCCCAGCCGGTCGTAGTCGGCGAGGGCCTGGGCGTCCTCGGCGTGGCGCATGGCCCGGCGGGCGGCATCCAGCGCCTCCACCGGGTCGG
>DATMTQ010000142.1:0-4755 GCA_035564095.1 Microbacterium sp. | reverse complement strand
CTCGGCGCCCGGCACGTGCCGGACTCGGCGCTGGGCCTCGAACGGGCCCGGACCGGCTGGCGGATCCGCACCACCGCCGGGAACCTCGACGCGGATGCCGTCGTCGTCGCCGCGGGCGCGCGCGTCACCGCCCTTCTCGAGCCGCTCGGCGTGCACGTCGGGATCAGCGCGCAGCGCGGCCAGCTCGTCCACCTGAGTCTGCGCGGCGTCGACACGTCGCCGTGGCCGACCGTGCACCCCTTCGCGGAGCACTACCTGACACCGTTCGACGGTGGCCGTATCGTCGTCGGCGCGACCCGGGAGTCGGGCAGCGGGTTCGACCCGCGGGTCACCGCGGAAGGGCAGCTGGAGGTGCTGCGCAACGCGCTGGAGCTTGCGCCGGGACTGGCGACGGCGACCGTGCTCGAGGCCCGCGTCGGCATCCGTCCGGTGGCCGACCGCGGAGTGCCGCTGATCGGCCGGGTGCCCGGCGCCGACGGCCTCTGGATGATCTCGGGCTACGGCGCGGGCGGCCTCACGATGGGACCGCTGTTCGGAGACGCCGTGGCGCGCGACGTGCTCGGAGAACCGGCGCCCGACCTGGCCGCGTTCGCGGTCACGAGCGGCTGAGGCCGGTGCCGCCGCCGCCCGGCGTCACTCCACCGGACGCTCGGCATCCTGCTGCTGTCGCGGGCTGTCCGGCGCGAGCAGCGAGTGCCGCTTCGAGTACGCGAAATACACGATGAGCCCGAGCACGAACCAGACCGCGAACCGCACCCAGGTCTCCCAGTGCAGGTACGAGATGAGCCAGATCGACGCGACCACTCCGATCGCCGGAACCACCGGCATGAGCGGAAGCCGGAACGCGCGCGGAATCTCGGGATGCCGGTACCGCAGCACGATCACCGATGAGCAGACCACCACGAACGCGAGCAGGATGCCGATGTTGGTGAGCTCGGCGACGGTCGCGATCGGGATGACGCCGGCGAGGATCGCGGAGGCGATCCCGACGATCCACGTGACGCGGCTCGGCACGCCGTGCTTGCGGCTCGTCTGCGCGAACCACTTGGGCATCAGGCCGTCGCGGCTCATCGAGAACCAGATGCGCGTGACGCCGAGCATGAACGTGAGCAGCACCGTGATGATCCCGATGATCGCGCCCACGGCGATGATGTTCGCGGCGCCGTCGAGGCCCACGGAGGCGAACGCCGAGGCGAACCCGCTCTTCGGATCGATGTGCTTGTAGTTCTGCATGCCGGTGAGCACGAGCGTTGCGAGCACGTAGAGCACCATCGCGATCGCGAGCGAGAGCAGGATCGCCTTCGGCATGTGCTTGCGGGCATCCTTCGACTCCTCGGCCGCGGTGCTCATCGCGTCGTAGCCGAAGACGGCGAAGAACACGGTCGCGGCGCCGGTCATCACGCCGCTGAAGCCGAACGGGAAATACGGGTGGTAGTTCGCGCTGTCGATGTGGAAAACACCCAGCACGATGATGAGCACGACGATGAGCACCTTGATGCCGACCGTGACGAACTCGAAGCGGGCGGCGTTGCGGATGCCGCGGGTCAGCACGAACGCGGTCAGCAGGCACAGCAGCATCGCGAACACGTCGATCACCCGGCCGGGGCCCGTGCCGACGGCGCCCAGCATCCAGTTCGGCAGATCCACGCCGAGCTGCTGGACGAGGAACCCGATGTACCCCGAGATGCCGATCGCGACGACCGCGACGATGGCGGTGTATTCGAGCAGCAGGTCCCAGCCGATGAACCATCCGACGACCTCGCCCAGCACGGCGTATCCGTACGTGTAGGCGGAGCCGGCCTTGGGGATCATGCCGGCGAACTCGGCATACGACAGGGCCGCCGCGGCGCTCGCGATCCCCGCCACGAGGAACGAGATGAGCACCGCCGGGCCGGCGGTCTCGTTCGCGACCGCGCCGGCGAGGGTGAAGATGCCCGCGCCGATGATCCCGCCGACGCCGATGGCGGTCAGCTGCCAGAGGCCGAGCTCCCGTCGGAGCCCGCCGGTGCTCTGCTCGTCTTCGATCTGGTCGATGGGCTTGCGGCGGAAGATGCCGCCGGGCCCCCTGCTGCTCGTCGCGCTCATGTGCCATGCCTCCCGGGCGTACTGATGGTCACCGTACGCCCGGGCGCCGTTTCGCACAGGTCTGTGAGGGCTTCCTCATGGAAGCTCGGGGGAGGCCGAGCGCGCGGGCCGGCTCCGTGTCAGACGCGGCGGTACTGGGCCGCCATCGGGCACTCGAACGGGTCCCGGGCGGCGAGCCCGACCCGGTTGAGGTAGGAGATCACGATCCCGTAGGACCGCCAGAGCGAGGTCTCCGTGTAGGGGATGCTGCTGTCGGCGCAGTACTCGCGGACGATCTCGCGGGTCTTCGCGAGATGCGGCCGGGCCATGCTGGGGAACAGGTGGTGCTCGATCTGGTAGTTCAGCCCGCCCATGAGCCAGGTCGCCCACCAGCCGCCGCGGATGTTGCGGGACGTGCGCACCTGCTTGGAGAAGAAGTCGAGCTTCGCGTCCGGGGCGATCACCGGCATCCCCTTGTGGTTGGGGGCGAACGACGCACCCATGTAGACGCCGAACACCGCGAGCTGCACGCCGAGGAAGGCGAAGGCCATGCCGAGCGGCAGCAGCAGGAACACCGGCACCAGCACGATCGCGAACCGCACGGCGATCAGGCCCAGCTCCGACCAGCGGTTCTTGACCGGTCCGCGGCCGACGAGGTGCGTGATGCTGAGGCGGTGCAGGTTGAGCCCCTCGAGCGTGAGCAGGGGGAAGAACAGCCAGCCCTGCCTGCGGGTGATGAGCCTGCGCAGGCCGCGCGCCTGCGCGGCATCCTCCTCGACGAACGAAATCGTGTCGATCTCGATGTCGGGATCTTTGCCGACCCGGTTGGGGTTGGCGTGGTGGCGGCTGTGCTTGGCGTTCCACCAGGCATAGCTCATCCCGACGATCCCGGCGAGCACCCGCGCGAGCCTGTCGTTGGCCGGGCCCGTGCTGAGGATCTGCCGGTGGCCGGCCTCGTGTGCGAGGAAGGCGACCTGGGTGAAGAGGATCCCGAGGGCGCCCGCGATCAGCAGCTGGAACCAGCTGTGGCCGAGCAGGACGAACCCCGTGACCGCGCCGCCGAAGCCGACGGCGAGACCGATCGCGACGAGCGAGTAGAACCAGCGGGCGCGACGGAGCAGCCCGGTCTCGCGGATCACCTCCGCGACGTGCGTGTAGGCGCGCGCGATCGGCGGGAAGTCCTCGGCTCGTGCGTAGGTCTGCCGCACCGGGCCCAGCTGAGCGGGTCGGGCGGCGATGGTGGTGGAGATGATCGGCACCTGTCTCGTGTGCGGCCACGCGGGGCGGCTCGGTCGAAAGCCAAAGGCAGTCGCCGATCGCTTGATCTACGGTACGCCCGGGCGGTCGTGGCGAAGCCGTCGCCACCCGGATGCTCAGCCGATGGTCAGCCGCCCGGCCCCGCCCCCGCGCACACCGTGACGGCGGCGAGATCGGGGCGAAACGCGGTTACCTTTGGGGGGAAGCGTGCCGACCCGGCAGCCCGCAGACGGGAGACCCATGGACACCCAGGCATTCGAGGCTCCGGGCGGAACCGGGCGCGCGGACGGCGTGTACCACGAGATCTGGCAGGGCATCGTGGACGGCCGCTTCCAGCCGGGCAGCCGGCTCAAGGAACGGGATCTCTCCGAACTGCACGACGTGTCCCGGATCCCCGTGCGCCAGGCGCTGCAGCGGCTGGAAGCGGAGGGATTCGTGGTCGCCCTGCCCAACCGCGGGGCCCGGGTCGCCGACGTCTCGCGTGCCGACATCGACGAGCTGTTCGACGCGCGGCTGTGCGTGGAGCCGTTCGCGGCGCGGCGTGCGGCGGTGCGCGTGGCATCCGGGCTGGCGTCCATCGAGAGGCTCGCCGACGCCCTGCAGCGCAGCGTCGAGCCCGGCGCCCACGACCTCCCGGGCGCGGGCACCCTCGAGTTCCACGCGGAGGTCGTGCGGCTCTCCGGCAATTCGATCCTGATGCGGGCGCTCGGCCCGATGCTCGGGCGCATGGAGTGGGTCTTCCGTCTCACCCGGACCACGCGCGAGACCGAGCACGCCGAGGAGCACCGGCAGATGTTCCACGCCATCGCCGACGGAAACGCGGAGCTCGCCGGCGCGCAGACGCATGCGCACATCGAGCTGGCGCGCGGGCCGGTGATCGACGCTCTGGCCGCGCAGCTCGGCTGGTAGCGGCCGCTACGCCGGAATCGCCCGCCCGTCCTGGCGGCCGAGCTCGAAGCAGGCGGGCTGGCCGGCGGCATCCAGGCGCCGCTGTCCGGCGCCCAGGACGCTCAGGTCGCCGGGCAGCACCGTGACGACCTCGGCACCGGTCGCCCGCAGCATCCGCAGGTGGTCCTCGAGCGGCGGGCGCGGATTGGGCACGAGCACCACCACCCGCTCGTGCCCGGCGGCGAGATCGGCACTCGTCGTGTCGGCCACTCCGGCGTCGAAGTAGGCGGAGTCGCCGATCGGCACGGCCCCGACGAGCGCGGGGATCGCGGTGCTCGCCGCCACCGCGCGCGCGAGCGGCACGCCGGCATCCCGATCGAACACGTGCCGCATCCCGGTCCGCCCGTCGATCGCGACGATGCGGAGCGCGGCGGGCCAGGTCGCGCCGGCGAGCTGGTCGTGCCAGTACTGCACCCACGCCGGCCCGGCCGCGGTCCGGCGCCCCACCGCGAGCAGCGCGATCGCCCGCACGCCTGAGTCATCCAG
>DATMTQ010000141.1:0-4621 GCA_035564095.1 Microbacterium sp. | reverse complement strand
AGCTTGACAGAATCCGCGCTCGTTTTGGCCTGACGGGTCACCGCCGGGCATGCTGGAGCGTCCCCCTGTGTGCTCGAGCTGATCCGAGTGCGAGAACCACTCGACGAAGGGTCCCGGCTCATGATGGGCACCTCCCATGCGGTCAGTGGCGCCGCCGCGTGGATCGCCGTGACCGCCACCACGCTCCCCGCGCTCGGGCTGCATCCGCTGACTCCCGGCGCGGTTCTACTCGGCGCCGGCGTGTGCGCGGGCGCGGCGCTGCTGCCGGATGCCGACCACCACAGCGCGACCATCGCGCATTCGGTGCCGGTGCTGGGCCAGGCGGTCGCGGACACCGTCGAGACGGTCTCGGGCGGACACCGTCACGGCATGCACTCCCTCCTCGCGGTCGCCGGGACCCTCGCCGCCACGTTCGGGCTCGGGATGCTGCGCTGGACGCCGGCCGGGTGGGATCACAGCCTGCAGGTCGGTTCGGCGCTCGCGGTGATGGCGTGCACGGCGTTCGCGCTCAAGGTGCTCACCCTCTTCCGGTCGTGGCTGCCGGCGTGGCTCGTCGGCGCCGTGGTGGCGGGCGGCATCCTGCTCTGGGCGCCGGAGCAGTTCGGCTGGCTGCCGCTGTGCACCGGGCTCGGCTTCGCGGTGCACCTCGTCGGCGACGCGCTCACCGTGGAGGGCGTGCCGCTGCTGTGGCCGCTGAACCCGCGGCCGCCGGCTCTGCTCGCGGAGATGCCCGTGCTGCGTGCGATGTGGAAGCGCAACGGGTATCTCGCCGTGCCCGTGCTCGGCCACGCCGGATCCGTGCGGGAGTGGCTGCTGATGCTGCTCCTGGCGACGTATGCGGTCTGGGGCATCGCCTCGGCCGCCATGCTGCTCGTAGGCTGGCGGGCGTGACCCAGCCCGCCGCAGCCCCGCCGTCCGCGCTCACCGACGAACCCGCAGACCCCTATCTGTGGCTCGAGGACATCCACGGTCCGCGGGCCCTCGCCTGGGCGGGCGAGCATACGGCCGCGACGGAGGCCCGATTCGCGTCGACGTGGCGCAGCGACCTCGGGACGCGGCTGCGCGGCATCCTGGACGATCCGCGCCGACTCGTGGTGCCGTCCCGCCGCGCGGACTGGATGTACAACTTCTGGCGGGACGCCGACCACCCGCGCGGCCTTTGGCGCCGCACTCCCCGGGAGGCCATGCGCGCCGGAGCACCCGACTGGCAGGTGCTGCTGGACGTCGACGCGCTCGGCGCCGCGGAGGGCGTGGAGTGGAGCTTCGCCGGGGCGGTGCACGGACCGACCGGATCGGGACGTGCGCTCGTGAACCTCAGCCCGGACGGGGGCGACGCGCACGTCGTCCGCGAGTTCGATCTGGATGCCGCCGCGTTCGTCACAGACACCCCGTTCGTCCTCGACGTGCACAAGTCCCGGACAGCGTGGATCGACCGGGACACGCTGCTGGTGGCATCCGCCCTCGACGGCGGCGGCACGACCGAATCCGGGTACCCGATCTCGGCGCGGATCTGGCGCCGCGGCACTGCGCTGCGGGATGCCCCGGTGCTCGTCGAGGGCGTGGCATCCGATGTGGGCGTCTTCGTCGGGGTGGATCACACCGGCGGCGGCGCCGTGGCGGCGGTCGAGGTGGCGCACGACTTCTTCCACTTCGAGAACCACGTGTGGGACGCCTGCGATCCGGCGGCCGTTCCCCGGATGCTCGACCTGCCGCAGGACGCCCACGTGTCGACGCACGGCGATCTCATCGCGGTGCGCGCCACGACCGACGCGGTGATCGGCGGCGCACAGGTCGCGGGCGGCACGCTGCTGGTCGGGTCGCTCGCCGATGTGCACGCCGGACGTCCCCTGACGCCCGTGTTCGAGCCGACCGCGACCCGGGTGCTCAGCACCTGGACGTGGACTCGGAACCGGCTCGTGCTCACCGTGCTCGACGAGGTGCAGTCGCGGCTCGTCGCGCTCGATCCGGCGGACGGCTGGGCGGCGACGCCGCTCGAGCTCGACGTGCCGGACTCCGACGTGTACTCGATCGACGTCGCCGCCCGGGACGCCGATGAGGACGACGAGCTGTGGGTGGTGGCCCGCGGGTTCCTGACACCGGCGACGCTGATCGTCACCGACGCTTCGACGAAGCTCAGCGCAGGTGCAGCCCGGGTGGTGGCATCCGCCCCCGCGACGTTCGACGCGACCGGACTCGCGGCATCCCAGCACTGGGCCGTCTCGGCCGACGGCACCCGCGTGCCGTACTTCGAGGTCGGCCCGCGGGTGCGCACGGGGGCGCTGCCGGTGCTGATGAGCGGCTACGGCGGGTTCGAGCACGCTCTGACGCCGGAGTATCCCGCGCTCGTCGGGCCCGCCTGGCTCGAAGAGGACGGGGTGTTCGTCGTCGCGAACATCCGCGGCGGCGGCGAGTTCGGCCCGGCCTGGCACCTGGCGGCCCTCCGCGAGAACCGCCACCGCGCGTACGAGGACTTCGTCGCCGTCGCCCGGGACCTCGTCGCGCGCGGCGTCTCGACCGCGGACCGCATCGGATGCCACGGCCGGTCGAACGGGGGCCTGCTCGTCGGCAACATGCTCACTCAGTACCCCGCCGATTTCGGCGCGATCGTGTGCGGAGTGCCGCTGCTCGACATGCGGCGCTACACCCGGCTCTCCGCCGGAGCCAGCTGGATCGCGGAGTACGGCGACCCGGACGTGCCTGCCGACTGGGAGTTCGTGCGCGCGTTCTCGCCGTATCACCTGGTCGATCCGGATGCCGCCTACCCGCCCTCCCTCTTCTACGCCGCCACGAGCGACGACCGCGTCGGACCGGTGCAGGCCCGCAAGATGGTCGCCCGTCTCGAAGACGAGACCGATGCCGAGGTGCACTACCTCGAGCCCGCCGACGGCGGCCACGCCGGGACGATCGACAACGCGGCGACCGCGGCGCTGCACGCCACGATCCACGCCTTCCTGCGGGAGACGCTGGCGCGGTGATCGGTGACATCATCGCCGCGATCATCGGCGGCTCGATCGAGAACTCCGTCCTCAGCTCGATGTGGAAACGGAACGCACGGATCGCACGCGACGAAGGCCGGGTGTCCTCCGTGGTCCGCGTGCGGCTCGGCGAGGCGCCCGGACTGACGACGCGATGGCGCCGTTCCGAGGTCAGACTGTCGGCCGGACGGATGGCGTTCGAAGGAAGGCGCCTCACCGTGATCCGGGGATTCCGCAGGTCCGGATCGCTTCGCTTCCGAGATGCGATCGCGATCCCCCTGCCGGACCCGGTCATCTTCGATGTCGACGTCGAGGGGGCATCCTTCGAATGGGCCGTGCCCGCCGAAGACGCCGACCGGGTCACGCAGGCGCTCAAGCCCTCTCCGCCCCGGTCAGGGTAACGGAATGTCCGAGATCACCGTGCGCGCGCTGCGGCCCGAGGAGTGGAGGCGCCTGCGCGACTTCCGCCTCGAGGCCCTGCGCGACCCGGACGCCGGCGTCGCATTCCTGACGCGGTATGCGGATGCCGCGGCCCAGCCCGACGAGCTGTGGCAGCAGCGGGCGCTCGCCGGATCGGAGCAGGCCGGCGGTCGCCCGCGCCAGCGCTCGCTCGTCGCCGTCGGCGGCGACGACGAGTGGGTCGGCGGGTTGACCGTGATCATCCGGCGCGTCGGCGACCGGGGCCTCTCCGGCCACATCGTGACGGCGCGCGAGGCGGAGATCGTCGGCGTGTACGTCTCGCCGTACGCGCGCGGACGGGGCGCCGTGCAGGCGCTGCTCGACGCCGCGGCCGCGTGGACCGAGACCCAGAGCCTCGCCGAGGTCCAGCTGTTCGTACACGAGGCGAACGCCCGCGCGCGGCGGGCGTACGAGAAGGCGGGCTTCGCCCTGACCGGGGAGTCGGTGGTCCTCTCAGCCGGTCGCGAGCTCAAGATGATCCGCGCGGTGTGATCGACCCTGGAACTACCACCACCAGGATCTGCCGCGCAGCAGTTCGCCGAAGTCCTCGGGCGGCCCGTGCCACGTGTCGCGCGAGGTGAGGTAGCTGTCCACGACGGCGCGACCGAGGTCGGCGAGTTCCGGGGCGACCACGTGGCCGCCGGCGCGGTGGGCGAGCGCGTCGACGAATCGCGCGAGACCGGGGTCGTCGCCGAGGCGGAAGAAGGTCGTCTGGGCGCCCAGCCGCTGCACGGTGTCGAGCTCGCGCACGGTGACCGCGACGGTGCGCGGATCGGGCGGGTAGGCGAAGAACACGTCGCCGTCCGCGTCGAGGTGCGCGGTCGGCTCGCCGTCGGTGACGATGAGCAGCACGGGCTGCGCGGCCGGATGCCGGCGGAAGTAGCGGCCGGCCAGCAGCAGGGCGTGGTGGAGGTTCGTGCCCTTGTCCCAGACGGCATCCTTCGCGGTCAGCTGCTCGATGTCCATCACCTCGGCGTAGCGGGCGAACGCGATCAGCTGCAGGCTGTCGCCCCGGAAGCGGCTCGAGATGAGGTGGTGCAGGGCGAGCGCAGTGCGCTTCATGGGCACCCACCGGTCATCCAGCGCCATCGAGAACGACGTGTCGACCAGCAGCGCGACCGCTGCCTGCGTGCGTTGCTCGGTCTCGACGACCTCGACGTCCCGCGTGTTCAGCCTTACCCCTGCGG
>DATMTQ010000140.1:0-2439 GCA_035564095.1 Microbacterium sp. | reverse complement strand
GCGTGATGTGCTCGGCATCGAGCATCCCGTCGTCCTCGGCCCGTTCGGCGGGCTGTCGTCCATCGAGCTGGTCGCGGCGGTCAGCGACGCCGGCGGGCTCGGGTCGTACGGGCTGTACGGCTACGCGCCCGACCGCATCCGCGACACCATCGCGCAGCTGCGCGCGGCCACCGACCGCCCGTTCGCGGTCAACCTGTGGCTGCCGACCGGCGACGAGGTCACCCCCGATGAGGTCGACCTGACCGCGGCCTCCGCGGCGGCTGAGCCGCTGTTCGACGAGCTCGGCATCGTCGTGCCCGACCCGCCGGCGCGGTTCCTGCCCGACGCTGATGAGCAGCTGCAGGCGGTGCTGGATGCCACGCCCGCCGCGCTCTCGCTCGTGTACGGGGTCCCCTCGGCCGACCTGATCGCAGCCGCGCACGACCGCGGCATCCGGGTCATCGGCACCGCGACGACGGTGACCGAGGCGACGGTGCTGGATGCCGCCGGCGTCGACGCGATCGTCGCGAGCGGGGCCGAAGCGGCCGGGCACCGGGTGTCGTTCCTCGCCCCGCCCGAGCAGTCGCTGGTCGGCGGTTTCGCGCTGATCCCGCAGGTGGTGGATGCCGTATCGGTGCCGGTGATCGCCGCGGGCGGCATCGCGGACCGCCGGGGTGTCGCGGCGGCGTTCGCGCTGGGGGCATCCGGCGTGCAGGTGGGCACGGCGTTCCTGCGCACGCGCCAGTCCGCGGCATCCGACGCGCACCGGCAGGCCATCGCCGAAGCGCTCGACACGACCACGCAGCTCACGCGCGCGATGAGCGGACGGCTGAGCCGCGGCATCCCGAACCACGCGATGCGCACGCTCGAGGATGCCGGCGCGATCGCGCCGTTCCCCGCGCAGAACTGGCTGACGGGGCAGTTCCGCGCCGAGGCCGGGCGCCGCGGCCTCGGCGAATACCAGTCGCTGTGGGCGGGCCAAGCCGCGGGTCTGTCGACCCGCACCGATGCCGCGGAGGTCTTCGCCGAGCTGCGCGCCGGCCTGCCCGGCTGACCCGCCCTGATCAGGCGGGGACGAAGGACCGGGACGCCGCGCGGCCTGAGCTCGTCGAAGGGCAAGACCCCGCACGCAGGCGGGTGGTCGCGCGGCCTCGCTCAACGACCGGGGGGCGCGCCTCGCTCAACGAGCGGGGAGGGGTGACAGAATGGAAGACGGCGTGCCCGGATCGTTGGCGTTCTGCTCCGCCGGGCCTGTGGACAGCGTCCGCCGTGTCCTTCGAGGAGAGTCCATGACCACGCGCATCCAGCAGCACCGGCGGTACCTCATGTGCCGGCCGGAGTTCTTCACCGTCTCGTACGAGATCAACCCGTGGATGCACAAGGCGGACCCGACCGACACGTCCAAAGCCGTGCGGCAATGGCAGGAGCTGCACGACACCTACCTCCGGCTCGGGCACGAGATCGAGCTGATCGACCCGATCGAGGGCCTGCCCGACATGGTCTACACGGCCAACGGCGGATTCATCATCGACGGCACGGCGCTCGGCGTGCGCTTCAGTGTCGACGAGCGCCGCGGCGAGGAGCAGCCGTTCATGGACTGGTTCGCCGACCACGGGTTCGAGGTCGTCGAGCCCGTCGCCGCGCAGGAGGGCGAAGGCGACATCCTGCTCGTCGGCGACACGATCCTGGCCGGCCACGGGTTCCGCTCGTCGATCGACAGCCACGCCGAACTGGCCCGGGTCTTCGACCGCGAGGTCGTCTCCCTCAAGCTCGTCAACCCGCGCTTCTACCACCTCGACACCGCGATCTCGGTGCTCGACCCGGTGCAGGGTCCGGGGGGAGTCGAGAAGGCGAACATCGCCTACCTGCCGTCGGCGTTCGACGCGCCGAGCCTCGCCGTGCTGCGCGAGCGCTATCCGGATGCCATCGAGGTCGCGGACGAGGACGGCGCCGTGTTCGGCCTGAACTCCGCCAGCGACGGCCTGAACGTCATCATCTCCCCGCGTGCGAAGGGCTTCGAGAAGCAGCTGCGCGACCGCGGGTACAACCCGGTGCTCGTCGACCTGTCCGAGCTGCTGCTCGGCGGCGGCGGCATCAAGTGCTGCACGCTCGAGCTGCGCGGCCCTTCGACAGGCTCAGGGACCGCAGGGGAGGACTCGGAGGCCGCGGCATCCGGCACCGAGGCATCCGGCGCTGCGGCATCCGCGGTCGAGGCGGGTGCGCGATGAGCGCCCGCCGCCTCGACACCGCCGCGGTGCGCATCATCGGCAGCGAGGACGAGCACCTCGCCCACAACTACCACCCGCTGCCGATCGTCGTGCACCAGGCCGAGGGCGTGTGGGTGACCGACGTCGAGGGCAAGCGCTACCTCGACCTGCTGTCCGCCTACTCGGCGCTGAACTTCGGGCACCGGCATCCGGCCCTCGTCGCCGCCGCGAAGGAGCAGCTCGACCGGGTCAC
>DATMTQ010000139.1:0-10780 GCA_035564095.1 Microbacterium sp. | reverse complement strand
CCCGCAACCGCGCCTGGCCGACGACCGCGGACACCAGGTCGGGGGAGTGCCCGGCGGCCCGCAGCTGCGACACGGCGCGCGCGACGTCCCCCGTCGACCGCAGCGGCGGCAGCCCGTCGAGCAGGCGCAGCGCCTCGGGCGTGAGGAGGGCGTCGAGCTCTGCGGCATCCATCCGTCCAGCCTAGGCATCGCCCGGCGTATGACACCCGTTGGCACTCGCGTTGCATGAGTGCCAGCCGGTTGCCTACACTGGGATCAGCACTCGCCTATGCAGAGTGCTAACGAGTCTTCAATCTCACCAACGAAAGAGGTAGACCGTGTCGGTTTCCATCAAGCCGCTCGAGGACCGCATCGTCATCAAGCAGGTCGAGGCCGAGCAGACCACCGCGAGTGGCCTGGTCATCCCCGACACCGCCAAGGAGAAGCCCCAGGAGGGCGAGGTCGTGGCCGTGGGCCCCGGCCGCATCGACGACAACGGCAACCGCGTCCCGCTCGACGTCGCCGTGGGCGACCGCGTGCTGTACAGCAAGTACGGCGGGACCGAGGTCAAGTTCGGTGCCGACGAGTTCCTGGTGCTGTCGGCGCGCGACGTCCTGGCGGTCGTCGTCCGCTGACCTTTCGACAGGTTCGGGAACCGCGGTTCCCACGGGGTCGGATGCTTCGGCATCCGGCCCCTTCTGCTTTTGTCCCGAAACAGAATGTCATCCGTTCGCCGCTCCGGCCCGAAGTGTGATGACATCGACAGGTGAGCAGATCTGCCGTTGGATCCGAGGACGCCGTGACCGCGCACGAGGAGTGGCATCGCGAGCGCCTGCGCGCGCTCGTCGCGCCGCAGGGCAACCTGTCGCTCATCGAGACGCGCTGGTACGCCCCCGGCGCCGAGCTGCCGCCCGGCGACCTCGAAGCAGCCGCCGGTGGAACCGTGAAGGCGACCGCGCTGTCGCGCACCGACCTCGACACCGGCCTGCCGCAGCAGGGCCTGCGCCGGTGGGATGCCGCCTCCGACGCGATCGCCGCCTTCGAGGGCGTCGACGTGTACGACTACGACCCGGCCTGGGTCATCACCGGCACCTACGCCCCGCTCGCCGACGGCCACACGATCGCCTTCGAGCACCTGCGCGACAACGGCCGCACCCGCGACCTCGCCGTGCCCGGCGTGATCACCGCGCAGGTCGCCGGCACCGAGTACCGCCTCAGCGCGTTCGACGACGGCGGCATCCTGCTGCTCGTCTTCGGCGACCCGACCAACGCCGACACGACCTACGAGTCCGGTCGCTTCCTGTTCGTGGAACGAGGCAGCGACGCGTTCGGCCACGAGGGCGAGGTCGTCCTCGACTTCAACCGCGCCTTCGTGCCGCCGTGCGGCTTCAGCAGCCACTACAACTGCCCGCTGCCGCCGGCCTCCAACCGCTTCACCGTGCCCGTGACCGCCGGAGAGAAGCGGCCGCGTTTCGCGGCCGGCTTCGACCACTGAGCCGGCCGGCACCCCCACACAGCACCCCCACGCAGCGCTCCCTACACAGCACCGAGGAATCCCCATGCAGATCAGGAACTCCCTGAAGGTCGCCGTCGCCGTCGTGGCGGCCGGCGTCCTTCTGGCCGGATGCTCGTCGTCCGGCACCGGCTCGAACAGTGGCGCGAAGGCGACCCTCAACATCGGATCGGTCTACGAGCCGCAGAACCTCGACAACACCGGCGGCGGCGGCCAGGGCGTCACCGAGGTGCTCAACGGGAACGTGTACGAGGGCCTGTACAAGCTGGGCGACGACGGCAAGGTCACCCCGCTGCTCGCGACCGCCGAGAAGGTGTCCGCCGACGGTCTGACCTACACGTTCACGCTGCGCAAGGGCGTGAAGTTCCACTCCGGCGCGACCCTGACGAGCCAGGACGTGAAGGACAGCATCGAGAAGGTGCTCGGCCCGGCCTCGCAGTCCGCGCGCAAGAGCAATCTGCAGGTCGTCAAGAGCATCGCCACCCCCGACGCGGACACCGTCGTCGTCACGCTCGCGCAGCGGTCGATCTCGTTCGTCTACAACCTCAGCTACGTGTGGATCTTCAACCACGCCGCCCGCTCCCCGAAGACCACGGAGGACGGCACCGGCCCCTACACGGTGAAGAGCTGGAAGCGCGGCAGCGCGATCGAGTTGACGGCGTTCAAGGGCTACTGGGGTAAGGCCCCGGCCACCGGCGACGTCGTCTTCCACTACTACAAGGACGCCGCGGCCGAGAACAACGCGCTGCTGTCCGGCCAGCTCGACATCGTCACGAGCGAGCAGAGCCCCGACGCGCTCAGCCAGTTCGCGAACAACACGTCGTACAAGGTCAGCGACGGCAACTCGACCACCAAGCTGCTGCTCGCCTTCAACGACAAGGTGGCGCCTTTCGACAAGGCCGCCGTGCGCGTCGCGCTCACCCGCGCGATCGACCGTCCGGCCCTGCTGAAGTCGATCTGGGGCACGTACGGCAAGGTGACCGGCTCCATGGTGCCGCCCACCGACCCCTGGTACAGGGACTACTCGTCGCTGTATCCCTACGACCCCGCCGAGGCCAAGGCAGAGCTCGCCGCAGCGGGGTACCCGAAGGGCTTCACCTTCACGCTGGACACCCCGAACTACGACCCGCACCCGGCGGCGGCGCAGTTCATCAAGGCTCAGCTCGCCAAGATCGGCGTCACGGTGAACATCAACATCATCACGCCCGACCAGTGGTACACGAAGATCTACCAGAACCACGACTTCGCGGCGACGATGCAGGAGCACGTCAACGACCACGACGTCACCTGGTACGGCAACCCGGACTTCTACTGGGGCTACGACAACCCGGCGGTCACGAAGCTCGTGAACGA
This sequence comes from Microbacterium sp., assembly GCA_035564095.1. Lineage (GTDB taxonomy): Bacteria > Actinomycetota > Actinomycetes > Actinomycetales > Microbacteriaceae > Microbacterium. The sequence continues at coordinate 7,935 of DATMTQ010000139.1, read as the reverse complement.
GGCCGAGGCGTCCGCGACGACGGCCGAGCAGGTCGCGAAGCTCAAGGCCGCCAACGCGATCATCGTGCAGCAGGCGGCGAGTGATTGGCTGTACCTGTACCCGCAGATCGTGATCGCGAAGAGCAATCTGACCGGCTACCCCGTCAACGGGCTCAACTCGCAGTTCTACGTGTACGACATCGCGAAGAAGTAGCGACGCGCGTCGCGGGTGCCCATGGCTGTGTATCTGATCCGGCGGCTCGCGCTGCTGGTCGTCTCGCTCGCCGTCGCAGCCGTCGTGATCTTCGTGCTGCTGCGGCTGCTGCCGGGCGACCCCGCGAACGCCCTCGTCTCGGTGGGGGCGACCACGCAGCAGATCGAGGCCGCCCGCGCCGCGATCGGCTCCGACCTGCCCCTGCTGCAGCAGTTCGGCGTGTGGGTCGGGCAGCTGGCCACCCTGAACCTCGGCACGTCGTTCGTCAGCGGCGTCGCCGTCGGACCGCAGCTGGCCCAGGCGATGGTGGTCACGGTGCCGCTGGCCCTGCTCGCCTTCGTGCTCGCGGTGCTCATCGCCGCGCCCGTCGGATTCGTGGCGGCGCGCTACAGCCGCAGCTGGATCGGCATCGTCTTCTCGGGCTTCGCGCAGCTCGGCATCGCCGTGCCGGTCTTCTGGATCGGGATGCTGCTGGTCTGGGGCTTCGCCCTGCACTGGCACGTGTTCCCGGCCGGCGGCTTCCCGCAGGACTCGTGGGCCGAACCCGGCGCCGCGCTGTACTCCCTCGCGCTGCCGATCATCACCATCGCGATCGTGATGTCGGCGTCCGTCTCCCGGTACGTGCGCGCCGCCAGCCTCGACGTGCTCGGCAGCGACTACCTGCGCACCTTCCGCGCCCTCGGGGCGAGCTTCGGGTCGGCGATGCTGCGGCACGGACTGCGCAGCGTCGCCGTGCCCGTCGTCTCGGTGCTCGGCATCGAGCTCGCCACGACCTTCCTCGGCGCGGTGGTCGTCGAGTCCGTGTTCGCCCTGCCCGGCATGGGCAGCATGCTCATCACCGGCATCGCCCAGCACGACTACCCGACGATCCAGGGCGTGCTCGTCGTGACGACCCTCATCGTGCTGGTGGTCGGCTTCCTCGCCGACCTCGCGCAGCGTCTGCTCGACCCGCGCCTGCGGGGAGGCGCCCGATGACGACGACCGAGCGGATGCCGGATGCCGCGGCCGACGGCGCGATCGCGCCCATCTCGCGCCGCCGCGGCGGCCACGCCACGCTCGTCGTGGGTTGCGTGCTGCTGGGCGTCGTGCTGGCCGTGGCCGTCGTGTCGTTCGTCTTCCTGCCGTATCCGCCCGATCAGATCGGCGGCGGGCGCCTGGCCCCGCCGTCGGCATCCCACTGGCTCGGCACCGACACGCTGGGCCGCGACCTGGCGGCCCAGCTCATGGTGGGCGCGCGCATCGCGCTGGCCGCCGGGGCCGGCTCGGTCGCGATCGGCGGCATCCTCGGCGTCAGCCTGGGCCTCGCCGCCGCGCTCGCGCAGCGCTGGCTCGACGATGCGCTCGCCGCGGTGCTCGACATCCTGATCGCCTTCCCGACGCTTCTGCTGGCGATGCTCGTCGTCGCCGCGCGCGGGGCGACCCTCGGCTCGGCGATCCTCGCGATCGGGCTGGCGATGTCCGCGATCATCGCGCGCCTCACGCGCATCCTCGCCAAGCGCGTGCTCGCCGAGCAGTACATCGTCGCGGCGCGCACCTCCGGCACGGGCTGGGCCGGCGTCGTGTTCCGGCACGTGCTGCCCAACATCTGGCCGACCCTCGCCGTGAACCTCGCCCTGCAGTTCGGACTCGCCGTGCTCGCCGAGGCGAGCCTGTCGTACCTCGGCCTCGGCGCCCCACCGCCGAACGCGTCGTGGGGCGGGATGCTGCAGGCCGCGCAGACCACCGTCTACACGGCCCCGGTCGGGGCGATCGCCCCCGGCATCGCGCTGGTGGTGCTCGTCGTCGGGGTGAACCTCGTCGCCGACGGCCTGCGCGACGTCTTCGACCCGACGAGGAAGACCCGATGACCGCGGATCCGTTCCTGCGGGTCGACGGCCTCGGCATCCGCTCCGGCGGCGGCCGCGCGCTCGTCGACGACCTGTCGTTCGAGGTGCCCGCCGGCGGGCGGCTCGCGCTCATCGGCGAATCGGGCAGCGGCAAGTCGCTCACGAGCCTCGCCGTCATGGGGCTGCTCGCCGAGGGCCTGGTCGCCTCGGGCAGCGTACGCGTCGGCGGCACGGAGGTGATCGGGGCGCCCGAGCGAGCGCTCACGAGCCTGCGCGGCAGTCAGGTGGGCATCGTCTTCCAGGAGCCGCTGACCGCCCTCGATCCGCTCGCGCGGCTCGGCCGCCAGCTCGCCGAGCCGCTGCGTCGCGCGGCGAAAGCGTCGGGCGCCCGCGCCGATGCGGCATCCGTCCGCCGGGCCGTGCTGGACGCCCTCGACGAGGTCGCCGTGCGCGACCCGGAGCGGGTCGCCCGCTCGTACCCGCACGAGGTGTCCGGCGGTCAGCGACAGCGCGTCGCGATCGCGATGGCGATCGCCGCCCGCCCGCGACTGCTCATCGCCGACGAGCCCACCACCGCGCTCGACGTGACGGTGCAGGCGCAGGTGCTCGACCTGCTCGACACGCTCGTCGCCCACCGCGGCATGGCGCTGCTGTTCGTCGGCCACGACCTCGCGGTCGTCGCGCGGATGACGTCCCACGCGATCGTGCTGCGCGGCGGCCGGCAGGTCGAGGCCGGCGACATCCGGGAGCTCATCGCGCACCCCTCCCACCCGTACACGCAGAGCCTGGTGGGCGCGGCCCGCGAGCTCGACGGCGCCCTCGACTTCGGCCCGGCAGGAGGCGGACGATGACCGAGCTCATCCGGGCCGACGGACTCGACTTCGCGTACCGGCGCGGCGCGCGCGCCCTCACCGACGTCTCGTTCACGCTGCACGCGGGCCGGGGCCTCGGCATCGTGGGCGAGTCCGGCGCCGGCAAGAGCACGCTGCTGCGGCTGCTGCTCGGCCTGGAGCATCCCACCGCCGGCACGCTCGTCGCCGACGGCACCCCGCTCACCGCGAGCCGCGAGCGACTGCGCGCCCACCGGCGGTTCGTGCAGCCGGTGTTCCAGGACCCGTACTCGTCGCTGGACCCGCGCCAGTCCGTCGCCGCGATCGTCGCCGAGCCGCTGCGCTCGCTCCGCCTCGCGACCGGGGCGGATGCCCGGAGGCGCGTGGCGCAGGCGCTGGCGTCCGTGGGACTGCCGGAGGATGCCGCCTCACGCTACCCGCACCAGTTCTCCGGCGGACAGCGGCAGCGCATCGCGATCGCCCGCGCGGTCGTGACCACCCCGCGGGTGCTGCTGGCCGACGAACCGGTGAGCGCCCTGGACATGTCGACGCGGCTGCGGGTCATCGACCTGCTCGCCGAGCTCGCCGCGGGCGCGGCCGACCGGCCGCCGGTCACGCTCGTGCTGGTCTCGCACGACCTCAGCATCGTGGCGCGGCTGTGCGCCGACGTGCTCGTGCTCGAGAACGGGCGCGTGGTCGAGCAGGGGGAGACCCGCCCGGTGCTCACCGGGCCGCGGGACCCGTACACCCGGCGCCTGCTCGACAGCGTCCCGCGCCTGCCCGCGGTCCGCTGAACCGCGTCGGACACGCGGCGTAGGCTGGGTCGGTGGAAGCATCCGGCACCGACCCCAGGCCCGCGGCCGTGCCGGACGGCACCGAGGTGCTCGGCACCGGCTCCGTGCCCACCGTGCGCGGCGACCGCGACCGCACGCTCGGGATCCTCGCCACCCTGGGCGCCTATCTGCTCTGGGGCCTGTTCCCGATCTACTTCCTCGCGCTCGCACCCACCGGCCCGTGGGAGGTGGTGGCCTGGCGCATCCTGCTCTCGTTCGTCTTCTGCCTCGTGCTGCTCACGGTGATGCGCACGTGGCCGCGGCTGTGGGCGATCGTGAAGCAGCCCCGGCTGATGGCGTGGACGGCGGTGGCCGGCGTGCTGATCTACGTCAACTGGCAGACGTACCTCGTCGGAACGCTCACCGGGCACGTCATCGAGGCGAGCCTCGGCTACTTCATCAACCCGATCGTCACGGTGCTGCTCGGTGTGCTGGTGCTGCGGGAGCGGATCAGCACCACCCAGTGGGTCGCGATCGGCATCGCCGGCATCGCCGTCGTCGTGATCGTCATCGCGTACGGCAGCGTGCCGTGGATCGCCCTGCTGCTGGCGGCATCCTTCGGGCTGTACGGTCTGGTCAAGAAGCGCATCGGCACGGATGTCGACGCCGTCAGCGGCCTCACGCTCGAGTCGCTCTGGCTGCTGCCGGTCGCCGCCGTCGAACTCGTCGTCGTCGGCCTCACGAGCGGGCTGACCATCGGCGCCACCGGGCCGGTGCACACCGTGCTGGTGCTGTTGGCGGGTGTCGTGACCGCGGTGCCCCTGCTGATGTTCGCCGCCGGAGCGCGCCGCATCCCGCTGACGGTCGTGGGGCTGCTGCAGTTCCTGACCCCCATCCTGCAGTTCCTCGTTGGCATCGCCGTGCTGCACGAGCCGATGCCGTTCGCGCGCTGGATCGGCTTCGGCCTGGTATGGGTCGCATTGCTCGTGCTCACGGTCGATTCCCTGCGGGCATCCCGTCGCGGGGAATCAACGGCGGCCGCCCGCAATTAGACTCATTGGGTCCGGACTCTCCCGGCCCATCCCCCTTTGTGCGGTGCCACGAGCACTTCTGGAGACATGCATGAACCAGCCCGATCCGTTCGCATTCACCGGTCTCACCTACGACGACGTGCTGCTGCTTCCCGGCCACACCGACGTCATCCCGAGTGAGGCCGACACGTCGTCGCGCCTGACCCGGCGCATCACGGTGGCGACGCCCCTGCTCTCCAGCGCGATGGACACCGTGACCGAGACCCGCATGGCCGTGGCCATCGCGCGTGAGGGCGGCATCGGCATCCTGCACCGCAACATGTCGATCGAAGACCAGGCGTCGATGGTCGACCGCGTCAAGCGCAGCGAGTCGGGCATGATCACCGACCCGATCACGACGACTGCCGACGCCACCATCGACGAGGTCGATGCGCTGTGCGGCCAGTACCGCATCTCCGGGCTGCCGGTGGTCGATGACGAGGGGCGCCTGGTCGGCATCATCACGAACCGCGACATGCGGTTCGTCTCCGGCACCGCCCGCCAGACCACGCTCGTGCGCGACGTCATGACCAGCGAGAACATCGTCACCGGCACGGTGGGCATCGCCGCCGAAGACGTCATCGCGCTCTTCGCCAAGCACCGCGTCGAGAAGCTGCCGCTGCTCGACGACGAGGGGCGCCTGGCCGGGCTCATCACCATCAAGGACTTCGACAAGAGCGAAAAGTACCCCCTCGCCACCAAAGACGACCACGGCCGCCTGCGCGTGGGCGCCGCGATCGGCTTCTTCGGGGACGCGTGGCTGCGCGCCGAGGCGCTGCGGGATGCCGGCGTGGACGTGCTCGTCGTCGACACCGCCAACGGCCAGTCCGCCGGCGTCATCGACATCGTGAAGCGACTCAAGGCCGACCCCTCGTTCGCGCACATCGACGTCATCGGCGGCAACGTCGCCACCCGCGAGGGCGCGCAGGCCCTCATCGACGCGGGGGTGGATGCCGTCAAGGTCGGGGTCGGCCCGGGCTCCATCTGCACCACCCGCATCGTCGCCGGCGTCGGCGTGCCGCAGGTGACCGCCGTGTACGAGGCGTCCCTCGCCGCACGCGAGGCCGGCATCCCGGTGATCGCCGACGGCGGCCTGCAGTACTCCGGCGACATCGCGAAGGCGCTCGTCGCAGGGGCCGACACCGTCATGCTCGGGTCACTGCTCGCCGGCACCGACGAGTCGCCGGGCGAGATCGTCTTCCAGGGCGGCAAGCAGTACAAGATGTACCGCGGCATGGGCTCGCTCGGAGCCCTGCAGACCCGCGGCAAGAAGACCTCGTACTCGAAGGACCGCTACTTCCAGGCCGATGTGCCCAGCGACGACAAGCTGATCCCCGAGGGCATCGAGGGCCAGGTCGCCTACCGCGGCCCCGTCTCCGCGGTCGCGTACCAGCTGGTCGGGGGCCTGCGCCAGTCGATGTTCTACGTCGGCGCCCGCACCGTCGACGAGCTCAAGCAGCGCGGCAAGTTCGTGCGCATCACGCCGGCCGGGCTCAAGGAGTCCCACCCGCACGACGTGCAGATCATCGTCGAGGCGCCCAACTACAAGCGCTGACGATCCGAGGCGCGTCCGGGCCTGATAGTCTGATCGGCTCCGTGCGACGGGCCGGGGCGGAGGGACACCGCCGTGGGGTACATCGATGTGGCATCCGTCGCGTTCGCCCTGCCGGACGGACGGCCTCTGCTCGACGACGTGTCGTTCCGTGTCGGCGAGGGCTCGACCACGGCGCTCATCGGCGCGAACGGCGCGGGCAAGACCACGCTGCTGCGCATGGTCCGCGGCGACGTCGTCCCGGATGCCGGTGTCATCTCGATCGGCGGCGGACTCGGCGTCATGGACCAGTTCGTCGGCCACGCGCGTCCGGGCCAGACCGTGCACGACCTGCTCGTCGCGGTCGCGCCGACGCGCGTGCGCCAGGCGGCGGAGGAACTGGATGCCGCCGAGGCATCCATCATCGAACGCGACGACACCGACACTCAGATGCGGTACGCCGCGGCCCTCGCCGACTACGCCGACGCCGGCGGCTACGAGCACGAGACGGTCTGGGATGCCTGCACCACGGCCGCTCTCGGCGTGCCGTACGAGCGGGCGCGGTACCGCGACCTCGAGACGCTGTCGGGCGGGGAGCAGAAGCGGCTCGCACTGGAGGCGCTGCTGCGCGGCCCGGATGAGGTGCTGCTGCTGGACGAGCCCGACAACTACCTCGATGTTCCGGCCAAGCGGTGGCTCGAGCAGCAGCTGCGCGAGACGACCAAGACGGTCCTGCTCGTCTCGCACGACCGCGAGCTGCTGGCCCGGGCGGCGGACCGCATCGTCACCCTCGAGGTGGGCGGCGCGGGCAGCTCCGCATGGGTGCACGGCGGCGGATTCCGCACGTATCACCAGGCCCGCGAGGACCGCATGGAGCGCCTCGACGAGCTGCGCCGCCGCTGGGACGAGCAGCACGCCAAGCTGAAGACGCTCGTCGCCACGCTAAGGGTGAAGGCGACGAACAGCGACGACATGGCATCCCGCTACCGCGCCGCGCAGACCCGGCTGCGCAAGTTCGAGGAGGCCGGCCCGCCGCAGGAGCGCCCGCGCGAGCAGGACCTGCAGCTCCGGTTGCGCGGCTCCCGCACCGGCAAGCGCGTGGTCGTCGCCGAGCAGCTCGAGCTGGCGGGCCTCATGAAGCCGTTCGACCTCGAAGTGTGGTTCGGCGATCGCGTCGCCGTGCTCGGGTCCAACGGGTCGGGCAAGTCGCACTTCCTGCGCCTGCTCGCGGCCGGCGGCACGGACCCCGACCCGCTGCTCGGACACGTGACGACGGTGGGGTCGGGGCTGGATGCCGTCGCGCACGAGGGGCGCGTCGTGCTCGGCGCGCGCGTCGTACCCGGCTGGTTCGCGCAGACGCACCGGCATCCGGAATTCGTCGGCCGCACCCTCCTCGAGATCCTGCACCGCGGCGACGGCGAGCGGCCCGGGATGCCGCGGGATGCCGCCAGTTCCGCCCTGGACCGCTACGGCCTCGTCGCCCAGGCCGAGCAGACGTTCGACTCGCTGTCCGGAGGGCAGCAGGCGCGCCTGCAGATCCTGCTGCTGGAGCTGTCGGGTGTGACACTGCTGCTGCTCGACGAGCCCACCGACAACCTCGACCTCGTCTCGGCCGAGGCGCTCGAGGCGGCGCTGGCCCGCTTCGAGGGCACCGTGCTCGCGGTGACCCACGACCGGTGGTTCGCGCGGTCGTTCGACAGGTTCCTGGTGTT
>DATMTQ010000138.1:0-6432 GCA_035564095.1 Microbacterium sp. | reverse complement strand
GCCCGGCGCCATGCCGCGGTGTCGAGGCTGCCGGGGACGAGGTGGTGGATGCCTAGGGTGCGAGCCCCCGCCTCTGCGGCGATCTCGGCCGCTTCGAGCACGCTGGTGTGCGACCTGTGGTGGTGGTCGTAGGAGGCCCGGGCGGTCTCGTTCTGCGGATCCCCGTAGGACTCCTGGACCCAATCGAAGCTGATCGACTCGTGCAGCAGCAGGTCGACGTCCTCGGCCAGCCGCACCATGTTCGCGGTCTTGGCGGTGTCCCCCGAGATGGCGACCGATCCCTCGTCGGTCGTGAACCGGAAGCCGAACGCGGGCGCGATCGGCGGATGCTCGACGAGGATGGCGTCCACGCGGACCCGATCGTCCTCGAACACCGTGAACGGCGCCATGTCCGGCGTCGGCGCAAGGTTCGGGTGGTAGCCGGACAGGCTCGGCACCTCGATGTCGCGGGCATCGAACAGGTCGAACGGAGACGGCCGCAGCGCATCGAGTACGCGGTCGTTCAGGTCCGTGGCGTGCGCCTCCATGAGGAGGCGGAAGACATCCCGCGTTCCGGGGGTCGGCAGGTGGGGCGCCACCGGCTGCGGCGGGGTCGTGGCCCGCGGAGACACCGGGGGGAGCGCGCCGCGGTCGCCCGGGCCGAGGATGGGGATCGGCGACGAGTCGGCGGCCAGGCCGAACATGCCGAACAGGGCGAGGTTGGCGAGCTCGGTCGTGTGGTCCGAGTGCAGGTGCGTGAGGAAGATGCCCCCGAGTTGGGCCATGTCGAAGCCCGCGGCCGTGTACTGACGCCCCGCCCCGAGTCCGGCGTCGACGAGGTACGTGCGGTCGCCGACGACCACGGCGGTCGAGATCCCGAAGCGGGGGGATGCCTGCTGAGGCATCCACCAGCGCGGGCCGCCGGCGGTGCCGAGCGTCACGATGTGCGGCGTTGTCACGGGGGGCCTCCCTGCTCGTCGGTGGTTGTGCAACCAGCATCCGAGCACAGGCATGGTTCTGTAAAGCTGAAAAACTTGATCGAAAGCATAAACTGACTGGATGCTTTCCGTGACGATCCGCCAGCTCGAGTACTTCGTCGCCACGGCCGACACCGGCACCGTGAGCGGCGCGGCCGTGCAGTGCGCGGCATCGCAGGCCGCGGTGTCGACGGCCCTGCGGGAACTCGAGAAGGGCCTGTCGGTGCAGCTGTTCGTGCGGCGGACGGCGAAGGGGATGACACTGACCTCCGGCGGCGCGCGGGTGCTCGGACTGGCGCGCCGCATCCTCGGCGATCTCGAGGAGCTCGCCGAGCTCGCGCGATCCGAGCACGACGACGTCGCCGGGCCCCTGCGGATCGCATGCACGTCGGCCCTGTCGCCGCGGGTGCTTCCCGTCCTCGCGGCGGCCTGCGCCGAGCGGTATCCGCGCCTTGCGCTGCAGCTCACCGACGGCCTCGCCGAGGGGGTGCAGAGCATGGTGCTGCGCGGCGAGGCAGACGCGTGCCTGCTGTATCGCCGGCAGCTCGACCCGGGGCTCGACGGGCGCACCATCCACGCGATCGAGCCGTACATCGTCGTCGCGGCGGATCATCCGCTGGCGCGGCGTGGTTCGGCATCCCTGCACGAACTCGTCGACGAGCCGCTGATCCTCGTGCACGGGGCGGGTTCTCGCCACGCGATCGAGACGGTGATCGCCGAGGCGGGAGTGACCACGCGTCCGGGCTGGTCGTTCGCCAACCCGGAGACGGTGCGGGCGATGGTGGCCCGCGGGCTCGGCTACTCGGTGTTCAGCGGACGGCCGACCAGCACCGAGACGTTCGACGGGGGACGGGTGGCGTATTTGCGCATCGACGACGAGGTCTCCGTGAACGAGATCGTGCTCGCGCTTCCGCACGGGCAGCAGCCGAACGCCCGGCTCGCCGCCGTGGAACGGCTGCTGGCCACCGACGAGATCCGCGCGTCGTTCGGGTGACGCGGCGCGGCCCGCCGCGATGCCGGGAGCCGCTCAGTCCGCGGGATGCAGCACGGTGATGCCCGCGGTCGGCATGCCGGATGCCGGCAGCAGCTCGGCGGCCTCGGCGAACCCGACCGTGCGCGAGAGCAGGCGTGCGGGGTCCAGGATGCCCGTGGTCACGAGGTCGAGCAGCTGCGGGTAGTCCGCCGCGGACATCCCGTGGCTGCCGAGCACGTCGAGCTCCCACGCCAGCACGCGACCGAGCGGGATCGCCGTCTCCGGGTCGGCGAGCAGGCCCACCTGCACGTGCCGGCCGCGCCGGCGCAGCGACAGGATCGCGGCGCTCGCGATCTGCGCCGAGCCCACGGCATCCAGCGACGCGTGCGCTCCGCCGTCGGTCGCCTCGGCGATCAGCCCGGGGACGTCGTCGGCGGCATCCAGCACGAGCTCGGCGCCGAGGTCCGCGGCGAGAGCGCGGGCATCCGCCGACGGGTCGACGGCGATGACGTGCGCGCCGAGCCCCGCGGCGATCTGCACGGCGCTGAGCCCCACTCCGCCGGCGCCGAACACCGCGAGCCACTCGCCGGGGCGGATGCCGGCGCGTGCCGTCACGGCGCGGTATGCGGTGGCGAACCGGCAGCCGAGGGAGGCGGCCGCATCGTCGCTGATGGCATCCGGGACCGCGACGAGGTTCAGGTCGGCGGCGCGCACCGCGACGAACTCGGCGTGCGATCCCCAGTGCGTGAACCCGGGCTGCGTCTGGTCGGGGCACACCTGCGCCTGGCCGGACAGGCACCACGTGCACGTGCCGCAGCCGTTGACGAACGGAGTGGTGACCCGGTCGCCGACCCGCCACCTGCGCACTCCGGACCCGATGGCGACCACCTCGCCGGCGAACTCGTGTCCGGGCACGTGCGGCGGGTGCACGGTGTCGTCGTGACCGATCCACGCGTGCCAGTCGCTGCGGCACAGGCCCGAGGCGGTGACCCGGATGACCGCGCCGCCGTCGGGCGCCGTCGGGTCCGGCACGTCGGCGACCCGGATGTCACCGCCGAAGGTTTCGTAAAGCAGGGCTTTCATGGGTCCTCCGGGGTCAGGATGCTGCGAGGGCGCGGCAGGCGCGGTGCACCGCCAGGCGGGTGTCGGGGTCGTCGAGGTCGAGGCCGAGAAGCTCCGGCACGCGCTCGCGACGAACCGACCGAGCGGGAGGTCGACGGGACGGATCGAGAGTACCCGGTCGAGGAGCATCACCGACGGGCCAATAGAGTTGTGTGGATGTCGGCAGCCCCTCGCCCCGTGACCGTCCGGTCGGTGCTGCGCAGTCCGCGCACCCTCAGCATCGAGGTGCTCGCCGGCACGCTGACGACCCTCGCCCTGGTCCCCGAGGTCATCTCGTTCTCGGTCGTCGCCGGTGTCGACCCCCAGGTGAGCCTCGTGGCATCCGTCGTGCTGGCGGTCTCCATGTCGTTCCTCGGGGGACGGCCGGCCATGGTCACCGCGGCCGCGGGCTCGGTGGCCTTGGTCGTCGCCCCGCTGGTCAAGGAACACGGCGTCCAGTACCTGCTGCCCGCAGTGGTGCTCGCCGGCCTCGTGCAGATCGTGTTCGGCCTGGGCGGCCTCGCCCGGCTGATGCGGTTCATCCCGCGGTCCGTGATGATCGGCTTCGTCAACGCGCTCGGCATCCTGATCTTCGCGGCGCAGGTGCCGCACCTGTTCGGCGTCGGACCGGCGGCCTACGTGCTGTTCGCCGTCACGATCCTGATCGTGGTGTTCGTACCCCGCATCACCACGGCGGTCCCTGCGCCGCTCGTCGCGGTCGCCGTGGTCACCGCCGCCGCCGTCGTGCTGCATCTGCAGGTGCCCACCGTGTCCGACGAGGGGAAGGTCGCAGGTGGTCTGCCCGGGCTCACGCCGCTCGACGTGCCGCTGGATCTCCACACTCTGCAGCTGGTCTGGCCGACTGCGCTGAGCGTCGCGTTCGTCGGACTGTTGGAGACGCTGCTGACCGCCAAGGTCGTCGATGACATGACCGACAGCCGTTCCCGCGCGTCCCGCGAGTCCTGGGGTCTGGGCGTCGCGAACATCCTCGCCGGCTGCTACGGGGGCATCGCGGGATGCGCCATGATCGGGCAGAGCGTCGTCAACGTGAAGCTCGGCGGGGCACGCAGCCGTATCTCGACGCTCGTCGCGGGTCTCGTGCTGCTTCTGTTCATCACGGTGTTCAGCGGCGTCATGGCGCAGATCCCGATGGTCGCGCTCGCGGCGGTGATGATGATCGTCGCGATCTCCACCGTCAACTGGCACAGCGTGCTCCCGTCGACGCTCCAGAGGATGCCGTTGTCCGAGACGATCGTGATGGCGGTGACGATCGTCGCGGTGGTGATTACCGGCAACCTCGCGATCGGCGTCGCCGCGGGCGTGCTCCTCGCCATGGTGCTGTTCGCGCGTCGCGTGGCGCACGTTCTGCGCGTGGAGCGTACGCTCACCGGCGACGGCACGATCGCGACCTATCACGTGGTCGGTCCACTCTTCTTCGGCAGCAGCAACGATCTGGTCGAACAGTTCGACTACCCGGAGGATCCGTCCCGGGTGGTCATCGACCTCACACGCGGACAGGTGTGGGATGCCTCCTCCGTCGCCGCGCTCGACTCGGTGCAGGCGAAGTACGCCCAGCACGGCGTCGAGGTCGAGCTGGTCGGCTTCGACGAGCGCAGCACTCGATTCCATACCCGCCTGACCGGCCGCCTCGGCGTCTGAGGGACCCGAGTCGGAGGGGCGAAGGAGAGGAGTGGCATCCGGTCGCCCGTCCCGTTCCGCCGGGCTGGCGGTCACCGGCATCCGGATGCCCGACTCGATGTCGGGGGCCACTCCTAGACTGGTCGGGTGACCGCAGCTCTGTACCGCCGCTACCGGCCCGAGTCCTTCGCCGAGATGATCGGGCAGGCCCAGGTCACCGAGCCTCTGATGACGGCGCTGCGCAGCGACCGGGTGGGCCACGCCTACCTGTTCTCCGGCCCGCGCGGATGCGGAAAGACGACGTCGGCGCGCATTCTGGCGCGCTGCCTGAACTGCGCGAAGGGGCCGACCGACACCCCGTGCGGCGCGTGCGACAGCTGCATCGAGCTGGGCCGCGGCGGCGGCGGATCGCTCGACGTCGTCGAGATCGACGCGGCATCCCACAACGGCGTCGACGATGCCCGCGACCTGCGCGAGCGCGCCGTGTTCGCGCCGGCGCGCGACCGGTTCAAGATCTTCATCCTCGACGAGGCGCACATGGTGACGCCGCAGGGATTCAACGCGCTCCTCAAGCTCGTCGAAGAGCCGCCCGACCACGTCAAGTTCATCTTCGCGACCACCGAGCCCGAGAAGGTCATCGGCACCATCCGGTCGCGCACCCACCACTATCCGTTCCGGCTGGTCGCCCCGGCCGCGATGCTCGAGTACGTGGGCGGGCTGTGCGAGCAGGAGGGCGTGCAGGTCGAGCCCGGCGTGCTGCCGCTGGTCGTGCGGGCCGGCGGCGGATCGCCGCGCGACACGCTGTCGCTGCTCGACCAGCTGATCGCCGGGTCCGACCCGTCGACGGGCTCAGCGTCCGGCGAGCACGGAAGCGTCACGGTGAGGTACGACCGCGCGGTCGCGCTGCTGGGCTATACCCCCGCGGAGCTGCTCGACGAGGTCGTCGACGCGTTCGCGGTCGACGACGCCGCGGGCGCGTTCAACGCGGTCGACCGCGTGGTGCAGACCGGGCAGGATCCGCGCCGGTTCGTCGACGACCTGCTCGAGCGACTGCGCGATCTCATCGTGATCGCCGCCACCGGCGCCGGGGCGGCCTCCGTGCTGCGCGGCGTTCCCGCCGACGAACTGCAGCGGATGACGCAGCAGGCCGAGCAGTTCGGCTCCGCGCGCCTCTCGCGCGTGGCCGACATCGTGGTGACGACCCTCGACGAGATGACCGGCGCCACGTCGCCGCGCCTGCAGCTCGAACTCATGATCGCCCGCGTGCTGGCACGAGGCGCTGCTTCGGTCCCCCCGGCCGTTGAGCGCCCTTCGACAGGCGCAGGGACCGAGCGAGACGAAACGTCCAGCCCCGCGACGCCCCCGGCAGCGGCCCCGGCGGCACCCGCGGTCGTCGAGCGCCCTTCGACAGGCTCAGGGACCGAGCGAGACGAAACGCCGAGCCCCGCCGCACCCGAGCCTGCTCCGGCCCCCGCACCCTCCGGCCCGGTCGACCTCGACCGCATGCGCGCCGCCTGGCCGCAGGTGCTCACCGCACTCGAGACGATCAGCCGCCCGTCGTGGATGCTGGTCGTCGCGGCGACCGTAGCATCCCTCGACGGCGACGTACTCACTCTCACCTTCGCGAGTGCGTCGGACGTCGCGAAGTTCAAGCAGCGCCCCGGTGGGCCGAGCGAAGACCTGCGTCAGGCGATCGAGCAGGTGCTCGGCCTGCGGGTCAAATACATCGCCCGCCAGGACGGCCCCGGCGGCGGACCCGGGGGG
>DATMTQ010000137.1:0-13002 GCA_035564095.1 Microbacterium sp. | reverse complement strand
CCGCGCGCGGCTGGCGAGAGGCGCGGGCGGGCGACCTGGTGTGGGCCCGGGAGTACTTCGTGCCGTGGGTGCTGCGACGCCTCCGCCACCAGTCCAGCGGCGACCACATCCTGCCGAAGCGACCCGACGCGGCGCCCGTGCGGCCGTTGGAGGGGTGACGGGCGACTGCTCGGACGCCGATTGAGATTGGTAGTTGCGTTCCGTGCTGCGCTGTCGCGGTTGAGCGAAGTGATCGACGGGCTGGAAGCCGGTCGATCCCGGGCGGCGCGGGCGCATGCCGAGCAGCTGGTGCTGTTCGCCGAGCTGATCCCCATCGTGCAGGCCAGGCGCGAGGAGAGGGCCGCGGCCCACGCGAACCCGAGACATCAGAAGGTCTCGCCGGCGGATCGAGAGGTGGTCGCCGACGTCGCAGCCGCCCTGCAGGTCAGTGAACGGACTGTGCACTCGCGGATCTCGCGTGCTCGCGAACTGACCGTCGTGTTCCCGCAGGATGCCGTGCGCGCCGACTACGCCGCAGCCGCCGTCGCGGCGGCGCAGCACGAGGCGCCACCGCGGCTGAGCCCGGACTCGCCCGACTGACCGCCGACCTGCCGACCGCATACGCCCACGGCATCCACGACCGCCTCACCGAGCAGGCCCGTCTGCTGCAGCAGCTCGATGACACCGAGTCGCCGACGGAGTCCGGGGCCGGCCGCACGGCCGAGACCGGACCGCGGGATGGACGCACCCTCGACCAGATCCGCGCCGACATCCTCACCGACCTGCTGCTCACCGGCACCCCTGTGGCCCACGACCGCACGGACGAGCACCGGGACCAGCTCGGTCTGATCCGCGGGCGGGTCACCGTCACGATCCCCGCCACGACACCGGCCGGGGGGACCACCGGCGGCGCCCTCCTCCCCGGACACGGCCCGGTCGAGGTTCGAACCCGGCGGCCCGCCGGACCGCCCGGCGCGCGAATCGTCCGAGGACGGTGAGGATCCCGGCTTCTGAGCCCCGTCGACCCCCTACTGAACCCTCCGGTGCGGGCGTAGGGTGCGACCATGAGCACGCCCATGTCGGGTTCCGAGTTCGATGCGCTGCGCCGCGAGTTCGACGTCGCCGGTGCGGCGGAGCTGCACGGGGAGGCTTTCCTGCGCTCGGCGCTGCCGGTGTCCGACCTCGCGACCGAGGCCTTCACCACGCTCGCGCTCGCCCTGTCTGCGCTCATGGAGAAGCTCGGCTTCCCCGAGGCCGCAGAGGTGCACGTCGACCGGACACTGTGCGACACATGGTTCGGGATGCAGGTGCGCCCGGTGGGCTGGTCGCCGGCGTCTCCGTGGGACCTTCTGTCGGGGTCGTTCGCCACCGCCGACGGGTCCTGGATCCGCACGCACGCGAATGCCCCGCACCACCGTGCCGCGCTGCTGCGCGTGCTGGGGCTCGCGGATGCCGCCGAGCCGGTCGAGAGCGCGGCCGTCGCCGAGCGGATCGCCGCGTGGAACGCCGTCGACCTCGAATCCGCGATCGTGGACGCCGGCGGGGCATCCGCCGCGTTCCGCTCCCCCGACGCGTGGACGGCGTCCGCTCCGGGGCAGGCCGTGCAGCTCGAACCGCTCATCGAGTACTCCCCCACGGCGAAGTGGGACGACGCCACCACCTGGTCGCCGACGTCGCGGCGGCCGCTCGCCGGGCTGCGCGTGCTCGATCTCACCCGAGTCATCGCCGGGCCGACATGCACGCAGGTGCTCGCCGGTCTCGGCGCCGACGTGCTGCGCGTCGACCCGCCGGCCTGGGACGAGCCGGGAGTGCTGCCGATGGTGATGGCGGGCAAGAGGTCGGTACGACTCGACGCGCACGACGCGGCGGAGCGCGGCATCCTGCACGGACTGCTCACCGAGGCCGACGTGCTCGTGCACGGCTATCGTGCGGGCGCGATGGAGCACCTGGGGCTGTCCGAGGCCGAGCGACGGCACCTGCGGCCGGGGCTCGTCGACGTGTCCGAGCGCGCGTTCGGGTGGACGGGTCCCTGGGCCGAGCGCCGCGGCTTCGACTCGCTCGTGCAGTTCGCGAGCGGCATCGCGCACGTCGGGATGACGGCGTCCGGCGAACACGCACCCGTGTCGCTGCCGACGCAGGCCCTCGACTGGTCGACCGGCTACCTCGCCGCGGCGGCGACCATCCTCGGGCTCGCCGAGCGGTTCGACACCGACCGCGGGTCGAGCTGGCGGCTGTCGCTGGCGCGAACGGCGCACACCCTGCTCACGATGCCGCGCGGTGCGGAGATGCTTGCCGGCGGTCGGCCGGATATTCCGGGCACGCTCATCGCCACCGAGCTCGGCGACGTCGTGCTCGCGGACTCGCCGATCCGGGTCGGGGCCGCCCGGCTCACGTACGACCGCATCACGACAGCGCTCGGCGGCGACACCGCGACCTGGGGCTGAGCGTTTCGTCTCGCTCGGCCTGCGGCCGTGCTCGCTCAACGACCGGGCGGAACGCGCAGGGCCCACAGCGCGACGGCGCTCGCGGCGGCGACGTTCAGCGAATCCACCCCGCCCGCCATCGGGATCTCGACCACCGTGTCGGCCGCGGCGAGCGCCCGCGCGCTGAGTCCGTCGCCCTCGGCCCCGAGCATCAGGGCGATGCGCTCCGGCGGATCGGCCGCGAACACGTCCAGCGGCACCGCATCCGCGCGCAGGGCGAGCGCCGCGACCTGCAGGCCGGCGTCGCGCAAGAGGATGCCGGCCTCCGGCCAGTCCGGCAGCCGCGTCCACGGCACCTGGAAGACGGTGCCCATGCTCACGCGCACGCTGCGACGGTAGAGCGGGTCGGCGCAGCGCGGCCCGACGAGCACCGCATCGGCGCCCAGTCCCGCCGCTCCCCGGAACATCGCCCCGACGTTCGTGTGGTCCACGATGTCCTCCAGCACCACGACCCGCCGCGCGCCCGCCACCACCTCGGACACCGAGGGCAGCGCGGGCCGGTGCATCGCCGCCAGTGCCCCGCGATGCACGGCGTATCCGGTCAGGGACTCGGCGACCGCGGGTGCCACGACGTACACGGGCACGTCCGGATGCCCCGCCAGCAGGGCCTCGGCATCCGGCATCCACTTCTGCTGCACGAGCAGGGACCGGGGCCGGTGGCCCGCGGAGAGCGCCCGCCCGATGACCTTCGCGGACTCGGCGATGTACAGCCCGCCGGCGGGCTCCAGCACGCGGCGCAGGGCGACGTCGGTGAGATCGCGGTAGTCCGCGAGCCGGGAGTCGTGCGGGTCGTCGACGGGGATCGCGTTCACCCCTCCAGCATGCCCCGCGCCGACACGCGCACGTAACACGAGCGGCGTAGCCTCGACCCACGAGAGGTGACCCATGACGCTGACCCCCGGCACCGACATCTGCGTGGACCCGGCCGTCGAGGCCGCGATCTCGCGCGCCGTCGACGCCCTGCAGGGCAAGCGCGTCGCGGTGCTCACCGGCGCGGGCGTGTCCACCGACTCCGGCATCCCGGATTACCGCGGCGAGGGCGCCCCGCGCCGCACGCCGATGACGGTCGAGCGATTCTTCGCGAGCGACGCCGCCCGCCGCCGCTACTGGATCGGCAGCCACCTCGGCTGGAAGGCGTTCGCGGCGGCCGAGCCCAACGCGGGGCACCGCGCCCTGGCGGCGCTCGAGCACGCGGGCGTCGTCACCGGCATCGTCACGCAGAACGTGGACGGCCTGCACCTGCGCGCCGGCAGCTCCCGCGTCGTGGAGCTGCACGGCACGATGCGCCGCGTGCTGTGCACCCGCTGCGGCCAGGTGTTCGATCGGCGCGACATCGCCCACCGCCTCGAGGCCGACAACCTGTGGCTCGCCACCGGGGCAGAAGTCGCGCTCGGCCCCGACGGCGATGTGCGGCCCGAGTCCGCCGACGGCTTCGTCGTGCCGGACTGCACGGTGTGCGGTGGCCTGCTCAAGCCCGACGTCGTGTTCTTCGGCGAGTTCATCCCCGCCGGCCGGTTCCGCGGCGCGGAGCAGCTGGTGCACGGCTCCGACGCGCTGCTGGTGGCCGGCTCGTCGCTCGTCGTCAACTCCGGCATCCGCTTCACCGAACGCGCACGCCGCAAGCACATGCCGCTCGTCATCGTCAATCGCGGCGCCACGCGGGCGGATGCCGCGGCCACCGTGAAGATCGACACCGGCACGAGTGAGGCGCTCACCGCGCTCGCGTCCGCGCTGATCCCGAACGGCTGACGACGCTCACGCGCCCGGCGTGAACCGCAGCGGGAAGCGCACCGGTCCGGTGTTGCCCGAGACGGGGAGCCACCGCCCCGGACCGTCGGCCTGCAGGTCCGGAAGGCGCTGCGCGAGCAGCGGCAGCGCGACGCTCATGTCCGTGCGCGCGACGAAGTGGCCGAGGCAGTGGTGCACTCCCCCGCCGAATCCGCTGTGCAGCGCACGGTCCTCCACGCGGATGTCGAAGCCGGCATCCGCGCCGAACGCCGCCGGATCCGTGCCGATCGCGTGGGACAGCACCTGCACGATGCCGCCCTTGGGCACCTGCAGGCCGTACAGGTCGACGTCCTCCATGGCCTCGCGCGTCACCCACGTCACCGTCGGGTTGACGCGCATGACCTCTTCCACCGCGCGGCCGCCGAGGTCGGGGGCCGCCGCCAGCAGCGCCCACTGGTCGGGATGCCGCAGGAACGTCTGCAGGGCGAGGCCGAGCTGGTTGCGGGTGGTCTCCATGCCGGCGAACGCGAGGAAGACGAGCGCGACGGAGAGCTCCCGGCGATCCAGCGCGTCGTCCTGCTCGTGGGCGGTGAGCAGAGTGGTCACCAGGTCGTCCTGCGGGTGGCGGGAGCGCTCGGCGACGACCTCCTCGATGTAGGCGGTGAGCCCCTGCAGCGCCGCCTCGATGCGGGGCAGGTCGTCGTGCACGTTGACCCCGAACGACTTGCCGAGGTCGTCCGCCCAGTGCGCGATCTGCGGCCACCGGTCATCCGGCAGGCCGAGCAGCAGGCACAGGATGCGCGAGGCGTACGGCTCGGCGAACTCGGAGACGAACTCGACGTGCCCGCGGGCGGCGAACCGGTCGATCAGCTCGTTCGCGAGCGCCTGGAACTGCGGCCGCATCCGCTCGATCGCCCGGCTGCGGAACGCCGGGCCGAGCAGGCGCCGCAGGCGCAGGTGGGTGTCGCCTTCGAGGCTCAGGAGAGTCTCCGCCCACCACTGCTGCCCCGGTCCTTCGTGAATTCCGTTCTGCGCCGGCCAGCGCGCATTGCCCTGCTGGAATCGGCGGTCCTTGAGCACCGCGGTGCCCTCCTCGTACCGGAGGATCGCCCAGCCGGACGGCGTCCGCGCGTACCAGCTGTCGTCCCGGGCCCGATGGACGGGCTCCGAGGTCACATCGAAGGTGGGGTCGGCAACGTCGAGGTACGGAACAACGCTGGTCACACGCCGACTCTAACCTCGGCCTCGCCGCCGCTCAGGCGGTGAAGTCGGCCGACACGCCGCCGTCTACGACGGTGAGCACGACGGGCGCCGCCGCCACCTCTTCGGGCGTCGCCGTCAGCGGATCGACGCCGAGCACGGTGATGTCGGCGCGGGCGTCCACCTCCAGGCGGCCGCCGTCCTCGCCGACCGAGCGCCACCACTGAGAGGTGTAGCCGTCCAGCGTGCGCCGTGCGGTGAGCGCCTCCTCGGCGTGGTTCGCCGCCAGGTCGGGGCGGGTCACGGGGCGCCGCAGCCGCGCGTCGGCGATGATGCTGCGCGGGTCGTACGGTGCGATCGGCCAGTCCGAGCCGAGCGCGACGATCACGCCGGCATCCCG
The DNA here is from genome assembly GCA_035564095.1 of Microbacterium sp. Lineage (GTDB taxonomy): Bacteria > Actinomycetota > Actinomycetes > Actinomycetales > Microbacteriaceae > Microbacterium. The sequence continues at coordinate 7,212 of DATMTQ010000137.1, read as the reverse complement.
CAGCGACCCGGTGCGCCACGCGAGACCCGCCCGCTCGTGGCCGAGTCGCTGCGACCAGTTGTCCGAGTGGTCGGCCTTGGAGTACAGCGTGCAGTGCGTCGGCTGCAGGCTCGTGGCCGCACCGGATGCCACGATCTCGGCGAGCACCGAGTCCGGCAGCGTCTCGATGTGCTCGATGCGGTGCTGCACGGGTCCGTCCGGCAGAGCGGCGATCGCGTTCGCGACGAACGACACGCCCTTGTCGCCGATGGCGTGGGTGGTGGTCGGCACCGCGTGCCCGTGGAAGAACTCGAGAACGCGCACGTACTCCTCGGGGTTCAGCCAGAGCGACTCCGTCGACTCGCCCTGCGTGTCCGGCTCGAACAGCCAGGCGGTGCCGTTGTCGATCGTGCCGTCGATCATCAGCTTGATGCCCTGCACGTGCCAGCGCCGGCCGCGGCGGCCCTGCAGCGCGAGCAGCTCCTCGAGCCGGCCCTCGGCGAACCCGGGCATGACCCACGGCGAGATCCGCACCCGGATGCCGAGGTCGCCGCGGGCTTCGACGGCCTCGAACAGGTCGATCGCATCATCCATCTCGAGGTCGAGCATCTGCCCGGCGACGAGGCCCGAGGCCGCCATCCCGTGCAGCAGGCCGTCCAGTGCGTCGACGCGCTCGTCGAAGGTCGGGGCGGGGACGTGCCGCCGCACCAGGTCGCTCGCCGGCATCTCGAACAGCATGCCGCTCGGCGAGCCGTCGGCCCGAACGCCGACCCGCGAGGCACCCTCGAGCTCCTCCCGGCCGGTGACGCCCGCGCGGCGCAGCGCGGCCTCGGACGCGAGCGCGGCGTGTCCGTCGAACAGCGTGAGGTACACCAGCTCGTCGTCGAGCACGCCGTCGAAGAGCGCGTTGTCGAACGGCGCGCCCTCGAAGCACGCCGGGTCCAGGCCCCATCCCACGAGCCAGTCCTCGCCCACCCTGTGCGCAGTGTCCGCGGCGTGGGCGGCGAGGGCCTCGCGCAGGCCGGCACGGGTCTGGATGCCGGACAGGTCGAGGCCTCGCGCGATCGAGCCGCCGAGCGTCGGATGGATGTGCGCGTCGATGAGGCCGGGCATCACCGTGGCGTCGCCGACGTCGATGACCCGCGCGGCGCGGGCCGCCCAGGCATCCGCCTCCTCGGGCGAGCCGATCGCCGCGATCATGCCGTCCGCGATGGCGACGAACCCGGGCGCCGCGCCCGCCTCGGCCGACGGCAGCAGGCTCGTGGTGCGGATGACGAGGTCGACGGCGGTCTCGGTGGTCATTGGGGAGGTCTCCTGTTCGATGTTCGGGATCACCGGGCGGCGCCGGTCGCGCGGGCGACGCGGTGCAGGATGCCGGCGGTCAGGACGTCCTCGATCACGGTGACCGGATCGACGTCCTCGGCGGAGTCGTGCACGGCGACGAGGGCCGGGAACGCGCTCCGCCGGTCCGGCGGCACCTGCCAGGCGCTCGACGGGGCGAGCTTGTCCATCGCCGCGCCCGCGGCCACGGTGTCGAGCGTCTCGAGCACCGGCAGCACGAGCGGCCGTGGCATCCCGAGCTCCATCATCCGGGCGGCGGCGCGGTCGTAGACGGCGAGGGCCGAGGGGTGGGTGACAGGCTGCGCGAAAAGCAGCGGGGTGAGTGCCGGCACGGCCGAGAAGGCGGCGACGAGCGTGCGGAACAGCCGCCGGACGATGTCCTCGAGTCCGAGGTCCGGATCGTCCAGGTCGGGCTCGGGCAGGCTCTCCGCGAGCGCGCCGCGGGCGAGCTCGATGATCTCGGCGCGCCCCGCGACGTGCTTGTAGAAGGCCGACTGCCCGACGTCCATCCGCTCGGCGAGCCCGGGGAGGGTCACCGTGCCGGTCTGCGCGAGCATCGCGAGCGCCTCCTGCCCGATGGCGTCCCGGGTCAGTCGCGGCGTCTTCGGGCGTCCCCGCTTCTTCGGCACGGTCTGAGACATGCTCTCAGTCTCCCGTGCCGATCCGCCCGTATGCGGCAGGACGCCGGCGGCGCAGCACGGCGGCCCAGACCACCCCGGCGACGAGCACGGCGGGGGCGATCACGATGAGCACGGTGTTCAGCGGCGAGCCCGCCGGGGCGCCGGTGAACAGCTCCGCGTTCTGTATGAACAGCCAGATCACCACCAGCATGACCACCAGCGAGACGACCGCCGAGGGCATGACGTACCACTTCAGCCGGATGCTGCGGTGGCGGAGGAAGTATGCGATGACCCCGATCCCGGTGAGGGCCTGGAGGATCAGGATGCCGAGTACGCCGGGGGTGTTCACCCAGATGACGAACTGGGTGAACGGGTCGAGTTTCAGCACCGCGAAGATCGCGACGAGCACCACCGCGAGCACGGTCTGCACGACGCCGGCGGTCGACGGGGTGAAGTGTCGGGGGCTGATGCGGCCCGCCCATGCCGGGAAGATCCCCTCGCGCGACAGGGACAGCGTGTAGCGGTTGATCGTGTTGTGGAACGCGAGCTGCGAGGCGAAGATGCTCGTCACGATGAGCACGCTCATGACCATCTCGCACCACGGGCCGACGTACTGCGCGGCCACGATGTACGCGGTGTCGCCGGCGTTGAGGTGCCCGGCGGCGAACGCCTGGACCTTGTCGGCGCCCAGGGCGTTCACGATGATCCAGACCGAGAACGCGTAGAACAATCCGATGAACGCGATCGAGATGTACGTGGCGCGCGGCACGGTCTTGTCGGGGTTGCGGGCCTCTTCGCGGTACAGGGCACCGGCCTCGAAGCCCATGAACGCCGAGAAGCCGAGGGTGAGCACGGCGGCCATGCCGGGGTTGACGACGTTCTTCGCGCCGAAGGAGGCGAGCGACATGCCGTGCGCGCCGCCCTTGGCGATCACCACGGCGGCGATGATCACCACGATGATCGTCTCGAGGCTCAGCAGCACCGCGACCACGCGGGCGCCGACCTCGATGCCGCGCCAGCCGAGGTACCAGACCGCGGCGATCGCGACGAGGGCGCACACCCACCAGGGCACGTCGAGGCCGAACAGCGACTTCAGCGAGAGACTCGCCTGGATGCCGAGCAGCCCGTACAGGCCGATCTGCAGGCCGTTGTAGCTCATCCAGGCGGTGAGACCAGAGCCGAGTCCGATGACCCGGCCCAGCGTCTGGGAGATGTAGCCGTAGAACCCGCTGTACGAGGTGACGTGGCGGGTGAGCGCCATGAATCCGATCGCGAACAGCGCGAGCACGACGGCCGCGGCGATGTAGATCACCGGGGCGCCGGGGCCGCCCACGGCGAGGGCGAGCGGGGCGATGCCGACGACGATCGTCAGCGGCGCCGCCGCCGAGACGAGCATGAACACGATGTCGCGCGTGCCGAGTGCGTTCTTCTTGAGGCCCCGGTCGCCGGCGACCTGGGCGGGCGGCTCCGATGCCGCCTCCTTAGTGAAAGCCATTCACTTATGATGGCGCACGATGGCCGATCCCGTCAAGAGCGGATTTCCGGACATCCAGCACGCCCCCAGAACGCGCCCAGTAGGGTCGGAGGGTGACCCGGATGATCCTCGTGCGCCATGGCCAGACCGACTGGAACCGCGAACGCCGCATCCAGGGCACCACCGACATACCGCTCAACGACACCGGCCGCGCCCAGGCGAGGGAGGCCGGCGAGGCGCTTCGCGACGCCGTCGGGGATGCCGCGCCGATCGTCGTGTCCAGCGATCTGTCGCGCGCGCACGAGACCGCCCTGATCATCGCGGGCGAGCTCGGAGCCGACGCGCCGCAGCTGCACCGCGGCTTGCGTGAGCGCGCGTACGGCGACGCCGAGGGCGTCACCGACCGGGAGTTCCTGGCCCGCTGGGGCAACTGGACGGATGCCGTCGTGCCGAACGCCGAGACCCCCGAGCAGGTCCGCGTGCGCGCGCTGTCCGCGCTGCGTCGGATCGACCGCGACCTGCGCGCCGCGCACGCTCCGGCAGCTCGGACCGTCATCCTGGTGACGCACGGCGCCCTCATCCGCCAGGTGCTGCTGCACGCGACCGGGGGCTCCTATCCCCCGGCGCACGAGTCGCTGCCGAACGCGGCGACCTATCCCCTGCTGATGGAGCTCGACCGACTTCGCTACCTCGAGTCCGTCCTGGACTGAGCTCTACGCCCGGCGCAGGACCGATCGGGCGTGACGCAGCACCGGTTCGTCGACCATCCGGCCCTCGAACCGGAAGACGCCGCGTTCGCCCTCCGCGGCGGCCAGCACCCGCTGCGCCCAGGCGGCGGTCTCCGGGTCGGGACGGTAGGCGTCGCGGATGACCTCCACCTGACCGGGATGGATGCAGGCCGTGGCCGCGAACCCGGATGCCGCGGCATCCCGCGCCTCCCGCCGCAGGCCCGCGAGGTCGGCGATGTCGAGGTGCACCGCGTCGATCGCGGCTTTGCCGTACGCTCCGGCGGCCAGCAGCACGCGGGCGCGCGCCTGCCGCGCGACGTCGCGGTACCGGCCCGTGCGGCGACGGCTGGAGGTACCGCCGAGGGATGCCACGAGGTCCTCGGCGCCCCACATGAGCCCGGCCACGTTGGGCAGGGCGGCGAGCCGCTCCGCCTCGACGACACCGCGCGCCGTTTCGCACAGCGCGAGGATGCGCAGGTGCGGGTCGAGCGCCGCGACCCGGTCGGGATCCTCCGCCTTGGCGACCATGACGGTGCGGTACGAGGTCTCCATGACCGAGGCGAGGTCGGCCGTCGCATCCGCGGTGTCGAGCGCGTTGACACGCACGATCACGCGATCGGAGGGCAGGTCGGTGTCGATGAGGTGGCTGCGCGCCCCGGCCTTGTCGGCGGGCGCCACGGCGTCTTCGAGGTCGATGATCGCGGCATCCGCGCGCTCCAGCGCCTTGGCATACCGCTCCGGCCGATCGGCCGGGCAGAACAGCAGCGCCGGCCCGGGCAGCGCGAACGCGGTCACTGCGGCGCCTCGCTCATCCACATGAGCGCGACGCGCGTCGCCGTGGCCACGACGTCGCCGTGCTGGTTGCGTCCGGTGTGCCGCATGGTGACGATGCCCTGCCCCGGACGGGAGGCCGATTCCCGCTTCGCGGTGATCTCGGTCTCGACGTAGAGCGTGTCGCCCGCGAACAGCGGGTGCGGGAAGGCGATGTCCGACAGGCCGAGCTGGGCCACGAGCGTGCCCTGCGTGACCTGGCCGACGGAGGCTCCGACCATCGTGGCGAGCGTCCACATCGAGTTCATGAGCCGCCGGCCGAACGGCTGCGTCTCGGCGAAGGCGGCATCCAGGTGCAGCGCCTGCGTGTTCATCGTCAGCGTGGTGAACAGCACGTTGTCGGCCTCGGTCGCGGTGCGGCCGGGCCGGTGCGCGAACACCTGGCCGACCTCCAGCTCGTCGTAGAACCGGCCGCGCTGCACGATCGGGTCGCAGGGAAGCTCGGGCTCGCTCATGGTTTCTCCTATGTCAAGGGTTATGCCGCGAACGGCAGGTCGGTCGTGTGTTCTTGGGGTTTCTGCTCGGCCAGCAGTGCGTGGAAGACGACGCGCGCGAGGCGACGTTTGAGGCAGCGTAGGGCTTCGACTTTGGAGTCTCCGCCGTCGAGTCGCTTGCGGTAGTAGGCCTGCCCGAGCCCGGGCAAGCGAGTCTGAGTGATGGCGATTCGGTGCAGTGCCGCGTTCAGTTGTCGGTTGCCGGTGCGGCTCATTCGGACCCTGCCGCGAGTGTTCCCTGACCAGACAGGCAGGGGTGCGACGCCGGCATTCATCGCGAAGCACGCCTCGGACCGGAACCGGTCGATGTTCGCGGTCTCGCCGACGATCTTCGCCGCGCTCAGCGGGCCGCATCCGGGCAGCGCCAGCAGGTGTGGGTATCGATCCTGCACGAGGGTTGTGATCCGCTTCTCCAACTCGTCGATCTTCGCGCTTCCCGCGTTGATGTCGGCGAGCACGTCACGTGCGAGCTCGGCGACCAGGCCGGGCTTGCCCTCGAGCCATTCGTGGGTGCGACGGCGTTGCTTAACGATCGCGAACCCTTTCACGGGAACATCGAACTCCGGGTCGAGTTCATGCAGGTGCCAACGCAGTCGGTTGATCTGCCTGGTTCGTTCGTTGACCAGGTCTTCTCTGCGATCGACGAGCAGTTTCAGCTCACGGGTCGTGTCATCGTGCGATGCCGTGGGAAGGTCCGGCTCACGCAGGCAGGCGCGAGCGACAGCGAGAGCGTCGATCGGGTCTGACTTACCCCGTTCTCGCGCAGACGCGCGGGTCTGCGCCATCAACTTCGGTGGCACCCGAACCACCTCTTGCCCCGCGGCGAGCATGTCTCGCTCCAACCGGGCAGACAGGTGCCGGCAGTCTTCAACGGCCCAGCGCAGCTCTCCTCCGAACTGCCCGCGAGCCCACCGCAGTGCGCCTTCATGGCCGGTTGTCGTGGCTCTCACCGTCCGCTCGCCGAGCTTGCGACCGACTTCGTCGACCGCGACGAAGGTGTGTGTGGCCTTGTGGACATCCGCACCGATGACGATCACCATGGGAATCGTCTCCTTCCTGAATCCGAATGGGACAGGTTGGGCCGGTCGGCGGACAAACCTCAGTCGGGGGCGATGCCACGCTCCTATCAAGTCACGCCGACCGGTCCTTCACACCCGGTGTCGGCAAAACCATGATTCGCCAGCCCGAAGGCGGCACCCACGCTAAGAGCCAGACACCCGGTGCTCAGGATCCAACCACCGCACTCGGCGGTGACACCACCCTCACACTGATCCCACGCTAATGCTGCACTGACTCCGATCCAACGCCTGCGGATAGGGAAGCTCATCGTCGATGATCGGTGACCGTCGCGCACGCTGCCGTGTTCTTCCACGTCTCGTGGCCGACCGCGAAGCGGTGGGCCGATCGTTACGCGGCGATGGGCGCGGCCGGGATAATCGCGCCGACCATAGGACAGAAATCCACGCGGTGGTGATCATCACGCCGGACGCCGCCGCTGGGACGATGGCAATGCGTCCCCGGATCGCCGGCTTGGTGACCCGGCAGGTCGAGCGGATGCTCGCAGGCGAGGAGCCGCTGAACGTGGTGATCCGCACGTAGTGCTCGCCGAAGTGCCGCCTCACCTGCCTGAGCCGTCAGCCTCGCAGGGCGGGTGACATCATGGCCGGCGAGCGATCAGCTTGCGCGCTCATAGCGACGGCCTGAAGAGGATGGAGCGGCCGAGACGCGGCGCGGCGAGGATCTCA
>DATMTQ010000136.1:0-5638 GCA_035564095.1 Microbacterium sp. | reverse complement strand
ACCCCCGGTCGTTGAGCGAGCGGAGCGAGTCGAAACGCCTCGCCTGGATCCTCAGGGCTGCAGCGGCACGCCGTCGGTGACGAGTGGCGCGATCGGCAGGCGGCGGGGTGTGCCGAAGCGGTGCGCAGAGATCGAGATCGCCTGCTCGCGCAGGAACGTCAGCAGCTCCACACGGCCGGCGGTCACCACGGGGGCCGCGTGGATCGCGAGGGCGGGCGATCCGCCCACGGCGCGCGCCACGTCGGATGCGGATCCGCCGATGAGCCGGATGCGTCCGCCCTCCGTCGCCAGGCGCTGCGCGCGGAGCTGCCACGCCGGGGTGCCTTCGACGAGCACCGATGCGCCCGTGCCGCGCAGCCACGCCGTGAGCTCGTCGGGCAGGGGAGTGGCGGTGCTGACGACGAGCGGGGCGTGCACGCGCACGCCGGCGGCGGCGATGCGCACGAGCTCGATGAGGCGGGCACCCTCGAAGCGGATCGTGACCGGCACCGCCTGGTAGCGGAACGCGTTCTGCTCGGTGTGCAGCCCCGTGATGTCCGTGACCGCACGGAACTCCTGCTCCCACGCGGCGAGGTCGGTTGCGAGGGCGCCGCTCAGCCACGCGCGCTCCGGGACGGAGGCGCCGCCGGCGGCGTGGACGGCCGCATCGATCAGCGCGTCAGCGGGGGTCGCCGCCACGGGCTGATCGGTCCAATCGGTGAGGGCGAACAGGTAGTTCGGACCGCCCGCCTTGGCACCTGTGCCCACGGCGGCCTTCTTCCATCCGCCGAACGGCTGACGCTGCACGATCGCGCCGGTGGTGCCGCGGTTGACGTACAGGTTGCCCGCCTCGATCGAGTTCAGCCAGATGTCGATCTCGGCCGCATCCAGCGAGTGCAGGCCCGACGTCAGGCCGTACTCGATCGCGTTGACGAGACCGACGGCCTCCTCGAGGGTCTCTGCCGTCATCACGCCGAGCACCGGCCCGAAGTACTCGGTGAGGTGGAATTCCGAGCCCGGGGCGACGCCCTCGCGGATGCCGGGTCGCCACAGCGCTCCGGCATCGTCCAGGCGCTCCGGCTCGAGCAGCCACGACTGACCGGCCTCGAGCGTCGTGAGGGCGCGCAGCAGCTTGCCGTCGGCCGGTGCGATGAGCGGTCCGATCCGCGAAGACGCCTCCCACGGCATGCCGACGGGGTACGCGCGCACGGCGTCGACGAGCTGACGGCGGAAGCGCTCGGACGTGGCGACGGAGCCGACGAGCACGACGAGGGATGCCGCCGAGCACTTCTGGCCGGCGTGGCCGAACGCGGAGGAGGCGACGTCCTTCGCGGCGAGGTCGAGGTCGGCGCTCGGCGTCACGATGATGGCGTTCTTGCCGCTCGTCTCGGCGAGCAGGGGCAGGTCGGCGCGGAAGCCGCGGAACAGCTCGGCCGTCTCGTAGCCGCCGGTGAGGATGACGCGCTCCACCGCCGGGTCGCCGATGAGCTGCCGGCCGAGGTCCCGCCCCTCGAGCTGCACGTACTGCAGCACGTCGCGGGGCACGCCGGCCTCCCACAGCGCCTCGACCATGACCGCGCCCGAGCGACGCGCCTGACGGGCGGGCTTGATGATCACCGGGGATCCGGCGGCGAGCGCCGCGAGCGTGGAGCCCGCCGGGATCGCGACCGGGAAGTTCCACGGCGGGGCGACGACCGTCATCCCGACCGGCTTCGGCTGGGCGCCGTCGACCCGCTCGAGGTCGCGCCCGCGCTCGGCGTAATAGTGCGCGAAGTCGACGGCCTCGGAGACCTCCGGGTCGCCCTGCTCCAGCACCTTGCCGCATTCGGACGCCATGACCTCGAGCAGCTCAGCGCGGTGACTCTCGAGCACGTCGCCGGCGCGGTGCAGGATCTCGGCGCGCTCGTCGGCGGTCAGCGCCCGCCACGAGGCGCCGGCGACGGCGCCGCGGCGCACAGTCTCGTCGAGTGCGGCCGCGTCGGAGATGAGATGGGATGCCGTGGTCTCGGCGCCGAGCTGCGACGCCTGGATGCGGGTGCGGATGCCGTCGCCCCAGGTCCGGTTCGCGGCGAGGCTCGGGTCGGTGTCGGGCGTGTTGCGGAATCCGTCGCGCGGCACCGGCGCCGCGGGGCGAGCGCGGTCCTGCGTGCGGTTCGGGGCCGGCACGCCGGCCGGGATCGACGCCACGGCGGCGAGGAAGCGATCGCGCTCGCGCTCGAAGAGCGCAGGGTTCTCGTCGAGGTCGAAGATCGCGGACATGAAGTTGTCCTGCGAAGCGCCCTCCTCGAGGCGCCGGATCAGATAGGCGATCGCGACGTCGAACTCCTTCGGGTGTACGACGGGCGTGTACAGCAGCAGCCGGCCGACGGTGCCGCGCACGACGGCGGCCTGCGCCGACGCCATGCCGAGCAGCATCTCGAACTCGACGCCGCCGGGCGTCGCCCGCCCTGAGCCTGTCGAAGGGCCGTCCGTCGCGCTGCGCCGGCTCGCGAGAAGCCATGCGAGGGCGATGTCGAAAAGGTTGTGGCCGGCGACGCCGATGCGCACGGCGGCTGTGTGCTCGGGCCGCAAGGCGTAGTCGAGCACGGCCTTGTAGGAGGCATCCGACGCCTGCTTGCTGTGCCACGTCGCGAGCGGCCAGTCGTGCACCTCGGCGTCGACCACCTCCATGGGCAGGTTCGCGCCCTTGACCACGCGCACCTTGATGGGCGCGCCGCCGGCGGCCACGCGTGCGGCGGCCCACTCCTGCAGGCGCATCATCGCGGCGAGGGCGTCCGGCAGGTACGCCTGCAGCACGATGCCTGCTTCGAGCGTGCGGAACTCCGGCCGGTCGAGGATCGACGTGAAGACCGCGAGGGTCAGGTCGAGGTCCTTGTACTCCTCCATGTCGAGGTTGATGAACTTCGCCCCGCCCCGCGCGGACGCCGCGATCCGGTAGAGCGGGAGCAGCGCGTTCGCCGCGTGCTCGACGGCTTCGTCGAACGCCCACGGGCTGTGCGGGGCGACGGTCGAGGACACCTTGATCGAGACGTAGTCGACGTCGTCGCGGGCGAGCAGGCGCCGCGTGCCATCGAGGCGCCGGGCGGCCTCGTCGTGCCCCAGGATCGCCTCGCCGAGCAGGTTGACGTTCAGCCGCACGCCCGGTGTGGCGCGCAGACGCCGGATGCTCCGGCCGAGCCGGCTGTCGGTGGCATCCACGATGAGGTGCCGCACCATGCCGCGCAGCACGCGACGGCTGATCGGGATGACGACGCCCGGGAGGACCGGGGCGAGCGCGCCGCCGAGCCGGATGAGGCCGCGCAGCGCCGCGGGGAGGAACTTCGGGGTGAGCGGCACGAGATCGTGCAGATTGCGCGCGGCGACCCGGACGTCCTCGGGGCGGACCACACCGTCGACGAAGCCGACGACGAAGTCGAGTCCGTTCTCGTCGCGCAGCACGCCGGCGAGGCGTGCGGCCGCCTTGTCCACGGGGATGCCGCGGCTCTCCACGAGCCACTGGCGCACCAGCGCGACGGCGTCGTCGGCGAGCGTGGCGAGGTCGGCGTGATCGGTAGGTGCGGGCGTGCCCGCCGCGGTGTCGAGAGAGGTCAAGGGAACTCCATTGTCGTCGTGGGTGATTCCAGTGTCGGGGCGCGGAACGTAGTATGAAAAGCGATTGTTCCCGGTTGATACAGTTCGGATATCTCGATGAATGAGCGCCCGTTCGAGTTGCGCCGCCTCCGGTTGCTGCACGAGTTCGCCCTGCGCGGCACCATCGCCGAGGTCGCGGCGGCCACCTCGTACAGCCCGTCGACGGTGTCGCAGCAGCTCGAGATCCTCGCGCGCGAGGCCGGCGTCGAGCTGCTGGAACCCGACGGCCGGCGCGTGCGGCTCACGGAGACAGGTCGCACGCTGGCGCGTCACGCCGCCCGGATGCTGGAGCTGGACGAAGCCGCGCATGCGGAGCTCGCGGCATCCCGCGGCGCTCCCACCGTCGTACGGATCGCCGTGATGCCCACCGCCGCCCAGGCGCTCGTTCCCGGCGCGCTGCGGCTGCTCACGGAGCGCGCGCCGAACCTGCGCCTGGAGTCGGTCGAGATGTCGCCCGAGGAGGGCTTGCGCGAGCTCGCGACGAGGGCGTTCGATCTGGTCGTGGCCGAGCAGTACCCGGGGCACGTGCGGGAGTACCGGGAGGGGTTCGATCGCGTGCTGCTGGGACCGGACCCGGTGCGGATCGCCGTGGGCCCCGACGATCCGGCGCGTGACATCGGCGAGCTGGCCGACCGGGCGTGGATCCTCGAGCCGCGGGGCACCGCTGTGCGCGAGTGGGCGGTGCAGCAGTGCCGGGCCGCCGGCTTCGATCCCGACGTCCGCTTCGAGGGCACCGACCTCACGACCCACATCCGGATGGCGGCCGCCGGGCTGGCGGTCGCGGTGCTGCCCGACATGGCGTGGACCGGCGACCGGTCCACGGTGCGGCTGGTCGACCTGCCCGGAGCGCCGGTGCGCGAGATCTTCGCGGCGGTGCGCACTTCGTCGCGGGACAGCCGGGCCATCACCGCGGTGCAGTCCGCGCTGCGCGACGTGTTGGCGGCGCACGCACCGCGGTGACGAAACGGGGGCGGGGTGCACGCCTTCGCGTCGCAGCCGCTCCCGGTCACCGCGAGGTCAGTCGGTCGGCTCCCACGAACCGTCCAGAGACCTCCTCGGTAGGCTGGAGGTCATGCGCCGCGGGACATTTCGAGACGAAACCGTCGACTACGCCGCCGTGGGTGCAACGCAGGCCGCGGATCTGATGCAGTATCCGCCCGAGAAGAGCACCCCGTTCACGGAGTCGTGGCGGATCGGCAGTGGCGAGGCCCGGTTCCGGGCGGCCGGCGACGCGCTGCTCGAATGGCGGGCCCAGCGCGACGGCGGACTGGTGGTCAGCGACATCCGTCCGGCATCCGGCCCGGTGTACTCCGGAGTGAGCTTCGACCACGAGGGCCACCCGATCGCGCCGAGCCGGGCGGAGGCCGAGCAGCGGTTCGACGCCGACGGCACCCCGTGGGTCAGCCCGGGCGCGACGCTGCACCTGCGCGGTCGCGTCAAGGGACTCAAGGCGGACGCCGAACTGCGCGTGATCTTCGTGACCGAGGACTCGCACCATGTGGGCTTCGCACTCGGCACGGTGGGGCGCTCGGTGGTCTCGGGCGAGGAGTCGTTCATGGTCGACTGGTTCGAGAACGACGAGGTGTGGTTCACGGTGCGCGCCTTCGACCGCCCGGCCTCCTTCTTCTACAAGCTGCTGCCGTTCCTGGTCACGCGTCGCCGCCGGGCGCTGTCGCAGCGGTACCTGCGCGCGATCTCGCCGCTGTACTCGACTCCCGCCTGATGGGCTCTGCGCTTCCCGACGGCGAGCCCGCGCCCGACGACGGCGCGCTGCCCGACGACGCCGTCGTCGACGCTGCCACCGACTTCGGCGTCTACCTGCACGTCCCGTTCTGCCGGGTGCGCTGCGGCTACTGCGACTTCAACACCTACACGTCCTCGGAGCTGCGCGGTGCCCGGCAGGACCAGTACGCCGACACGCTGCTGCGCGAGGTCGACCTCGCCCGCGGCGTGCTGCGCGACCGGGGGCCGCTGCGGCCGTCCGCGACGGTGTTCTTCGGCGGCGGCACGCCCACGCTGCTGCCGCCGG
>DATMTQ010000135.1:0-11341 GCA_035564095.1 Microbacterium sp. | reverse complement strand
ACGGTGGAGCTCATCAACGCGGCCCCGCCGACCGGACGCTACATCATCAACCACGACGGCGCGCTGGTGTTCTCGAACTCGGAATCCGACTGGCATCAGATCAACAACGAGGGCGAGGCGTTCTTCCTGCGGGTCTACGGGCCCGGCGACTATCGGTGGAAGGGCGCCGACCTCGGTATCCTGGTGACCAAGGGGCGTCTGCAGACACCGGGCAACAGGCTCACGATCCGCGCGACGCACTTCATCGACTCGATCCGAGGGATGTATTCCGCCACGCCCCTGGAGAGCCGTGCCGCAGCCGAGAACAAGACATCGGCGGCCAAGGGCTCCTGACCCGAACCGAGGGCGCGCTGATGAGCGCGCGAACAGCAGCAGAGATGTATACGACGAGTGAGTTCGATGTGATCGGCGGCAAGGCTTCCCGGCCCGGCGGGCCGCCCCTGGACCAGTGGCAGACGGCGGGTTATCTCGCCTGGTCGATGCAGAACATCGCCAGCTTCCTCCCGGTGCACCCCATCGCCCGAGGGACCCGCTGCACGGCGTTCGGCGCCCTGCCCGAAGACCTGTCGGCCCTGGCGGTGCAGCCTCCCTGGACCGGCGAGGCTCGCACGTTCGAGGAGGTGATGTCGTCGACGAACACCGACGGCTACATCGTCACCCGGGACGGCGCGATCGTCTCGGAGTTCTACAGCGAGCCGTTCTCGCCGCAGAGCGTGCACCTGCTGATGTCGGTGAGCAAGTCGCTGACCACGGCGACGGCCGGCATCCTCGAGGGCACCGGCGAGCTCGACCCGTCGTTCCTGGTGACCGACTACGTTCCCGCACTCGCCGGGTCGGGCTACGTGGGGGCCAGCGTGCAGCACCTCATGGACATGCGCACCGGCATCCACTTCTCGGAGGACTATCTCGACGACGCCGCCGAGGTGCGGCTGCTCGAAGAGGCCATCGACTGGGCGCCGCGCCGACATGAGGGCGTCGCGCCGACGCTGCTCGGCTTCCTCGCGTCGCTGCGTGCGGACGGCGCGCACGGCGGCCGATTCGACTACAAGTCGTGCGAGACCGACGCCCTCGGCTTCGTGCTGGAGGGCGCCACCGGCATCAACGCGGCCGACGTCATGGCCACGCGCCTGTGGCAGCCGATGGGTGCCGAGTCCGACGCGCACGTCGGCGTCGACCGCGTCGGCGCGCCCATGCTCGACGGCGGCGTCTCCGCGACCCTGCGCGACCTCGCCCGGTTCGGCTCGCTGTTCCTGCGCGACGGGTACGCGCTGGACGGCGTGCCGGTGCTGCCGAGCTGGTGGGTCGCCGACACGACGATGGGTGCGTTCGACTCCCGGGCCGCCTTCGCCAACGCGGCCGAGCCGACCCTCATGGTCGGCGGCATGTACCGCAACGGATTCTGGTTCCCGCGCGCCGGCTCCGACGTGTTCCTCGCCCTCGGCATCCACGGGCAGATGATCTACATCAACCGCGCCTCCCGCGTGGTCGCCGCCAAGGTCTCCACGTGGCCGTCCCCGCAGGACGGCGAGAAGCTGCTGTCCACCATCGCCGCCTTCGACGCCGCCGCTCGCGCCCTGAGCTGACCTCGGGCGCTGCGTCCCCCTGGGCGCTGAGCCCGTCGAGCCCGTGCGCTGAGCCCGCGCCGTGCGCTGAGCCCGCGCCGTGCGCTGAGCCTGTCGAAGCGCGAGGTGGCATCCCGGAGTCCGGTGCGCCTCATCCCGCGCTCTCCCGGCCCTTCCTCGTTTCAATCGAGGGGCATGGACCGAATGCGGATCGGGATGCGGCATCCGGTCCGCATTCCGACAGCCACCCTCGGCTGAAACGAGGTTGAGGCCCACTCGGCGCGCCCACGATGGCCTGGAACGGCCGACGCGTGCTAACGTTCTGAACGTGTTCGAAAATGATGCGACCGACGAGCCGAGCCGTCCGGCGCTGACCCCGAAGGCGGAGCGGACGCGGGCATCCATCCGCGCGGCGGCGCTGCGATCGTTCCGAGAGAACGGCTTCGACGCCACCACCATGCGCAAAGTCGCGGCGGATGCCGACGTCTCGATCGGCAACGCGTACTACTACTTCCCGACCAAGACCCACCTGGTGCAGGAGCTCTACGTCGAGGTGCAGGAAGCGCATCGCGCGGCCGCGCTGCCGCTGCTTGCGGGGGCCACCGACCTTGTGGAGCGGGTGGGGATCGTGTTCCGCACGGGCCTCGACCAGCTGCGGCCGTTCCATGCGTACGCGCCCGGGTTCCTCACGGCGATGATCGCGCCCGAGTCACCCCTGAATCCGCTGTCGTCCGAGTCGGGGCCTGCTCGCGACATCACGCTCGGCCTCTTCCGCGACGCGGTGGAGGGGGCGAAGAACCCGCTGCCGTCGGAGTTCGGGACGCGGATGCCCCAGGCTCTCTGGCTCGGCTACCTGCTGCTCAGCCTGTACTGGAGCTACGACCGCACGGACGGCCAGAAACGCACGGAGAAGCTGCTCGGCCAGGCGCTCAAGCTGCTGAAGCTGGGTCTGCCGCTGACCCGGATGCCGCTGGCGCGCGGGCCGTTGCGCCGCCTGCTGGATCTGGCCACGGCGGTCGGGGATTGAGCGCCATCCCCTCGCGTGCATACAGCTCCCCGCGCACCCAGGAACTGCCGATGGCGTTCACGCTCCGTGAATTCCGGAGTGGCGTGTGGGAGGCGTGGTTGCTGTTCCAGGCTGTCGCGCCGATCATCGCCTTCGTCGGAGGCGGTATTGCCGCGCAGCACGACCCTTACGTCGTCGAGCAGGCCGGTTCGTTGGGTACGGATTCGGCTCGGTCGTGTGGGGTGGCTTGTTCGGTGTGCCGTCGAGCTTCATAGCGCTTGCGCTCGGCGCCCCATTCGCCTACATGTTGGGCCACGCACTGCGGCGGACGGCGTCCGAGGGAATCCATTTCTTCGCGTTCGCACTCCTCGGATTCGTGATCGGAGGCGCGACGGCGCTGGGGTTCACAGCTTTGATGGGACAGGCCGCTGCGCGGCCGGCGATCATGGTGCCGCTTGCGCTGGCAGCCGGTGTCGTCATGCCGTGCGGGCAATATCGTGCATCGCGCCGGGCGTTGCGTGCGGATGCCGTCGCGCTGTCGAGGGCATCCGCTGCGGCATCCATTTGCGGCGAGGTGTGATGTGAGTGACGCGATGCCGGGAGCAACTCGCGAGTCTCTCCGAACTCACGCATTCCCTCGGAATTTCGACGCGGCGGAGTTCTGGCGCGGGGCCTTCATCGCCTGGGCGGTCTTTCAGCCGATCGGCATCGCGGTCCTCGCGTGGTCCATCGTCGACTGGCCGGTCGGCGCCGACGGCGCCGCTGCGTTGATCGGTGCTGCGGCCTATTACTGGCTGATCGGCGGTGTGGTCACCACGGCGGTCGTCACACTTCTCGGGGCTCCACTGCCTTACGGCATCGGCCGCCTTCTCCGTGGGATCCGTCAGGACTGGATCCACGCCGCCGCGTTCCTGGCGTATGGCGTCGTGGTCGGGTGCGTCGCCCTGGGTGCCGGCGTCGCCGTTGCACTGGGATGGCTCATCACCTCACGCATCGCTCTGGCCGCCGACCGCAAGCGCCTCGCGGTGGACTGACGGCCCTGCGCAGCCGAACGGACAGACCGAGGGCCGGCGGGTTACTCGTCAGCGGCGGTGGGCGTGGTAGTACGCGAGGAGCGCTCGGGTGGAGGCATCCTGTGCGGCGGCAGCATCCGCATCGCCTTCGATGGCCGGGGCGATCTGAAGGGCGAGCTGCTTGCCGAGCTCGACCCCCCACTGGTCGAACGAGTTGATGCCCCACACCACGCCCTGCGTGAAGGTGATGTGCTCGTACAGCGCGATGAGCTGGCCGAGGACCGACGGGGTGAGCGCGTCGGCGAAGATCGACGTCGTCGGACGGTTGCCGGCGAACGTGCGCGCGGCGACCAGCGGCCCCGTGGTGCCCTCGGCTTCGACCTCGGCGGCCGTCTTGCCGAAGGCGAGAGCCTTGGTCTGGGCCAGGAAGTTCGCGAGGAACAGCCCGTGCACGTCGCGGCCGTCGTCCGTGAGCGCGTATGCGGGGTTCGCGAACGCGATGAAATCCGCGGGGATCAGGCGCGTGCCCTGGTGGATGAGCTGGTAGAACGCGTGCTGGCCGTTCGTGCCGGGCTCGCCCCAGAACACCTCGCCCGTGTCGGTGGTCACGGGGGAGCCGTCCCAGCGCACCGACTTGCCGTTGGACTCCATCGTGAGCTGCTGCAGGTAGGCCGGGAACCGGTGCAGCTGCTGCGCGTACGGCAGCACGGCGTGCGACTGGGCGCCGAGGAAGTTCGTGTACCAGACGTTGAGGAGGCCCATCAGTACGGGCACGTTGCGCTCGAGCGGGGTGGTGCGCACATGCTCGTCGACCGCGTGGAATCCGGCCAGAAACTCGACGAACACGTCCGGGCCGAGCGCGATCGCGAGCGACGTGCCGATGGCGGAGTCGACCGAGTAGCGGCCGCCCACCCAGTCCCAGAAGCCGAACGCGTTCTGCGGGTCGATGCCGAACTCGGCGACCTTGTCGAGCGCGGTCGAGACGGCGATGAAGTGGTGGGCGACGGCATCCTTCTTCGCGTCGTCCGATGCGACGTCCACGCCCTGCTCGGCGAGCTTCGCCCACAGCCAGTCGCGGGCCAGGCGGGCGTTGGTGAGGGTCTCGAGTGTCGTGAAGGTCTTCGACGCCACGATGAACAGCGTCGTCTCGGGGTCGAGGTCTGCCGTCTTCTGCGCGAGGTCCGTGGGGTCGATGTTCGAGATGAACCGGGCGTCGATGCCGGCATCGGCGTAGGGCTTGAGCGCCTCGAAGACCATGACCGGTCCGAGGTCGGATCCGCCGATGCCGATGTTGACGACGCGGGTGACCCGTTTGCCGGTGATGCCCGTCCAGTCGCCGGAGCGCACACGGTTGGCGAACTCGGCGACGCGGTGGCCGACCTCGTGGACGTCGGAATCGACGTTCTGGCCGTCGACGATCAGCGGGCTCGACTCATCGGCGGGCCGGCGCAGTGCGGTGTGCAGCACGGCGCGGTCTTCGGTGGTGTTGATGTGCGCGCCCTCGAGCATCGCGGCGAAGCGCTCGGCGACTCCGGTCTGCTCGGCGAGGCGCACCAGCGCGGTGAGGATGTCGTCGGTCACGAGATTCTTCGACAGGTCGACGTACAGGTCGGCCAGCGGCAGGCTGAAACGTTCGGCGCGATCGGGATCATCGGCGAACCAGGCGCGCAGGTCGGGCGCGAATGCGTCCTGGTGCGCGGTGAGCTCGGCCCAAGCCGAGGTGGACGTGGCATCGATGGGGGCGGCGCTGTCGATCACGGTCTCACGTTACTGGCCCGGGCGCCGGCCTGCATCCGCCGAGGACGTCACCCTTCGGTGTCGGGCCACGCGGCGATGTCGACGCCGTGATTGTCGGGGGAGGCGAGGGTCCACCACCGCGGCGCGTGCGAGTCGTCGACGAGGCGACCCCCGGCAGCGATCGCCGCCCGCACCCGGGTCTCGGCCAGCTCCGCCGGCACCGACACGTCGATGTGCGTGCGCCCGCGGCCGACCCGATCGAACGGGTGGAACGCGAGGGGGATGCCCCGGCGGTTCGGGTCGACCGCGTCCGCGTCGTCGAAGTCCTCGTACCCGAAGGCCGCCTCGAAGAACGGCCGCACGTCGACGTCGCGGGCATGCGCAACCGCGAGCTGCATCGCCTGCATCACCGAGGGATCCGGCACCAGACCGGCGCTGCGGGCGATCTGCGAGATGCGCTGCGCGAGCGCGATGTCGGCGGCGTCGAGGGCGCCGTCGTCGCGGCGAGTCGTCACGACCACGTCCCGTGGACGCAGGTCGACGTCGGGGAAGCGTCCGAGCTGGAGCGCCGCATCGGCGATCCGCTCGGCGAAGTCGGCTCCCTGCGCGAGGGATGCCGTGCGCCAGTGCGCGGTCGCGCCGCCGTACAGCATCCTCCAATCTTCGACACCGTCGGAGGCGTGGAACCTCTGGGCGCTGACGAGGTCGGCGGCCATCTCACATCACCCCGTCGTGCACGTCGCCCCAGGCGGCGATGTCGACCCCGTGGTTGTCGGGGGAGGCGAGTCCCCACCACGCGGGTGCGTCGCCGTCCCAGGCGAGTCGCCCGCCCGCCTCGAGCGCGGCGTGCGCCCGGGATTCGCCCTGCGCGTGCGGCACTGCGACGTCGACGTGCGTTCGTCCGCGGCCGGGCTTGTCGAGCCCGTAGAACCACAAGCGCGGGCCGCGGCGCAGCGGGTCGGCGAGAACGTCGTCGACGACCTCGTAGCCGAGCGCCGCAGCCCAGAACGCGCGGGTGTCGACGCCCGGGAACTCGGCGACGCCGAGCTGCACGGTCTGCAACCGTGACGGGTCGGGCGCGAGGCCCAGCTCGCGGGCGGCCGCAGAGACGCGTCGCGCGACCTCGGCGTCCGTGCGGCTGAGCCTTCCGCGCGGGTTCCTCGCGGTGCACACCGAGACGCTGTTCGGACGCAGATCGATGTCGGGTTCGCGTCCGATCTCGCCGGCGGTCTGCGCGATGCGACGCGCGAACTCGGCGCCCGTCGCGTACGAGTCGGTCGGGTAGACGGTCTGCGCGCCGCCGTAGAGCACGTGCCACCCGTCGGTTTCCGGCTCGGCGTGGAATTGCGCGGCGCTGATCCGCTCGTCGCCGTCGTGCCCGAAGCTGTCGTGATCGTCGCTCATGTGTGCTCCTTCGCCCAGGCGTCACGATAGACCCCGCCCCCGACATCCGTCAGACACCGATCCCGAGGCCAATCGCCCTTCACATTGACGAGCTGACGAAGCGTGTGTCTGATCGGCACCAGGTCGGCGGCGTCCGCCATGACCGTGTCGATCGGCTTGTACGCCTGCGGGATCTCGTCGATGAAGGCGTCCGTGTCGCGGAACTCGATGCCCGCCATCGCCTCGCGCAGCCGTTCGCGGGAGAACGTTCGCCGAGCCGCGGACCGTGAGTGCTCACGTCCGGCACCGTGCGGCGACGACTTCGAGCTGGGCCCGCGCCGATGCGGTTCAGTCGGCGTCGCGAGGCGGGTTGTACGCGAACTCGAACCGGATGCCGTTGTCGTCTTCGACGAAGGAGGCGTAGTACCGCTCGTTGTACCGAGGGTACGGCTTGGGATCGCGAACGGCGGACCAGCCGGCGTCCACGGCGATCCGGTGCAGCCGGTCGACCTCGTCGCGGGAGGCGATGTCGAAGGCGAGATGCTGCCAGCCGACACGACCGTGCCGGTGCGGGCCCGTCCCGGGCTCGCGGGCGGGGTAGAGGATCAGCTCGGTTTCGGTGCCGTTCTGCCAGGAGACCGAGTCGGACTCCTCATACCCCTTGGTGTAGCCCAGTTCGTGAAGCAGCGGATCGAACTGCGCGACCGCCCGGGGAAGGTCGTCGACGGTGATTCCGAGATGATCGAGAAGAGCCATGCGCACAGTCTGCCGGGTGGCTCCGACGTTGCATCGGCGCGCGGCCGCGGTCGCGGATTCCCGGGAGGATGATGGGTGGATGACGATTCCCACGGTCACCCTGAACGACGGCACGTCCTTTCCCGAACTGGGCTTCGGCACGTACGCGCTCGACGGTCCGGAAGGCGTCGACGCCGTCGTCTCGGCGATCCGCACCGGGTATCGCCTCCTCGACACCGCGGTCAACTACGGCAATGAGCCGGAGGTCGGCGAGGCCGTGCGCCGTAGCGGCCTCGAGCGCGACGAGCTGATCGTCACCACGAAGATCCCCGGTCGCGACCACGGCTACGACGAGGCGATCGCGAGTGCGCGGGGCTCGCTGGAGCGACTCGGTCTCGACCGCATCGACGTTCTGCTGATCCACTGGCCGAACCCCAGCGTCGATCTCTACCTCGACACGTGGCGCGGCATGATCCGGTTGCGCGAGGACGAGCTCGTCCGCACGATCGGGGTGTCGAACTTCACCGAGCCGATGCTGACCCGGCTCATCGACGAAACCGGCGTGGTGCCCGCGATCAATCAGGTCGAGCTGCATCCCTATTTCCCGCAGAGGGCGCTGCGCGCCTTCCACGCCGAGCACGGCATCCGCACGGAGAGCTGGAGTCCGCTCGCCCGTCGCAGCGACCTGCTCGCCGAGCCGGTGATCGGGGAGGTCGCCCGGGAGACGGCCGCGACGCCGACGCAGGCGGTGCTGCGCTGGCACGTGCAGCTCGGAACGACGCCGATCCCCAAGTCGGCGACTCCGGCTCGTCAGCGGGAGAACTCCGATGTGTTCGGGTTCACCCTGACGGACGAGCAGATGGACGCCCTCTCGCACCTCGAGCGCGGTCGGCTATGGGACGCCGACCCCGACACGTACGAGGAGATGTGAGCTCGGATGCCGGGCGAGGCCCGTCCGCGCGGAGCGGATCAGTCGAGCGCGCTGATCCACTCCGCGTACGTCTGGCGCCCGAGCTTCGGGTGCGGACCGGGCAGCAGCGAGCCGTCCCGTTGCGCGCGCCCGAACTCTCCGCCCATGCGGATGGGGAGCACCGGACCGCCCCGGATCGCCTTCGCGTAGGCGCGGGTCATGTCGAGCACCGATTCCTCGCAGGGGCCGGCGAGCTCGGGCGCCCGGTCGAGCGGCTCGCCCTCGGCCAGCTGTACGAGGTGCTCTCCGACTTCGCGCACGGCCACCGGCTGTGAACGCATCCGCGGGGCGAAGTGCAGCGGACCGCGCCTGCCGATTCGCCAGATCAATGTGACGAACTCGTGGAACTGCGTGGTCCGCGCGATCGTGAACGGGATGCCGCCGGCCCGCGTCGCCTGCTCCTGCGCGACCTTTCCGGCGTACAAGGGATAGCCGGCGGCGCGATCGCAGCCGACGATCGACAGCGCGACGAGGTGCCGGACGCCGGCATCCCTCCCCGACTCGGTCAGCGTGCGCGTCACGGCCCGGTGGAACGCCGTCGGATCGTCGCCGGGGCTCACCCCGGATGCGTCGATCACGACGTCGGCTCCGGCCAGTGCGTCGCGCGCCCCCGCGCCGGTGACGAGATCCACGCCGGCCGACCGCGCCAGCACGACCACGTCGTGGCCTCGCTCACGTGCGACGCGCACCGCCTCGGAGCCGGCCTGTCCGGTGCCGCCGGCGACGGCGATCCGCAGGCTCACAGCCGCGCGCCGTCGTCGTCATCGTCGTGCAGGTGGGGCGTCTTGCCGCGCCACGACTCGTAGCCGATCAGCCAGCCGATCGACACGAGCAGGCCGAGCAGCACACCCACCCACACATTGCCCAGAATCGCCCCGAACAGGATGCCGAGGCCGAGCAGCACGACGGCGCCGGCCAGCCACCCGGCACGGCGTTTCGGCCAGCCGGAACCGGAGCCGTCGCGTGGCGTGCTCATGGGATCAGGCTACCGGCGCCCCGGACGACGAGGCGCCGTCGCCGTCACGCGTTCAGGGACAGATACCAGGCGAACCCGAACTTGTCGATGAGCATCCCGAACCTGCCGCCCCACGGCGGGGTGTCGTACGGCATCGTGATCGTGCCCTCGGCCGACAGGGCGTCCCAGTACCGCTGGATCTCGGCCTCGTCGTCACCGCTGATGGACAGCGCCACGCCCTGGGGGGAGCGATACTCCATCGAGTTCGGGGTGTCGGCGCCCATGAGCACCATTCCGTCGGACGCGGTCAGCTGCGCGTGCATGATCTTGTCGTTCTCGGACGGGTCGTGACCCATGCCCGGGATGTCGCTGAACGTCATCACCTGCAGGTCACCGCCGAGCACCGATTGGTAGAACTCCATGCCTTCGCGAGCGTTGTCGCGGAAGGCGAGATACGCATTCAGGATCGTCATGATCAGAGTGTGCACCCGGGGTCCGACATCGGCCAGAGGGCCGGATGAACACCGGTCGAAATCGCGCTGCTGCGACGCGCCGATCGCTCGGCTCTCAGATCGCCCGGTGATCCTGCGGACTCAGGCGCGGCCCGCGGCGCGGCTCGCGCCGACCGCTCAGGCGGATGAGCCGCACGACGCGCTGTCGCTGGCCGGCCCACGGCTCGAGCAGCTGCAGCATCCCGTCGTCGTCGGTGCGGCGACCGGTGAGTGCGAACCCCACCTCGTGCGCCAGGTGGAAGTCGCCGACGCTCACGGCATCCGGATCGCCGAACGCCCGCAGCCTCGTCTCGGCGGACGTCCACTCGCCCACGCCCGGCAGCGACCGCAGCACGCGGTCGGCGGCGACCGGGTCGGTGGACGCGCGCACGATCGACTCGCCGCGCTGCGCCGCCGCGACGACCGCCCGGGACTGCGGCGGCTCGAGCCCGGCACGATGCCACGCCCACGACGGGATGGCGCGCCACCCCGCGATCGTCGGCGGGGCGAACATCGGCCGCGGCGTCGGACCGGGTGCCCGTTCGCCGAACCGGTAAAGGATTCTCCGCCAGGCTCCGAAGGCCTGCTGTCCGGTGACCTTCTGCTCGAAGATCGCGGCCACGAGGGCGTCGAACAGTTCGTCGCCGGCGCTCAGCCGCAGGCCGGGGACGCGGCGATGGCTCGCTGCGACGACCGGATGCCGCATCGCATCGAAGCCGGAATCGTCGTCGTCCGCGCCGCACAGACGCGGGACGCGGTCGAGCGCGTGCTCGGCTCCGGGGCCCCACGCGGCCGCCCGCACCGTTCCGTCCGGGGACTGCCTCAGCGCGAGCGCGGCCACGCCCGCAGGCGTGCGCGACGCCCGCCAGATCACGCCCTGCGCCGTGCGGAACGCGGGGTCGCCGCCACCGTGCTGCTGGATGGCGAGCGACAGTGCGAGGTCGAGCGGACGCCGCGGCCGGTACTCGGTCTCGAGCGGGGCGAGCACTCTCGCCGGTGCGGCATCCGGAGTCACACGCTCACCTTACGGCGGGCCTGCGACACCGGGCTGGGAGAGGCTCAGAAGCGGTCCGGCGACGGCGTGCCGTGACCGTAGTGGATCACGACGTCGGCGTGGCGATCGAACCGGTAGCCGACGCCGCGCACGGTGCGCACGATCTCCTGGAAGTCGCCGAGCTTGCCGCGCAGGCGCCGCACGTGCACGTCGATCGTGCGCTCGCCCGGGGCGTCCTCGTCGTCCTGGCCGCGCCACAGCGACGAGACGAGCTCGGTGCGCTCGATCGTGCGGCCCTCGCGCAGGACGAGGTACTGCAGCAACTCGAACTCCTTGTAGGTGAGGCCGGCCTGCTCGCCGTCGATGACGACGCGCTTGCGCGAGATGTCCACGAGCACGCCCGTGACGGCGCGGCCCTGCTCCTCGGGCTCCGGCTCGGGGGCGGTGCGGGCGACCGCGGCGGGCTCGCGCAGGGCGCGGCGCACGACGTCGACG
>DATMTQ010000134.1:0-4642 GCA_035564095.1 Microbacterium sp. | reverse complement strand
GCCGCCGCGGACACGGCTCCGGCATCCAGCACGGCACCTCCGGCGGCTACCTGCTCGGATGCCGCGACCGCGACGCCTGCCCCGGCGACGCGACCGGCCGCACCTGCCCCGAAGCGCGCTCCGCCCACCGCCGTGCCCTCGCCCGCAGCAGCGGCGCCTCGCCGCGCACCGAGACGACCGATGCCGCGAGAGCCCGCCGTCGCATCCAGGCCTGGCTCGACGAGGGACTCTCCATCCGGCAGGTCGCCAAACTCACCGGCTGCGGTCGCACCACGATCACCGCGATCATCGACCCCAGCACCACGCGCGGCACGCAGATCACCCGCGAGACGCTCCACCGCATCTGCCGCGCCTGACCTGCGACGCGTCTTCTCACAACGCCCGTCCCCGCCGCGTGAGGGAAACGTTCGCTCGCGGAAACGCCCGCCGCACCGGCCGGGTAACACCGTGCTTCTAGCGTCGACGCAACGATCCGCCGCACCGCGAGGAGAACCCGATGGCCGTCGAACGTTCGAAACATTCCGCTGACCGCGTCGCAACACGACCCGCGTACCGTCAGGGCATGACCCTCGACTCGGACCTCGCACGACGCGTCGTCGTCGTGGGTGCGGGCATGGTCGCGCACCGGTTCGTCGAGAGCCTGCTGCGCCGCGCGGAGCATCCCGTCGAGGTCACCGTGATCGGCGAGGAGGGGCGGCACCCGTACGACCGCGTCGCCCTCACGTCGTTCTTCGACGGCGCCTCCCCCGACGATCTGACGCTGCCGCGCGACGTGTTCGACGACGAGCGCGTGCGCTTCATCGCCGGCGACCCGGTCACGCACCTGGACCGCCCGGCACGCCGGGTCACCACCAAGCGCGGCGTCAGCGTGGCCTACGACCGGCTGGTGCTGGCCACCGGCTCGTACGCGGCCCGACTCGCCGTGGACGGCTTCGGACTGCCCGGCTGCTTCGTGTACCGCACCATCGCGGACGTCGTGGCGCTGCAGGAATTCGTGCGCCGCAGGGTCGAGGAGCTCGGTCGGCCGCTGCAGGGAGTGGTGGTCGGCGGCGGCCTGCTCGGGCTCGAGGCCGCCGGTGCGCTGCAGGGCTTGGACGTGTGCTGCACGGTGGTGCAGGCGAGCGACCGCCTGATGTCCGCCCAGCTCGACGCGGCAGCCGGCGGAGCGCTCGGGCGCCTCATCGAGGCGAAGGGGATCGCGGTGCGCACCGAGGCGATCACGACGCGACTCGACCCCGACCGGAGCGGGCAGGTGGCGGGCCTGGAGTTCCGCGACGGCTCGTACGGGCAGGCCGACGTCGTCGTGTTCACGGTCGGCGTCCGCCCGCGCGACCAGCTCGCGCACGAGAGCGGCCTGGACACGCACCCGCGCGGCGGCGTGCGCATCGACGAGACGTGCACCACCTCCGACCCCCGCATCCTCGCGATCGGCGAGGTCGCCAACTACGACGACGCGTGCATCGGGCTGGTCGCCCCCGGCTACGCGATGGCCGAGGTCGCGGCGACCCGGATGCTCGGCGGGGAGGCATCCTTCCCCGGCTACGACCTCTCCACGAAGCTCAAGCTCAACGGCGTCGACGTGGCCAGCTTCGGCGACGCCTTCGGCACGACCCCGGGCGCCCTGGACGTCGTGTACAGCGACCCGGTGGCCGGGGTCTACAAGAAACTCGTCCTGTCGGACGACGCGAAGACGCTGCTGGGCGGCGTGCTCGTCGGCGACGCGTCGGCGTACGGGATGCTCCGCCCCCTCGTCGGAGGGGCTCTCGGCGGCGACCCGGTCGCGTACCTGGTGCCCGGCGATCTCGAGCAGCCGGCCGGCGGCGAGCTGCCGGATGCCGCGCTGGTGTGCTCGTGCAACGCGGTGACCGCCGGGACCATCCGGTGCGCGGTGACCGACGACGGCTGCACCGACGTCGCGGGCGTCAAGGCCTGCACGCGCGCCGGCAGCGCCTGCGGCTCGTGCCTCCCCCTCGTGCGCAAACTCGTCGGCGCCGAGCTGGCCCGCGCCGGCATCACGGCCCCGGAGGGCCTGTGCGAGCACTTCGGCTTCACCCGCGCGCAGCTGTTCGACCAGGTCCGCGTCTCGGGGCTGCGCACCTTCAGCGCGATCATCGACCGGTTCGGGACGGGACGCGGCTGCGACATCTGCAAGCCCGTGCTGGCGAGCATCCTCGCCTCGCTCGGCGCGGGGCACGTGCTGGACGGCGAGCACGCGACCCTGCAGGACACGAACGACCACGTCATGGCCAACCTGCAGAAGGACGGCAGCTACTCCGTCGTCCCGCGCATCCCCGGCGGCGAGATCACCCCGGAGGGACTGCTCGTGATCGGACAGGTCGCCCAGGACTTCGGCCTGTACACGAAGATCACCGGCGGCCAGCGCATCGACCTGTTCGGCGCGCGGCTGGAGCAGCTGCCGGACATCTGGCGCCGCCTCGTGGATGCCGGGTTCGAGTCCGGCCACGCCTACGGCAAGTCGATGCGCACGGTCAAGTCGTGCGTGGGGTCCACCTGGTGCCGGTACGGCGTGCAGGACTCGGTCGGGATGGCCGTCGAGCTCGAGCTGCGCTATCGCGGCCTGCGCTCCCCGCACAAGCTCAAGCTCGGGGTGTCGGGCTGCGCCCGGGAGTGCGCCGAGGCGCGCGGCAAGGACGTCGGGGTCATCGCCACCGAAGCGGGCTGGAACCTGTACGTCGGCGGCAACGGCGGGTTCTCCCCCAAGCATGCGCAGCTGCTCGCCGAGGGACTCGACGACGCCACGCTGGTGCGCACCATCGACCGGTTCGTCATGTATTACATCCGCACGGCCGACCGCCTGCAGCGCACCGCGGTCTGGCTCGAGGAGTACGAGGGCGGCCTCGAGGCGGTCCGTGCGGTCGTGATGGACGACAGCCTCGGCATCGCGGCGGATCTGGATGCCGCGATGGCCGCGCACGTGGAGCACTACGAGGACGAGTGGAAGGCGACGCTGGACGACCCGGAGAAGCTGCGCCGCTTCGCGTCGTTCGTCAACGCCCCGACCACCCCGGACCCCTCCCTCGCCTACGCCCTGGAGAGGGACCAGCCGCGTCCGGCGACGCCCGCGGAGAGGACCTCCGGCGCCGTCCTCGTCGCCGGCACGACGCTGGAGGTGCGGCGATGACCATGGTGGAATCCGAGAAGACCGCGCGCGCCGGAGCCTGGCTCGCGATCTGCCGCGTCGACGACCTGGAGGTCGAGCGCGGCCGGGCGGCGCTGCTGCCCCGCGGCGAGCAGGCGGCCCTGTTCCTGCTGCACGACGGCACGGTGCACGCGGTGCAGAACCTCGACCCGTACAGCGACGCCAACGTGCTCTCCCGCGGCATCATCGGCAGCCGGGCGGATGCCCCCACGGTGGCGTCGCCGATGTACAAGCAGGTGTTCGACCTGCGGACGGGGCTGTGCCTGGACACCCAGGGCGGCGAACCCCGCGCGCTGCGGGTGTGGCCCGTGGGCGTCGCCGACGGCGTCGTGCACCTGCGAATGGAGGAGGGCCCATGACGACGCTCATCGGGGTGCGGCTGACCGGCCGACTCGTCGTGTTCGCGGGAGGCGGGCGCGCGACCGCGCGGCGCCTCCCGCGCTTCGTCGCGGAGGGCGCCCGCGTGCTGATCGTCGCGCCCGAGCTGTCCGCGCAGACCCGGGCCCTCGTGCATGCGCACGGGCTGGGCTGGCGACCGCGCCGCATCCGTCCGCGGGACCTGCGTGGCGCGTGGCTCGTGCACGCCGCCACCGGGGATGCCGCCGTGGATGCCTGGGTCGCCCGCCGCTGCGAGACATCCCGCATCCTGTGCGTCGCGGCCGGCGACGGCGAGCATTCGATGGCGCGCCTGGCCGCTGAGACGCGCAGCGGCGACACCGTGGTCGGTGCGGTCTCGGACATCGGCGTCGACCCGGGACGCAGCGCGCGCATCCGCGACGCGATCGCGGGGATGCTGGACGAGGGCGCTCTGCCGCTGCGCCGGCGGCGCGAGGCCGGCAGCGGACGCGTCGACCTCGTCGGCGGCGGCCCCGGCCCCGACGACCTGCTCACCGTGCGCGCCCGGCGCCTGCTCGCCGAGGCGGATGTCGTGGTGGCCGACCGGCTCGGGCCGACCGGGGTGCTCGCGTCCCTCGACCCCGGCGTGGAGGTCATCGACGTCGGCAAGCATCCCGGCCACCACCCGGTGCCGCAGGACGAGATCGACCGGATCATCGTCGCCCGCGCCCGTGCGGGGCTGCGGGTGGTCCGCCTCAAGGGCGGCGACCCCTTCGTGTTCGGCCGCGGCGGCGAAGAGGTGGCGGCGTGCCTGTCCGCCGGAATCCCGGTCGACGTCGTGCCCGGCGTCTCGAGCGCGATCGCCGTGCCGCAGGCGGCCGGCATCCCCGTCACGCACCGCGGCACGGCCACCGGCGTGCACATCACGAACGGTCACGACGCCCCGACCGAGGCGACCCTCGCCGCGCTGCGCGACCCGGCCACCACGACGGTCGTGCTGATGGGGGTGGCGGCCCTTCCGCAGTTCGCGGCCGCCGCCCTCGCCGCCGGCGCGGACCCCGCGACACCGGTGGCGATCGTGGAGAGCGGTCATCGCGATCGGCAGCGCACGACGCGGGCGCCGCTCGGCCGGATCGCCGCCGAGGC
>DATMTQ010000133.1:0-21857 GCA_035564095.1 Microbacterium sp. | reverse complement strand
CCACCCGGCATCCCTCGTCTCACGCGGTCCGGGGGACGCTGTCCAGCAGCAGCCGCGTGTACGCGTGCTGCGGGTCGCGCAGCAGCTGCTCGGTGGGGCCGTGCTCGACGATCTCGCCCCGGCGCATCACGACGGTCTCGTCGCACACGCGCCGCACCACGCCCAGGTCGTGGCTGATGAACAGCACGGTCAGGCCGCGCTCGGCGCGAATGGATGCCACCAGGTCCAGCACCTGCGCCTGCACCGAGACGTCCAGAGCGCTGGTGGCCTCGTCCATCACCAGCACCTCGGGCTCGATCGCGATCGCCCGGGCGATGGCCACGCGCTGACGCTGACCGCCGGACAGCGTCTTGGGGCGCGCCTGGGCGTGCCGCTCGCCGAGCCCGACGGCATCCAGCAGCTCGAGCACCCGCCGGCGCGCATCCGCCCGAGACAGAGACGTGTGCAGGTGCAGGACGTCCTCGACGGCACGGCCGGCGGGGATCCGCGGGTCCAGCGACAGGTACGGATCCTGGAACACCATCTGCACCGACTTCGCGCGGGCGAGCCGCCCGATGCGCCCCCGCGGCGCGCGGGTGCACTCGGCGCCGGCGATCCGGATGGTGCCGGCATCCGCCTGCTCGAGCCCCACGACGACGCGGGCGAGGGTCGACTTGCCGGAGCCGGACTCGCCGACCACGCCGAGCGCCCCGCCCCGCGGGATCCGCAGCGTCGCGTCGCGCACCGCCTGCACCGGCGGCTTGCCGCGGCGCAGGTAGGTCTTGCAGACGCCGGAGACGTCGAGGGCGAGGGCGGGTGCGGTGGCGGACGGACGCGACGGATGCTGCGTTTCGTCTCTCCCCACACCTGCTCGCTCACCCACCGGGGGCGAGGGGGTGGGATCCGTGGCGACGTCGACCGTGGGGGTCGCGGCGACGAGGCGCTGCGTGTAAGCCTGGACGGGCGAGAAGAACACCTGCCGCGCGTCGCCCTGCTCGACGACCTCGCCGCCCTGCATGACGCAGACGCGGTCGCAGATGGAGGCCGCGAGGTTCAGGTCGTGGGTGATGAACAGCATCCCCATGCCGCGCGCTTCGCGCTGCGACGCGAGCACCTGGATGATCTCCGCCTGGGTGGTGACGTCCAGCGCGGTGGTCGGCTCGTCGCAGATCAGCAGCCGCGGCGACGAGGTCAGGGCTCCCGCGATCATGACGCGCTGCAGCATCCCGCCGGAGAACTCGTGCGGGAACTGGGTGAGGTGCGCCTCCGGGTCGGGCAGCTGCACGGCGGCGAGCAGCTCGAGCGCACGAGCACGGGCCTCGTGCGCAGAGCGGTGCTCGACCAGGCGCAGCGTCTCGGTCAGGTGGTCGCCGATCGTGCGCATCGGGTTGATGCCGGCGCGCGGGTCCTGGAAGATCATCGCCGCGGCGGTACGGCGGATCGCCAGGATGCCGGTCTCCGACGATCCGATCACCTCGCGGCCGCCGACCGTGACCGAGCCGCCGAACGCCGCGCCCTCCGGCCACAGCCCCAGGGCGGTCCGAGCCGTCAGGGACTTGCCCGAGCCGGACTCGCCGACCAGCCCCACGGTCTCTCCGGCCTCCACGTGCAGCGAGATGCCGTGCAGCAGCTCGGTGCCGTCGGGCAGGGTCAGCGTGAGACCACGCACATCCAGGATGGTGGTCACGCCGGCGCCTCTCCGCCGATCCGGTCGGACATCTCCTCGCCGACGATGTTGACGGCGACCACCGCGAGCACGACGGCGACGGCGGGCACGATCGCGGGCAGGAAGGCGCCCGCCACGATGCCCGCCTGGGCCTCGTTGATCATGGCACCCCAATCGGGGGTGGGCGGCTGCACGCCGAGGCCGAGGAACGAGAGCCCGGCGAGTTCGGCGAGCACGTACCCGAAGTTGAGGGTGGACTGCGCCCCCACCACCGGGGTGATGTTCGGCATCACCCGACGCAGGGCGATCCACGGTCCGCCGAAGCCCTGCACCCGGTAGGCCGACACGTAGGGCCGCGTGCGCTCGGCCTGCACGAGCGCCCGAGTGAGCCGGGCGACGTACGGCGCGTATGCGATGCACATCGCGATCACCGGCGCGACGAGGCCCTTGCCGAACAGGGCGACGGCCATGATGGCGATCAGCAGCGACGGGAACGCGAACAGCATGTCGAAGAGGCGACCGAGCACGCTGTCGGTCCAGCCGCCGCGCCACCCGGCCGCGAGGCCGAGCAGCATGCCGACGACCGTCGAGCCGATGACGACGGCGAGCGGTCCGATGAGCGCGGTGCGCCCGCCCCACATCGTGCGGCTGAGCAGGTCCCGGCCGAGGTTGTCGGTGCCGAGCCAGTGCGCGGGCGACGGGCCGGCGTTGATCGCCGCGAAGTCGACGGCGTCGGGGCTGTACGGCGCGAGAAGCGGCGCCCCGGCGGCCGCGATCACGAACATCAGCAGCACGACGACGCTGATCCAGAGGGTGGCGGTCGCACGCGGGATGCGGGGAGCCCGCAGCATGCGAAGAGCGGTCGTGGGGATCATCGGGCGGATGCTCCTGCCGCGGATCGGGGGTCGATGAGGGGCTCGAGGATGTCGATGACGGCGTTGACCAGCAGGAACGCCGTCACCACCAGCAGCACGATCGCCTGCACGACGGGGAAGTCGAGGCGGTCGACCGACTGCACGAGCAGGTTCCCGATGCCGGAGATGCCGAAGGCCGACTCGACGATCGACGTCGCCACCAGCAGCCCGGCGATGAGCGGGCCGCCGACGGTGACGATGGGCCGCAGTGCATTGCGGAACACGTGCCGGCGCACGACGGCGCCGCGACTGAGACCGCGGGAGCGGGCGACCTCCACGTGCTCCCGGCCGTACTGCTCGACCATGGCCGAGCGGGTCACCTTGCCGACCACCACGACGAACACGATCGTCAGCGCCAGCGCGGGAAGCGTCAGGTGGTACGCCATGTCGAACAGGCCCTGTCCCGACCCGAAGGTCGGGAACCAGCCGAGCCCCACGGCGAAGATCGCGATGAGCACGATCGACCCGACGAACGAGGGGATCGCCGACAGGACCGTCAGGGCGATGAGCGTGATGCGGTCGGCCGGCTTGCCGCGCCGGACGGCGGCGAGGATGCCGGCGGCGAGTCCGAGCACGACGATCAGCACGGCCGAGATGAGCACCAGCATCAGGGTCGTCGGCATCCGGTCGGCGATGACGGTCGCGACGGGCTGCCGGTACTGCAGCGACCGGCCGAAGTCGCCGTGCAGCATCCCGAACACCCAGTTCGCGTACTGCTGCCAGGGCGGCAGGTTCAGGCCGTACTGCGCGGTGACGGCCGCGACGGCATCCGGGTTGGGGCGACGCCCGCGCAGCAGGAAGCGCACCGGATCGCCCGGAACGAGGAACCGGGAGAAGAAGACGAGGAGGGTCACCAGCCACAGGGTCAGCAGCAGGCTGCCGAGCTTGCCGGCCAGGCGCCGGAGGAACGCGGTGGCGCGTCCTCCCCCGACGGCCGGCAGCGTGCGGGCCGTGACGGTGTCAGCGCTTGCCAATGGTCGCCGCCCACGGGTAGTAGAGGAAGGCGACCGACGGCGAGGCGCCGGTGACCCGCTTGCCGAGGAACATCGTCATGGGTCCCTGCGCGAGCGGCAGCCAGGGCAGTTGCTCGTTGGTGATCTTCTGCGCCTGCGCGGACAGCCGGGCCCGGGCTTCGGGATCCATCGTGCCGATGGCCTGCTGCACGACCCTGTCGAACGCCGGGTCGGACCAGTTCCCGTAGTCGGAGAACTGGCCGGTCTGCAGCACCGCGTACATCTCCAGCGGGTCGGGGCTGGAGAGGTACCAGTTCGTGTAGAACAGGTCGATGCCCTTGCGTGCGGTCGGGTCGCTGAACAGCGCCGAGTACTGCGCGGGCGTGACGGTGGTGATCTTCGCCTTCATGCCGATGGCCTGCAGTGCCGCGGCGGTGCCCTGCGACACGATGGTGAAGTCGTTGCCGAGCGGGGCCGTGGCGATCGTCACCGTCTTGCCCTCGGCGCCGGCATCCTGCACGAGCTTCTTCGCCGCGGCCAGGTCGTACCGGTACCTGTGCAGTCCGGCGAACGCGGACGCCTTGGTCGCGGCGGATGCACCGGACCACACGGACGGCGTCGTCAGGGCGTCGGTGACGGTGCCGACTCCGCCGGTGGCCGCCTTCGTCATGCCCTGACGGTCGAGGGCCATGAGCACGGCCTTGCGCACGCGCAGGTCGCCGAGGGCGCCCGAGAGGTTCGAGATGATGAGGCTGTTCACCGCGGTGTTCAGACCGTAGTAGAGGGTGCCGGCCGTCGTGCTCTGCAGCTGCGGGAGCGCCTCGGCGGGGATCATGAACGACCCGTCGACCGCGCCCGACTTGAGGGCGTTGACCCGCGCGGTGGAGTCCTGCAGGAAGACGAATTCGAACGTCTTGTTCTTCGCCGCCAGCGCCTTGTCCCAGTAGCCGTCGTAGCGGGACAGCCGGATCGACTGGCCGGAGGTCCAGCTGTCGATCTTGTAGGGGCCGGTGCAGTCCACGAGTCCGGTCGAGTTGCCGTAGTCCTTGCCCGCCTTCTTCAGGTAGGCCGCCGACTCGACCACGCCGGGGTCGGCGCCCATTCCGAGGTTGAACTGCGAGTCCGGACGGGTCGTGGTGACGGTCACCTGGTACGGGCCGGTCTGCCGGATCGACTTCACGTACCGGTACGTGTCGGCCCACGCCGAGCCCACCCTCGGATCCATGTGACGCGTCATGGATGCCACGACGTCCGCAGCGGTCATCGGGGTGCCGTCGTGGAACGTGACGCCCTGGCGGATCTCGTACACCCAGGTGGTCGGGGTCGGATTGGAGAACGAGGTCGCGAGGCTCGGCGACAGGGTCCAGTCGGGGTTCAGCCGCAGCAGCGACTCGCAGACGTTCGCGAGCACCTGGTTGTCCGGGTAGTCGAACGCGTACGCGTAGTCGAGCGAGAGCGGCTCGGCGTACACCGCCCACGTGACGGTGTCGATGTCACCGGAGGGTGCGGGGCTGTGCGCGGTGATCTTCACCGCCGCGGACCCGGCGGGTTTCGGGTCGCTCGACGACGAGCATCCCGCGAGGGCGAGCGCGGCCACGAGCGTGCCGGCGAGGCCTGCGGCCAGGCGCCGCCCGCGGATCGAACGGATGGAGGGCATCTTCGGCTCCGGTTCTGTGGGTCTGGGTGTCGGGTTCAGCTGTCGGATTCGGGACGGACGTAGACGGGTTCGCCGTCGATCCAGGTGGACTGCACGGCGGCGGTGTGGATGTCGCCCGGGGCGAGCGCGAACGGGTTCGGCGAGATCACCGCGAGGTTCGCGAGGTAGCCGGGACGGATGCGTCCGGTGTCGTGGTCGCGGTGATTGATGCGCGCGGTGCCCGAGGTGTACGCCGCGAACGCCGTGGCCAGCTCGATCCGCTGCTCGGGACCGGCCAGCGGCGGGGCATCCGACCCCGGCACGGTGCGGTTCACGGCGATGTGGATCGCCGCGATCGGGTCGGCGGACGAGACCGGCCAGTCGCTGCCCGCGCACAGGTGCACGCCGGTGCGAACGAAGTCTCCGAACGGATAGTGGCGGGCCTCGGCGCCTTCGCGCAGGAACGGCAGGGTGAGCGCGTCCATCTGGTCCTCGTGCGTGGCCCACAGCGCCTGGATGTTGGCGGTGGCGTCCAGCTCGGCGAACCGGGGCACGTCGGCCTCGTCCACCACCTGCAGGTGGGCGAGGTGGTGGCGGCCGTCGGTGGGCCCGTTGGCGGCGCGCGCGGCATCCAGCGCGTCGAGGGCCTCGCGCACGGCCCGGTCGCCGAGCGCGTGGAAGTGCACCTGCTGCCCGGCGGCATCCAGCGCCGTCACGTACTGCTTGAGCAGCTCCGGATCGATGAAGCTGAGGCCGGAGTTGGCGGTGGGATGCCCGTGCCCGTCGCCGTACGGGGTGAGCATCGCGGCGGTGTGGTTCTCGGCGACGCCGTCGACCATGATCTTCGTGGTGCCGAGGGTGATCTTGCCGCGGGTGTCGCGCGCGGCGAGCTGCTCCCGGCGGGCCGCCATGCGCTCGACCTGATCGATGCCGCCGGAGCGCTCCCACCACTGCGCACCGACGACGTGCACCTGGAGGGTTCCGTCGTCGAGCGCGCGCAGGTAGGCGTCGAGCGGGTTCGCCATGCCGGCGGATTCGCCGATGAGGGCGTCCTGCCACCCCGTGATGCCGAGCGCGGTCAGCTCCTGCTGCGCGCGCAGCAGGCCGCGGTAGACGAGGTCGGCGTCGGGCACCGGGCGGTGGCCGGCGAAGAGGTCGCCGGCGCCCTCGTGGAAGGTGCCGGTCGGGTTGCCGGCGGCGTCGCGGACGATGACGCCGTCGACCGGATCGGGCGTGCTCGCGTCGATCCCGGCGGCGCGCATGGCTGCGGTGTTCGCCCACAGGCTGTGGTGGTCACGGCTCATGAGGGTGACCGGCACGTCGGGCACGACGGCGTCGATGAGGGATGCCGTCGGGTTGCCGCCCGGGTAGTGGTCCATCGACCAGCCGCCGCCGCAGATCCACTCGATGCCGGGATTGGCCGCGGCGTACGCGGCGATGCGGGCGACCGCGTCCGCAGCGCTCTCGCCGCCGGTCAGGTTGCACTGCAGCAGCTCGACGCCACCGGCAGTCGGGTGCACATGCGCGTCCTGGAAGCCCGGGGTCAGCAGCGCGCCGTCGAGGTCGACGACCCGCGTTTCGGTGCCGCGGTACAGGTCGATCTCGGACGCGGAGATCACCGCGGCGATGCGGTCGCCGGTGACGGCCACCGCGTAGCCGTGGATCGGTTCGCCGGAGCCGGTGAAGACCGGCCCCCCGGTGAAGATGACGTCTGCCGCTGCCATGTGTCCCACTTCGTCGTGTCGGTTCGGGTTGCGTTGCGACTGTACGGGTACGCATCCGCCGATGTCAACACTGTTGACAGAGATGTTGTCGGAACCGTTACAGTGGAGCCGCTACCCGGCGTGGGACCATGGACGAGGAGGTGCACATGGCCGTGAAGTCAGCCGTCCGGGCGAAGGTGAGACTCGACCCCGAGCGCATCATCGCCGCGGGTCTGGAGCTCGCGGCCCGGCCCGGCGTCAGCGCGGTCTCGGTGCGCGAGCTCGGCACGATGCTCGGCGCCGACCCCACCGCGATCTACCGGCACTTCCGCAGCAAGGACGATCTCATGCGGGCGCTGCTCGACCGCATCCTGGCGGGATCCCTCGCCGAGGTGGACATGGCCGCCGGCTGGGACGAGCGCATCCGCGTGCTCGCCGAACGCACCCTCGTGTGGGCGGCGCGGTACCCGGCGATCGCCGTCGAATCCGTCGTGCTGACCACCCACGGCCCGGGTGAGCTCGGCGCCATCGAGCTGATGCTCGACGCGTTCCGGGAGGCGGGCCTGTCCGACGACGAGATCGTGCGCCACTACGCCCTGCTGGCGTCTCACAGCCTGTCCGGCGCCGCCGGCATCGCCCGGGCGCGCGCCGAGACGCCGGGCGACGTCGAGGGCGCCTGGCTCGACGAGCCGCTCCTCGTGGATCCGCGCCGCTACCCGATGATCGCCCGCTACGGCGGCGGGCTCAGCGAACTGCGCGACGTCGACCTGCTCATGCGCGGCGTCGAGATGATCATCGAGTCCGCCCGCCGCTCCGCGGCATCCCGCTGATCCGCTCCCCGCCCCGCCCACCCGCCGAACCCATCGGTTCGGCACCGGCCCCACAGCCCGGTCGTGATCTCGCCGGTGGGATCGAGACGGAGCCCATGGGGTCGGCGAAATGTCGGATGCCTCTGGGAGCATGGTGTGCATGAGCGATCCCGACGTGCCCGACCTCGATCCCGGTGCCGTGCTGTGGTCGGCGCCGCCCGACGAGCGCGCCGGGCGGACGCTGCTGGTGCTGCTGCACGGCTACGGCGCCGACGAGCACGACCTGTACGGGCTCGTGCCGCACCTGCCCGCGGGGTTCCTCGTGGCATCCGTGCGTGCTCCGCTCGCACCGTCGTGGCCGGCTCCGGGAGCGGCGTGGTACGCGATCGAAGACGCCTCGATGCGGGATGCCGCGGCCATCACGGCCGCTGCGGAGTCGTTCCTCGCCTGGCTCGACGACACCGGGCACGACG
This sequence comes from Microbacterium sp., assembly GCA_035564095.1. Taxonomy (GTDB): domain Bacteria; phylum Actinomycetota; class Actinomycetes; order Actinomycetales; family Microbacteriaceae; genus Microbacterium. The sequence continues at coordinate 13,724 of DATMTQ010000133.1, read as the reverse complement.
GGCCGGTGGGGCTCCTCGGCTTCTCACAGGGCGGTGCGGTGTCGCTGCAGGCTCTCCGGCTGCAGCCCGACCGATTCGCGTTCGCCGTGGTGCTGGCGGGGTATGCCGCGCCCGGCGACCTCCCGCGCGACGCCGAGCTCACGGAGCTCAAGCCACCAGTGTTCTGGGGCCGCGGTGCGCGCGACGAGGTGATCCCGGCATCCCTCGTCGCCCACACGACCGAGTGGCTGCCCGCCCACGTCGAGCTGTCCGGGCGGGTGTACGCCGGACTCACGCACAGCGTCTCGCAAGCCGAGCTCGACGACGTCGTGACGTTCCTCGCGAAACGGCTGGAGCCCACCACTTCGCCCGCGTGATCGGGTAACCTGGGCTGGTTCCTGTCCCGAGTGTGAGGAAGACCTGTGACCGAGATCGTCGCGTCCGCGCTGTAATCCGCGCCGTACCCGTCGATTTCCGACGTGTCTGCGCGTCCATGCCGCGCCGACCGTCGATCCCGTCGCTTCCCGCTCCCCGTCAGGGCACATTGCTCCCGGCAGCGCCTCCGCGGCCTTCGGTGTTCGGTGCATCCCGAACGCTCTGGAGGCCCCCATGTCCGCATCCCTCACGAAATCGGCCGTCGTCCTCGACGACCTCACCTTCGCCTGGCCAGACGGCTCGCCGGCGCTGAACGGCGTCTCCGGCGCGATCGGCGCCGGCCGCACTGGACTCGTCGGCCGCAACGGCTCCGGCAAGTCCACGCTGCTGCAGCTGATCGCCGGCATCCTCACGCCGGTCTCGGGCTGCGTGACGGTCACCGGTGGCGTGGCGTACCTGCCGCAGCAGCTGACGCTCGACACCGAGACGCCGGTCGCCGACCTGCTCGGCATCGGGCCCGTGCTCGCGGCTGTGCGGGCGGTCGTGTCCGGCGACGTCGACCCGGCCCACTTCGACACCATCGGCGACGACTGGGACATCGAGGCGCGCGCCACCGCCGCTCTCGCCGAGGCGGGACTGCCCGCCGACGCCCTCGACCGCCGGGTGGGCGAACTGTCCGGCGGCGAGGCGGTGCTGGCCGCGGTGGCCGGCATCCGGCTGCGGCGCGCGGCGGTCACGCTGCTCGACGAGCCGACCAACAACCTCGACCGCGAGGCCCGCGCCCGCCTCTACGCCCTCGTTCGGGAGTGGCGTGGTGCGCTCGTCGTGGTCAGCCACGACGTCGCGCTGCTCGAGCTGATGGACGACACCGCCGAGCTGTACGGCGGTGCCCTGTCGGTGTTCGGCGGGCCGTACTCGGCGTGGCGGGCGTGGCTGGATGCCGAGCAGGATGCCGCCGCGCGCGCCGAATCGGATGCCCGCAAGGATCTGCGCCGCGAGAAGCGTCAGCGCATCGAGGCCGAATCCAAGCTCGCGAGCCGCGCGGCGATGGGCCGCAAAGCCGAGGCGGAGAAGCGCGTGCCGAAGATCATCGCGCACGGGCGCCGGATGGAGGCGCAGGTGTCGGCCGGCAGGCTGCGGGTCGAGGTGGCGCAGAAGGAGGCGACTGCGCGAGCGGTGCTGGATGCCGCGGAGCGTCGCGTGCGTGACGACGATTCCGTGCGGATCGACCTGCCCGATCCGGATGTGCCGTCCGGCCGCCGCATCGCGACGCTCGACGACGGCGAGCGGCGGTGGATCATCCAGGGACCGGAGCGCGTGGCGCTCATCGGGCCGAACGGCGCCGGCAAGACCACCCTGCTGGAGCGGCTGGTCACTCCCCCGGCCGTTGAGCGAGGAGCTCCCGCACACCCCCCGGTCGTTGAGCGAGGAGCGCAGCGACGAGACGAAACGCAGCTGACTCCCGAGGCATCTGATCCCGAAGGCCCACCGCGTTTCGACTCGCTCCACTCGCTGAACGACCGGGGGTGTGCACCGATCCGCTCGCTCAACGACCGGGGGTGTGCACCGCTCCGCTCGCTGAACGACCGGGTGTCCGCGCGCGCACACATCGACCGCATCGGGTACCTGCCGCAGCGGGTGGACGGGCTGGACGAGCAGGCGACGGTGCTGCAGAACCTGCAGGCCGCCGCCCCGCACACCCCGACCGCCGAGCTGCGCAATCGGCTCGCGCGTTTCCTGCTGCGCGGCGACGCCGTGCTGCGGCCGGTGTCCACGCTGTCCGGCGGCGAGCGCTTCCGCGTCGCGCTGGCGCGCCTGCTGCTGACCGACCCGCCGCCGCAGCTGCTCGTGCTCGACGAGCCGACCAACAACCTGGATCTCGACACCGTCGACCAGGTCGTCGACGCCCTGTCCGCGTACCGCGGCGCCGTGCTCGTGGTCAGCCACGACGACGCGTTCCTCGCACGGATGGGCATCGACCTGACGCTGCAGCTCGATCGCACAGGAGCCCTCACCGCGCTCTGATGACCCCGCGCTGATCCCGCGCCGCACGTCAGCGGGTGCGCGCGTCGCGCAGCATGCCGGCGACGACGAGCGCACCCGCGCCGACCAGCACGAGCAGCCACAGCCCGAGCGAATAGGAGTTGGTCTGCGCGTGGTAGGTGACGCCCATCACGAGCGGCGGGAAGTATCCGCCCAGGCCGCCGGCCGCCGCGACCACTCCGGTGACCGCGCCGACCTTGTCCGGCGGCGTGGACGGTCCGATCCAGGCGAACACGGCGCCCATCCCGAGCCCCATGGCCGCGGCCATAAGCAGGAACGTGACGCCGGTCAGGATGCCCTCCGGCGGCTGCTGGCCGACGACGTAGGCGAGTGCGACGATCCCGGCGAGCGAGAGCAGCGAGACCACCTTCGGCCCGAGACGGTCGGCGAGGAATCCGCCGATCGGCCGGGCGATCACCGCGGCCGCCGCGAACAGTGCGGTGCGCGTGCCCGCCCCCACGGCATCCACCTGATCGGGGTAGATCGTCGTGAGGTACTTCGGCAGGAAGGTGGAGAAAGCGACGAACCCGCCGAACACGATGCCGTACAGGAACGCCATCTCCCACGTCACCGAAAGCCGCAGCGCGCCCAGCACCTTCGGCACGAGCGGCTGCCGGCTCGGTGTCCAGGTCGGCGAATCCCTCATGAACGCCCAGACGACGATCGCCATGATGATCATGAGGCCGGCCACGAGCAGATGCGTGGGCGCGTATCCGATGGCTTGCGCCAGGCGCGGCGTCGCGAACGCCGACACGGCGGTCCCGATCATCCCCATCCCGAACACGCCGTTGGCGAGCCCCCGCCGGTGCGGCGGGAACCAGGCGCTGGAGAATGGGATGCCCGCGGCGAAGATCGTGCCCGCGACGCCGAGCAGGAGCGCGGCCACGAGCAGCAGGGGGAAGCTGCGGACGGTGCCGGCGAGAAGCACCAGCAGCACCGCGGGTACCGCCGACAGCAGCACGCCGGCGAACATCCGGCGGCCGCCGAACCGGTCGGTCAGCGCACCCACCGCGACCCGTCCGAGGGCTCCGACGAGCACGGGAGTGGCCAGCATCAGCGAGATCTGCCCCTCGTCGAGGCCCAGCTGCACGGCGTACGTCTTCTGCATCGGTGCGATCAGCATCCATGCCCAGAAGCCGACGGTGGATGCCACGGTCGCCAGCACGACCTGGCCCAAGCCGCCTCGCAGGCTGGTGGCCGGGTTCCCACGATCCACGGCCGTCTCGGCTCTGGCGTTCATGAACTGCCTCCCCCGCACGACGTCGTGCTGCCGACGCTAGCGCGCGGTCGCACGCGGCGAGAGGGGCACAGACCGTGTTTATTCGGATCGATCCGAATAAACACGGTCGATCTCCTGGCCAGCGCACGGCGAGCGGAGCATGCTGGGCCACAGCGACGATGCCCGGAGGAACCGACATGACCCCGCACACCCGCGACATCCACCCCGCGACCGACGGGGCCCTCGCCGAGGCGCTCGTCGGCATGCGTCGCTTCCTGCGGCCGGGGCAGGTATCGCCCGATCAGCGCACGCTGTTCCTCGACGGCGGACGCGCCGGGGACGTGTTCTACCGTGACCGGTGGTCGCACGACAAGGTGGTGCGCTCCACGCACGGCGTGAACTGCACGGGGTCGTGCTCGTGGAAGGTGTACGTCAAGGACGGCATCATCACCTGGGAGGTGCAGCAGACCGACTATCCGTCGGTGGGCCCGGACTCCCCCGAGTACGAGCCGCGCGGATGCCCCCGCGGCGCCGCGTTCAGCTGGTACACGTACTCCCCCACCCGTGTGCGGTACCCGTACATCCGCGGCGCGCTGCTGGAGCGGTACCGCGCGGCGAAGCGGCGGCATCCCGATCCGGTGGAGGCGTGGGCGGCACTGCAGGCCGATCCGGATGCCTCCACCGCGTACCGCCGGCAGCGCGGCAAGGGCGGATTCGTGCGCGCCACGTGGGAGGAGGCGGTCGAGATCGCCGCGGCCGCGCACGTGCACACCGTAAAGGCCTACGGCCCGGACCGCATCGCCGGGTTCTCGCCGATCCCCGCGATGTCGATGGTGTCGCACGGCGCCGGCGCGCGCTTCATGAGCCTGCTGGGCGGCGCGATGCTGTCGTTCTACGACTGGTACGCCGATCTTCCCGTGGCATCCCCGCAGGTGTTCGGCGACCAGACCGACGTGCCCGAGTCGGCGGACTGGTTCAACTCGTCGTACATCATGATGTGGGGCTCGAACGTGCCGGTCACCCGCACCCCCGACGCGCACTTCATGGCCGAGGCCCGCTACCGCGGCACGAAGATCGTCACGGTCTCGCCGGACTACACCGACAACACCAAGTTCGCCGACGAGTGGATGGCGCCGCATCCCGGCACCGACGGCGCGCTCGCGTTCGCCATGGGCCACGTCATCCTCACCGAGCACTTCGTCGCGCGCCGCACGCAGCGCTTCGAGGACTACCTGCGCCGATACACCGACTCCCCGTACCTGGTGACTCTCGAACCGCACGGCGACGACCTGGTGCCGGGCAAGTTCCTCACGGCCGCCGACCTCGCCACGGCCGGCATCCCCGCCGACGGCGCGGCGGCGCACCCCGACTTCAAGCCGGTGCTGCTGGACGCCGACGGCGCCCCGGTGGTGCCCGGCGGCAGCCTCGGGCACCGGTTCTCCCCGGAGGACGAAGGCCGGTGGAACCTCGACCTCGGCGCGGTCGTGCCGCCGCTCTCGGTCGCCGACCTCGCGGACTGGGACGGCGCGGCGGCGGCCATCTCGTTCCCCCGGTTCGACGTCACGCCCGAGCCCGGACACGAGCACGAGGGCGGCAGCGGCGTCGTGGTGCGCGGCGTCCCCACCCGGCGGGTGGCGGGCCGCACCGTGACGACCGTGTTCGACCTGCTGCTGGCCCAGTACGGCGTCGCCCGCACCGGCCTCCCCGGCGACTGGCCGACGGGGTACGACGACGCGGACGCCGTCGGCACCCCCGCCTGGCAGGAGGAGATCACCTCGGTGCCCGCGGTGCAGGCCATCCGCATCGCGCGCGAGTTCGCCGACAACGCCGATCGCTCCGGCGGCAGGTCGATGATCATCATGGGCGCCGGCACCAACCACTGGTTCCATTCCGACACGATCTACCGCACGTTCCTCGCGCTGACCACGATGACCGGATGCCAGGGGGTCAACGGCGGCGGCTGGGCGCACTACGTCGGCCAGGAGAAGGTGCGTCCCCTCACCGGCTACACGCAGTACTCGACCGGGGCAGACTGGGTGCGCCCGGCGCGCCTCATGATCGGCACCGCGTTCTGGTATCTCGCCACCGATCAGTGGCGGTACGACGGCCTGCCCGCCGACCAGCTGGCGTCCCAGCTCGCCCGCGGGCGGTTCCGGGGACGCACCACCGCGGACTGCCTCGTCGAATCGGTCAAGCGGGGATGGATGCCGAGCTACCCCACCTTCGACCGCAATCCGCTCGACCTCGTCGATGAGGCGGAAGCGGCGGGCAAGGAGCCGGCGCAGCACGTGATCGACGCGCTCGCCGACGGTTCTCTGCACTACGCGTGCGAGGATCCGGATGCCCCCGAGAACTTCCCCCGCATCGTCACCGTGTGGCGGGCCAACATCCTCGGCTCGTCCGGCAAAGGCAACGAGTACTTCCTCAAGCACCTGCTCGGCACCGATGCCGCCATCCGCGCCGACGAAGCCGCCGAAGGGGCTCGGCCGCACGACATCGCCTGGCGCGACGACGCTCCCGCCGGCAAGCTCGACCTGCTGATCACGGCCGATTTCCGCATGACCAGCACGACGCTGTTCAGCGACATCGTGCTGCCCGCGGCGACCTGGTACGAGAAGCACGATCTATCGTCGACCGACATGCATCCGTTCGTGCACGCGTTCACCCCGGCGATCGACACGCCCTGGCAGACCCGCACCGACTTCGACATGTTCGGGCTGCTGGCCCAGCGCTTCAGCGAGCTTGCCCGCACGCACCTCGGCACACGGCGCGACCTCATCGCGGCGCCGCTGCTGCACGACACCGCGGACGCTCTGGCGACCCCGCACGGCGCCGTGGCCGAGGGCGCTCCGGCCGTGCCGGGCGTCACCATGCCGAAGCTCATCGTCGTCGAACGCGACTATCCGGCCCTCGCCGAGCAGTGGCGCTCGCTCGGCCCGCTCACCGAGAAGCTGGGCCTGGTCACCAAGGGCGTCGTGTACCGCGCGGAGCCGGAGATCGCGAAGCTCGGCCGGGTCAACGGCACGTTCTCGTCCGGTCCCGCGGCAGGCCGGGTGCGGCTGGACACCGACGCGCGGGCGTGCGAGATGATCCTGAGCCTGTCCGGCACCACCAACGGACGTCTCGCGGTGCAGGGCTTCCGCGAACTCGAGAAGCGCACCGGGCAGCGCCTGGCGCACCTCGCGGAGGACCACGAGGGCACGCGCCTGACCTTCGCGGACGTCCAGGTGCAGCCGCGGTCCGTGATCACCTCTCCGGAGTGGTCCGGCTCCGAGCATGGCGGCCGGCGCTACACGGCCTTCGCCGTCAACGTCGAGAACCTCAAGCCCTGGCACACCCTCACCGGCCGTCAGCACTTCTTCCTCGACCACGACTGGATGGAGGAGCTCGGCGAGGGCCTGCCCGTCTACCGGCCGCCGCTGGACCTGCATCGGCTGTTCGGCGACGCCATCCCAGGCACCAGCTCGAGCAACGGCGGACCGGCATCCCACGCCGAGGTGTCGGTGCGCTACCTCACGCCCCATTCGAAGTGGTCGATCCACTCCGAGTACCAGGACAACCTCTTCATGCTGTCTCTCTCGCGCGGCGGTCCCACCATCTGGATGAGCCCGCAGGATGCGGCGAAGATCCACGTCGTCGACAACGAGTGGATCGAGGCGTACAACCGCAACGGCGTCGTGGTCGCCCGCGCGATCGTGTCGCACCGGATGCCGGAGGGGACGGTGTTCATGTATCACGCGAAGGACCGCACCGTGGACGTGCCGATCAGCGAGACGAGCGGTCTGCGCGGCGGCATCCACAACTCACTGACCCGCATCCTGCTCAAACCCAGTCATCTCATCGGCGGCTACGCCCAGCTGTCGTACGCGTTCAACTACCTCGGCCCGACCGGGAACCAGCGCGACGAGGTCACCACGATCCGCCGCCGCAGCCAGGAGGTGCAGTACCGATGAAGGTCATGGCGCAGATGTCGATGGTGATGAACCTCGACAAGTGCATCGGATGCCACACCTGCTCTGTCACGTGCAAGCAGGCGTGGACCAACCGCACCGGCATGGAGTACGTCTGGTTCAACAACGTCGAGACCCGGCCCGGCCAGGGGTATCCGCGCACGTACGAGGACCAGCAGAAGTGGGAGGGCGGCTGGGTGCGCACCAGGGGCGGCCGGCTCCGGCTGCGAGGCGGCGGCCGGATCAAGAAGCTGCTGAACATCTTCTCCAACCCGAAGCTGCCCGGCATCGAGGACTACTACGAGCCGTGGACCTACGACTACGACATGCTGCTGAACTCCCCGGAGTCGGAACACACGCCGGTCGCCCGTCCGAAGAGCCTGCTCACCGGCGAGGACATGAAGATCACGTGGTCGGCGAACTGGGATGACGACCTCGGCGGATCGGCCGCGACGCTCAAGCACGACCCGATCCTGCAGAAGATGAGCGAGAAGGTGAGCGCCGACTTCGAGCGCGCGTTCATGTTCTACCTGCCGCGCATCTGCGAGCACTGCCTCAATCCCTCGTGCGTGTCGTCGTGCCCGTCCGGCGCGATGTACAAGCGCGCGGAGGACGGCATCGTGCTGGTCGACCAGGACCGCTGCCGCGGCTGGCGGATGTGCGTGTCGGGATGCCCGTACAAGAAGGTGTACTTCAATCACAAGACCGGCAAGGCGGAGAAGTGCACCCTGTGCTACCCGCGCATCGAGGTCGGGCTGCCCACGGTGTGCTCCGAGACCTGCGTCGGGCGCCTGCGCTACCTCGGCCTCGTGCTGTACGACGTGGACAGAGTCGCGGAGGCCGCGGCCGTGGAGGACGAGCATGACCTGCTCGACGCGCAGCGTGCGGTCTTCCTCGACCCGCGCGATCCCGAGGTCGTCGCCGCGGCCCGGCGCGACGGCATCCCGGACGACTGGATCGACGCCGCCCAGCGCAGCCCGATCTGGCGGCTGATCAACGAATACCGCATCGCCCTGCCGCTGCATCCGGAGTACCGCACCTTGCCGATGGTCTGGTACGTGCCGCCGCTGTCGCCGGTCGTGGACGTCGTGACCGAGTCGGGCAACGACGGGGAGGACGCGCGCACGCTGTTCGCCGCGATCGAGAAGCTGCGCATCCCGATCGGCTACCTCGCCGAGCTGTTCACGGCGGGGGATGCCGGCCCCGTCGACCGGGCGCTGCGCACCCTGGCCGGCATGCGCTCGTTCATGCGCGGGGTGACGCTGGACGGCGAACGCGACGAAGCGATCGCGAACGCCATCGGGATGACCGGCACCCAGGTCGAGGAGATGTACCGGCTGCTGGCGGTCGCGAAGTACGACGACCGGTACGTCATCCCGGCAGCGCACGCCGAGCAGGCGCAGCAGCTGGAGGAGCTGGCGTGCTCCCTGGACTACGACGAGGGCCCCGGCATGTACGGACCCGGCGTCTTCGGCACGGCATCCGGGCACGGGCAGCCGCCCGTCGCAGTGGAGAACTTCCATGCGCTGAAGGACCGCCAGACCGCCGACCGGCCGTCCACGCCCGGCCGGGTGAATCTGCTGAACTGGGACGGCAACGGCAGCCCCGACGGGCTGTTCCCGCCCCAGGCCGCCGCCGACCGGGACGAGGCCCGTCCGTGATCGGCCGCGTGACCCCGAAGCGGATGCTGCCCGCCCCGCTGCCCGTGCTGTCGCTGCGCCCGGGCGAACGCGCCACCGTGCACATGATCGCCTCCCTGCTGCTGGAGTACCCGGACGAGACGTGGTTCGCGCGGCTGCCGGTGCTGCGCACGCACGCGGCATCCCTGCCCGCGCGCGTCGCGGAGCTGTTCGCCGGCTTCCTGGACGCGGCCGAGGCCGCCGGCCCGACGCCATGGCAGCAGCAGTACGTGCGCACGTTCGATCTGAAGCGCAAGTGCTCGCTGTATCTCACCTACTACGCGACCGGCGACACCCGCCGCCGCGGGGCCGCGCTGGTCGCGTTCTTGGACGGCTACCGCGCCGCCGGGTGGGAGTTCGACGCACCGGAGCTGCCCGACTACCTGCCGGCGGTGCTGGAGCTGTCGGCCCTGTCGGACTCCCCGATCGGAGCGGACCTGCTCTCGGCGCACCGCGAGGGCATCGAGGTGCTGCGGTTCGCGCTCGAGCAGCTGGACAGCCCCTGGGCGGCGGTCGTGCGCGCCGTCACGCTCTCGCTGCCGCCGATCGACGAGCGCACCCGCGAGCGCTACCTGCGACTGATCAACGAGGGGCCGCCCGCCGAGCTGGTGGGGACGGACGACGGGATGCTGCCGCCGTTCGCGGCGCAGCCCCGACGACTCGACGACGGAAACCGGGAGGACGCATGGATCCGCTGAGTCTGGTGCTGTGGGTGGTGTTCCCGTACATCGCCATGGCGGTGTTCGTGGTGGGGCACGTCTGGCGTTATCGTTACGACCAGTTCGGCTGGACCTCCCGCTCCAGCCAGACCTATGAGAACCGGCTGCTGCGCTGGGGCGGACCGCTGTTCCACTACGGCATCCTGGTCGTGCTCGCGGGCCACGTGGTGGGCCTGCTGGTCCCCAAGGAGTGGATCGCGGCGATGGGCGTCCCGGAGTGGCTGTACCACCTCGGCGCCGTGGGCCTGGGCACGGTCGCGGCCGCGATGACGATCGTCGGTCTCGCGATCCTCGTCTACCGGCGCCGTACCGTGGGCGCCGTGTTCCTCGCGACGACCGCCATGGACAAGGTCATGTACGTGTTCCTCGGCGGCACCATCCTGCTCGGGGCGACGGCGACGGTGGCGACGCAGCTGTTCGGACCGGGGTACGAGTACCGCGACACGGTCTCGCCGTGGGTGCGCAGCATCCTGCTGTTCCACCCGGAGCCACAGCTCATGGCCGCTGCTCCCCTCGTCTTCCAGCTGCACGCCCTCGCCGCGACGTGCCTGTTCGCGCTGTGGCCTTTCACTCGCCTCGTGCACGTCTTCTCCGTGCCGGTCTGGTACCTGTTCCGCCCGTACGTCGTGTACCGCTCGCGCGACGACCACCGCACGGGAGCCAGGCCGGCCCGGCGCGGATGGCAGCCCGTGCAGGCGCCGCACCCGCGTCGTCTGCGCAAGCCCTGATCCGGTTTTCGCCTCTTCCCTTGCGACCGCGAGAGGAGGATGCTGTCGGAGGACGCCTGGAACCGCTCTCACGCGGAACCGGCGCAAGGGCCCGAACCCGTTCGGAGGCCACCCACCCGACACAGCGTCCAGCAGGGTGGCCTCCGTTCGACATCGCGGCATGGTCGGGCGAAGCCGAAACGGATACGCTGACGGCAACCCCGACCGTCTCGAGGAAGAGGACCCTCATGGGCTGGAGGATGCCGCACGAAGGCGCCCCGCACGATCGCACCTGGATGGCATTCCCCGCCGAGGGCCAGACGACCGGCGACGACGCCGCCGAGCAGGAGCGCTTCTACGAAGCCTGGAGCGCCGTCGCGAACGCGATCATCGACTTCGAGCCGGTGACGATGGTCGTCGACCCGGCCCAGGCCGAGCGCGCGCGCCGCATGCTCAGCTCGGAGATCGAGGTGGTCGAAGCGCCCGTCGACGAATTCTGGTTCCGCGACCACGGGCCCACGTTCGTCGTCGACGACGAACGTCCCGGCGTGCTCGGCGCGGTGGACTGGGTGTTCAACGGCTGGGGCGATCGCGGCTGGTCCGACTTCGAGAAGTCCGCCGAGCACGCGCGCCTCGTCTCGGGCATCGTCGGCTCCGAGCTCGTCAGCTCCCTGCTCGTCAACGAGGGCGGCGGCATCCACGTCGACGGCGAGGGCACCATCCTGCTCACCGAGACCGTGCAGCTCGACAAGCGCCGCAACCCGTACGCCGACAAGGCGCGCGTCGAGGCGGAGCTCGCCCGCACCCTCGGCATCACGAAGGCCATCTGGCTGCCCCGCGGACTCACCCGCGACTACGACGACTTCGGCACGAACGGGCACGTCGACATCGTGGCCGCGTTCGGCACGCCCGGCTCCGTCCTGCTGCACAAGCAGAACGACCCCGAGCACCCCGATTACCAGGTCTCCCGCGATCTGCGCGCCGTGCTGGCCGGCCACACGGATGCCATGGGCCGCGAGCTCGAGATCATCGACCTGCCCGCCCCCGCGACGATCCGCGACGACGAGGGCTTCGTCGACTATTCGTACGTCAACCACCTCGTCGTCAACGGCGGCATCATCGCGTGCGGGTTCGGCGACGAGTCCGGCGACGCGCGGGCGCGCGAGATCCTCGAAGCCGCCTATCCCGGCAACCGCCGCGCGGTGACGGTGGATGCCCGTCAGATCTTCGCCGGCGGCGGCGGCATCCACTGCATCACCCAGCAGCAGCCGTCGCTGACGGTCGCCGAGCCCGACGAATCGGGGGCCTGAGTCATGTTCGACGTCGTCGAGACCTCCATCGCCGACCTGCGCGCCGCGCTCGAGTCCGGCGAGGTCACCAGCGTGCGGCTCGTCGAGGCATACCAGGCGCGCATCGCCGCCTACGACGGCCCCGACACCGAGACGAAGCTCAACGCGGTGGTCGTGCCGAATCCGTCCGCGCTTGACGAGGCGGCGGCCTCCGACGCGCGCCGCGCCGCGGGCGAACTGCTCGGGCCGCTCGACGGCATCCCGTACACGGCCAAGGACAGCTACCTGCACCAGGGGCTGACCGCGGCGTCGGGCAGCCCCGCGTTCGAGCACCTGGTCGCGCAGCGCGACGCGTTCACGATCGAGCGGCTGCGGGGCGGCGGGGCGGTGTGCCTCGGCCTCACGAACATGCCGCCGATGGCCAACGGCGGAATGCAGCGCGGCGTGTACGGCCGGGCGGAGAGCCCCTACAACGCCGAGTGGCTGACGTCGGCGTTCGGCTCCGGCTCCTCGAACGGGTCCGGCACGGCGACCGCGGCATCCTTCGCGGCGTTCGGCCTCGGCGAGGAGACCTGGTCGAGCGGCCGGGCGCCGGCATCCCACAACGCGCTCGTCGCCTACTGCCCGAGCCGCGGCGTCATCTCGGTGCGCGGCAACTGGCCGCTCGTACCGACGCAGGACGTGGTCGTGCCGCATGCGCGGAGCATGGCCGATCTGCTCGAGATCCTCGACGTCGTGGTGGCCGACGACCACACCACGCGCGGCGACTTCTGGCGCATGCAGCCGTGGGTGCAGCTGCCCGCGTCATCCGAGGTGCGACCCGCGTCGTACGTGGCGCTGAAGCCAGCCGACCTGCGCGGCAAGCGGTTCGGCGTGCCGAAGATGTACATCAACGCGGATCCGGATGCCGGAACCGGAACCGGCATCGGCGGGCCGACCGGACAGCGCGTCGAGACCCGCGAGTCGGTCATGGAGCTGTGGCGCGCGACCCGTGCCGACCTCGAGGCCGCCGGCGCCGAGGTGGTCGAGGTGGACTTCCCGGCGGTCACCAACTACGAGGGCGACCGGGCCGGTGCTCCGACGATCGCCACCCGCGGGATCGTTCCGGCCGACTTCCTGCGCAGCGAGGTCGTGGAGCTGTGCGCGTGGAGCTGGAACGACTTCCTCGCCGCGAACGACGACCCGGCGCTGAACTCGCTCACGCAGGTCGACGGCGCTCAGATCTTCCCGGCTCCTCCGGGCGCACTGCCCGACCGCTACACCGGGTTCGACGACGACATCAACGAGCTGCCCGACCTGTTCCGCGCGCACCCGGTCACCGACCCGACGACCATCCCGCACATGGCGGAGGGCGTGCGCGGGCTCGAGGAGACCCGCCGCATCGACCTCGAGCAGTGGATGGACGAGCTCGGGCTGGATGCGATCGTCTACCCGGCGATGGCCGACGTGGGCCCAGCCGACATGGACGTGAACGAGGCGTCCGCCGACCAGGGCTGGCGCAACGGCGTGTGGGTCGCGAACGGCAACATCGTCCCGCGCCACCTCGGCATCCCGTCCGTCACGGTGCCGATGGGGACGATGGCCGACATCGGGATGCCGGTGGGCCTCACGATCTCGGGCCGCGCCTACGACGACACCGCGCTGCTGCAGCTCGCCGCCGCGTTCGAGGCCACCGGCCACCGCCGCACCGAGCCGCCCCGCACCCCCCGCCTGTAAGCCGGCATCCGCAAGCCCGCAGCGAGTTACGCGAGCCCGCACCGAAAC
>DATMTQ010000132.1:0-8791 GCA_035564095.1 Microbacterium sp. | reverse complement strand
GGCCTAGTACGCCGCCCTCTCACGGCGGTAACGCGGGTTCGAATCCCGCTGGGGTCACCGACACAGAAGAGCCCACCCGGCAGGGTGGGCTCTTCTCGTCTGTCCGGACGACCGGCGGCCCGCGCCCGCGGCCAGGCTCCGGTAGGCTGGAGGAGCACGCAGGGAGTATCCCGCAAACGCGCGTTCGTCATCACGGGCAATCGCCCCGGACGCGCACCGCTCCGGCGGGGGGAGAGACTGTCGGCCTTCAGTCGACCCCTGCGAAAGGCTCCCCAATGGGCTTCGTCCTCCCCGTCTGGTTCGAGATCACCGCGCTGATCGTCCTCGTCGCCGTCCTGGTCGGCGATCTGCTGATCATCCTCAAGCGCCCGCACATCCCGTCCGCGCGGGAATCGACGCTGTGGGTGGTGTTCTACGTCGCGCTGGCGCTGCTTTTCGCGGGCATCCTGTTCGCCGTCACGCGCAGCGGGGATGCCGCCACGCAGTTCGTCGCCGGCTGGCTGACCGAGTACAGCCTCTCGATCGACAACCTCTTCGTGTTCGTGCTGCTCATGTCGCAGTTCTCGGTGCCGCGGCGCTACCAGCAGGAAGTCCTGATGGTGGGCATCATCATCGCCCTCGTGCTGCGCGGTGTGTTCATCCTGCTCGGGGCCGCACTGATCGAGAACTTCAGCTGGATCTTCTACATCTTCGGACTCTTCCTCGTCTACACGGCGTGGCGCCAGGCGTTCCCGGGCAAGGAGGAGGACGACGCCCGCACCGAGACCGGGATCGTGCGGTTCCTGCGTCGCTTCATCAGCATCAGCGACTCCTACGACGGCTCGAAGCTGCGCACCTCGGTCCAGGGCAAGGCGGTGTGGACGCCGATGATCCTCGTGTTCGTGGCGATCGGGTTCACCGACCTCATCTTCGCGATCGACTCGATCCCGGCCATCTTCGGGATCACCCGCAGCCCCTTCATCGTCTTCACCGCGAACCTGTTCGCCCTCATGGGCCTGCGTCAGCTCTACTTCCTGCTGGGGAGCCTGCTCGGCCGCCTGCGCTACCTGCACTACGGCATCGCGTTCATCCTCGCGTTCATCGGCGTCAAGCTCATGCTGCACGCGCTGCACGTGAACGAGCTGCCCTTCATCAACGGCGGCGAGCCGGTCGAGGCCGCGCCGGAGATCTCGACGGTGATGTCCCTCGGCGTCATCGTCGTCGCGATGGCCGCCGCGGCGGTGGCGAGCGTCATCGCCGGTCGTCGGGAGAAGGTGCCTGAGGGCACGGACGGGATCGGCTCCTGAAGGCCTGGTAGTCTGGCAGCGTGCGGATCGCTCGCCTCCTTCTTAGCGGCCGCGGCGGGGTCTCGCTCTGAGCCCATCCCCGTCGCGGAGTCTGTCGCGGGCTTTGATCCCCTTCCCTAGGAGAACGACGAACCCATGAGCACTGCGCACGCCGCGACCGAGAACGAGACGACGGTCATCCCCGATCGACCTCGCACGCTCGCCGAGAAGGTCTGGGACGACCATGTGGTCGTCAAGGGCGAAGACGGCCAGCCCGACCTCATCTACATCGACCTGCACCTGGTGCACGAGGTCACGAGCCCGCAGGCGTTCGACGGTCTGCGCGCCGAGGGGCGACCGGTGCGCCGCCTCGACCTGACGATCGCGACCGAGGACCACAACACCCCGACGCTCGAGATCACCAAGCCCATCGCCGACCCGACGAGCCGCATCCAGATCGAGACGCTGCGCCGCAACGCCGCCGAGTTCGGCGTGCGCCTGCACTCGCTGGGCGACCGCGAGCAGGGCATCGTGCACGTCGTCGGCCCGCAGCTCGGCCTCACGATGCCGGGCATCACCGTCGTGTGCGGTGACAGCCACACCTCGACGCACGGTGCGTTCGGTGCCATGGCATTCGGCATCGGCACCAGCGAGGTCGAGCACGTGCTGGCCACCCAGACCCTGCCGCTGAAGCCCTTCAAGACGATGGCGATCACCGTCGAGGGCGCGCTGGGCCCGGGCGTCACCGCGAAGGACGTCATCCTCGCCGTGATCGCCAAGATCGGCACCAACGGCGGTCAGGGCTACGTGCTCGAGTACCGCGGCAGCGCGATCCGCTCCCTCTCGATGGAGGGGCGCATGACGATGTGCAACATGTCGATCGAGGCCGGCGCCCGCGCGGGGATGGTCGCCCCCGACGACATCACGTTCGAGTACCTCAAGGGGCGCCCGCACGCCCCTCAGGGGCAGGACTGGGACGACGCCGTCGCCTACTGGCGCACCCTGCCGAGCGACGAGGGAGCCGTCTACGACGCCGAGGTCTTCCTCGACGCGAACGAGCTGGAGCCCTTCGTCACGTGGGGCACCAACCCCGGCCAGGGCGTCTCGCTGTCGCAGAGCGTCCCGCAGCCCGACGATTTCGACGACCCCAACGCCCGGGCGGCCGCCGAGCGCGCGCTGCAGTACATGGACCTGACGCCGGGCACGGCGATGAAGGACATCCGCGTGGACGCCGTGTTCATGGGCTCCTGCACCAACAGCCGCATCGAGGACCTGCGTGCGTTCGCGTCGATCGTCAAGGGGCGCACGAAGGCCGAGGGCGTGCGCGTCATGGTCGTGCCGGGCTCCGCCCGCGTGCGCCTGGAGGCGGAGGCCGAGGGCCTCGACAAGGTCTTCATCGACTTCGGCGCCGAATGGCGCTTCGCCGGGTGCTCGATGTGCCTCGGCATGAACCCCGACCAGCTGGCGCCCGGCGAGCGGTGCGCCTCGACATCGAACCGCAACTTCGAGGGCCGCCAGGGCAAGGGCGGACGCACCCACCTGGTGTCGCCGCTGGTCGCCGCCGCCACGGCGGTGCGCGGCACGCTGTCCAGCCCCAGCGACCTGGAAGCCGTGGAGGCCTGACATGGAGAAGTTCACCACCCACACCGGCGTCGCGATGCCGCTGCGCCGTTCGGCCGTCGACACCGACCAGATCATCCCGGCCGTCTACCTGAAGCGGGTCACCAAGACCGGCTTCGACGACGCGCTGTTCGCCAACTGGCGTCAGGACCCCGGCTTCGTCCTCAACCAGCCCGCCTATGCGCATGCATCGGTGCTGGTCGCGGGACCCGACTTCGGCACCGGCTCCAGCCGCGAGCACGCCGTGTGGGCACTGCGCGACTACGGGTTCAAGGCCGTGCTCAGCCCCAAGTTCGCGGACATCTTCCGCGGAAACGCGGGCAAGCAGGGCCTGGTCACCGGGGTGATCTCCGAGGAGGATGTCGCACAGCTGTGGGACGCCATCGAGGCGCGGCCGGGCGTGCAGATCACGATCGACCTCGAAGCGCGCGAAGCCGTGCTCGGCGATGTCCGGGTGCCGTTCGAGATCGACGATTACACTAGGTGGCGGCTGCTGGAGGGGCTCGACGACATCGGCCTGACGCTCCGGAACGAGGACAAGATCGCCGCGTTCGAGGCAGACCGAGAAAGCTGGCGACCGCGTACCCTGCCGGTTCCGCCTGTGACCGCTTCCTGAATACCGACATGGTGAGGCACACTGCATGACACTCCTGAACGACATCGTTTCCTCGGACGGTCGCAAGGGAGGGTCGGGCGAGACCCTCGCGATCCGCGGCGGCCGGCCGCTTCGCGGCCGGGTCGAGGTGAAGGGCGCGAAGAACCTCGTCACCAAGGCGATGGTGGCGGCGCTCCTCGGTGAGAGCCCGAGTGTGCTGCGCGACGTGCCCGACATCAGCGACGTCGCCGTGGTGCGGTCGCTCCTCGAGGTCCACGGGGTGCACGTCACCGACGGCGACGAGCCGGGCTCGTTCATGCTCGACCCCGCCGATGTGGAGTCCGCGCACTTCGAGGAGATCGACGCGCACGCCGGTGCGTCCCGCATCCCGATCCTGTTCTGCGGACCCCTGCTGCACCGGCTCGGTCAGGCGTTCATCCCGGACCTCGGCGGCTGCCGCATCGGCGATCGCCCGATCGACTTCCACCTGGATGCGCTGCGCAAGTTCGGCGCCGTGGTGGAGAAGCTGCCCAGCGGCATCCGCCTCTCCGCCCCGAACGGCCTGCACGGGGCGAACATCCACCTGCCCTACCCGAGTGTGGGCGCCACCGAGCAGGTGCTGCTGACCGCGGTGCGCGCGGCGGGCGTGACGGAGCTGCGCAACGCCGCCATCGAGCCCGAGATCATGGACCTCATCGCGGTGCTGCAGAAGATGGGCGCGATCATCTCCTACGAGCCGAACCGCGTCATCGTCATCGAGGGCGTGGAACAGCTGCGCGGCTACGACCACCGGGCCATCTTCGACCGCAACGAGGCCGCGAGCTGGGCGTGCGCCGCGCTGGCGACCGACGGCGAGATCTTCGTGGGCGGCGCCAAGCAGCAGGAGATGCTGACGTTCCTGAACGTCGTGCGCAAGGTCGGCGGCGACTTCGACGTCCACGAGGACGGCATCCTGTTCCGCCGCGGCGGCGAGCTCACGCCCGTCGTGGTCGAGACCGACGTGCACCCGGGCTTCATGACCGACTGGCAGCAACCGCTGATCGTCGCGCTCACGCAGGCGACCGGCGAGTCCATCGTGCACGAGACCGTCTACGAGAACCGCTTCGGCTTCACGCAGGCGCTCGTGCAGATGGGCGCCGACATCGTCGTCCACCCGCACGGCCTGCAGGAGGGGCCGCGTCGCGTGCCGCGCCGCAACCTCGAGCAGGCGGCCGTGATCAACGGCCCCACGCCGCTGCACGGCGCAGACATCACGGTCCCCGATCTGCGCGGCGGCTACAGCCACGTCATCGCGGCCCTCACTGCGACGGGCGAATCCGTGGTCCGCAACGTCGGCATCATCAGCCGCGGATACGAGAAGCTGTTCGACAAGCTCGCCGCCCTCGGCGCAGACTTCGACGTCGTCGGTTGACCGGCATGTCCCGACCGCGCGCTTCGCAGGAGAAGACCCGACCGAGCGTGTTCTGGGTGCTCGCCGGCATCGTGGTCCCGCTCGTCGGGATCTTCACGCGCATCCGGGTCGTCGGCGCGGAGAAGCTGCCGCGCGAGGGCGCCTTCGTGCTCGCCCCGAACCACCACAGCGAGATCGACCCGCTCATCGTCGCGGTCGCGGTGTGGCGCGCGGGCCGGGCACCCCGCTTCATGGCGAAGGAGAGCCTGTTCCGGGTGCCCGCGCTCGGCTGGGCGCTGCGGGCCACGGGCATGGTCCCGGTGTCGCGCGCGACGACCGCAGCGGCCGCGCGTGAGACGATCGCGACCTCGCGTGAGCTCGTCAAGCTCGGCCGCGGGGTGATCGTCTACCCCGAGGGCACGCTCACCCGCGATCCGGAGCTGTGGCCGATGCGCGGCAAGAGCGGTGCGGTGCGGCTCGCGTTGATGGGGGACATCCCGCTGTATCCGATGGCGCAGTGGGGGGCGCAGGAACTGCTGCCCCGGTACGGCAAGATCTCCCTGTGGCCCCTGCGCAAGCGAATGACCGTCGTGATCGGCGACCCGGTGGATCTGTCCGCCTATCGCTCCGCTCCGAAGACCCCCGCCGCGCTGGCCGAGGCCACCACGGCCGTGATGGATGCCGTCGCCGATCTGCTCTCGGGCATCCGCGGCATCCCGGCGCCGAAGGATCGCTGGGACCCGTCCGCGCACGGCCAGAAGGAGACGGGGCGGCTTGACTCCTAAGCACGAACCGCTCCCCAAGGTCGCGGTGCTCGGCGCCGGCAGCTGGGGCACCACCTTCGGCAAGATCCTGGCCGACGGCGGCGCGCACGTCGTCATGTGGGCGCGACGCCCCGAGCTCGCACGCGAGATCGACACGGCCAAGCGCAACAGCAAGTACCTGCCCGGCATCAACCTGCCCCGGGAGATGTCGGCCACGCACCATCTCGCCGAGGCCCTCGACGGCGCCGAGCAGATCTACCTCTCGATCCCGAGCCAGCAGGTGCGGTCGAGCCTCAAGCCGCTGCGCCCGCTCATCGCGCGGTCTGACGCCCCGATCGTGTCCCTCATGAAAGGCGTCGAGCGTCGCACCGGCCTGCGCATGAGCCAGGTCATCGAGCAGGAGCTCACGTGCGATCCCGCGCGCGTCGCGGTGGCATCCGGCCCCAACCTCGCCCTGGAGATCGCCCGCGAGCAGCCGACCGCGGCGGTCATCTCGTCGGTCAGCCAGGAGACCGCGGATGCCGTCGCCCGCCGGGCGCGCAACCGGTACTTCCGCACCTTCGTGAACACGGACGTCATCGGCACCGAGTTCGGCGGTGTGCTCAAGAACCTGATCGCGGTCGCCATCGGCATCGTCGACGGCGTGGGCTACGGCGAGAACACCAAGGCCTCGATCATCACGCGCGGACTCGTCGAGATGACCGACTTCGCTGTCGCGCAGGGAGCCTACCCCGAGACGCTGCAGGGGCTCGCCGGCCTCGGCGACCTGATCGCGACGTGTCAGTCGCCGCTGAGCCGCAACAACACGGCCGGGCGCCTGCTCGGCCAGGGATACAGCTTCCAGGACGTGGTCAAGCGCATGGAGCAGACCGCGGAGGGGCTGGCATCCGTCGCGCCCATCCTGCAGCTCGCCCGCTCGGCGGGAGTGCAGATGCCCATCGTCGAGCAGGTCAAGATGGTGCTCGACGGCACGATGAATCCGCGGGACATCGCCCCGCACCTGACGACGGACGACGACACCCCGCAGGGGGAGAGGACGCAGAATGGACAAGCCGGTGGTGGCGGTGCTCTTTGGCGGTCGCTCCAGCGAACACTCGATCAGCTCCGCCACAGCGGGCGGCGTCCTCCGCGCGATTGACCGCGACCGGTTCCAGGTCGTCCCGGTGGGGCTGACGCGCGAGGGCGCGTTCGTGCTCGAAGAGGACGACCCGGCCAAGTTCGCGCTGGATCCGGCGAACATGCCCGAGGTGTGCGACAACGGCACCCGGGTGATCTGGCCGGAGGCATCCGGCGTCCGCGACCTGCGCGTGCGCGAGACCGACGGCACGCTGCGCACGATCGGGCGGCTGGACGTGGTGCTGCCCATCCTGCACGGCGCGCACGGCGAGGACGGCACCATCCAGGGCTTCTTCGACACGCTCGAGGTGCCGTACGCCGGCGGCGGCGTGCTCGATTCGGCCGTCTGCATGGACAAGCACTTCATGAAGGTCGCGTTGCAGGCCGCCGGCGTCCCCGTGTCGGACTGGGTGACGGTGCGCCGCGGGATCTCCGCCGACGACGCCGCAGCACGCGCCGCGCACCTGCCTCTGCCGTGGTTCGTGAAGCCGGCTCGCGCCGGCTCCAGTGTCGGCGTCTCGAAGGTCCACGACCTGCCCGAGCTGGATGCCGCGCTGCAGCTCGCGTTCGCCGAGGACGACAAGGTGCTCATCGAAGAGGGCATCGTCGGCCGCGAGGTCGAGGTGGGGGTGCTGGAGACCCCGGGAGGCGCGGCTCGGGTGTCGCTGCCCGGCGAGATCGTGCTGACCACCCGGGAGTTCTACGACTTCGAGGGCAAGTACCTCGGCGGCGACGGCGTCGAGGTGGTGTGCCCCGCGGCGCTCAGCGACGCGGAGACCCTGGCGGTCCAGCAGGCGGCGCTCCAGGCGTTCGAAGCCGTCGACGGGCGGGGTCTCGCACGTGTCGACTTCTTCGTGACCGAGTCGGGCCCGGTGGTCAACGAGCTGAACACGATGCCCGGATTCACGCCGATCTCGATGTTCCCGAAGTGCTGGGTGGCATCGGGGATGACGTACTCCGACCTCATCTCGGATCTGGTCGACACGGCGCTGACCCGGGCCTGACCCGGCGAAGCGTCACTCGTTCGTCACGGGGTTGCTGCACTGCGCGGTCTGCCGCGTATCCTGCGCGACCAGCCGTCCGACCGTGTCGAGCACCTGATTCGGGTCGACGCCGGAGGTCGCGCTGCTGTCGAGGAACAGCTGCACGGCGGGCGTCCGTCCGAAGGTGGTCACCGTCAGCCTGGGGGTCTTGGACGCATCGACGATCCAGTCGATGCCGCCCACGCTGATGCACTTGAGCGTGGTCGGGCCGGGCGGGGTGACGCCGCACGCGAGGATGATCGTGGCGGGGTTGCCCCACGCGGCCGTCGACTGGGCGTCCGTCCAGCGCCGGTCCTGGCCGCCGAGGGTGCCGCCGGACAGTCCGGTGAGGTCGGTCATCACCTCGGCGCAGTGCGGGTTGTTCGCGTCGGGCGGGGGAGTCAGCGAGATCGTGGTCGCGCAGCCGGCGAGTGCGGCCGCCGCGAGCCCCGCGAGCGCCGCTGCGAAGGTCGTGCGCAGGGCGCGGCGGAAGAGCGGTGTGCGGCGCGGGGAGGTCACCCCTCCAGGCTAGACGCCGACGGCTGGGACCCTGCCGCGCAGCGGTGAGGTGCACGGCCGATACGGTGGAATCCATGACCGAAGCCGATCCGACCGTGGGTGAGCTGTCCGAGGGGCAGGTGCTCGACGCGATCCTGCGCCAGCTCGGTCCGTCCGCCGCCGAGATCGGCCCGGGCGACGACGCCGCGGTGCTGCGCCTGCCCACCGGTCGCGTCGTCGCGACGGTCGACACGCTCGTGCACGGCCCGGACTTCCGGCTCGCGTGGTCTCGGGGCTATGACCTGGGCTGGAAGGCGGCGGCGGTCAATCTCGCCGACATCGCCGCGATGGGCGCGCAGCCCGTCGCGCTGCTGGTGGCGCTCGCCATGCCCGACGACACCCGGCTCTCGTTCGTGACAGACCTCGCCGCCGGGCTGCGCGACGGGTGCGCGGCGCTCGCCCCCGGCTGCGCGGTGGAGGGCGGCGACCTCACCGTGTCGGACACGCTCACCATCGCCGTC
>DATMTQ010000131.1:0-23978 GCA_035564095.1 Microbacterium sp. | reverse complement strand
CTCGTCGTCGTAGTAGCGCTTCGCGATGTCGACGACGAGCGTGCCGGCGTTCTCGTACAGCGCGCGGCGCGCGGTGTGGGTGGCGAGGGTCGAGCCGTTGCCGGGCAGCGACAGGCCGATCGCCTCGGTGAGGCAGTTCATCGAGTTGGCGGTGAACATGCCCGAGCACGAACCGCACGTCGGGCAGGCGTTCTCTTCGATGCGCAGGATGTCGGCATCCGACACTGACTCGTTCACGGCTTCGGAGATCGCGTCGACGAGGTCGAGGGTGCGCACGGTGCCGTCGACGAGCGTCGCGCGACCGGACTCCATCGGGCCGCCTGACACGAACACGGTCGGGATGTTCAGCCGCAGCGCCGCCATGAGCATGCCGGGGGTGATCTTGTCGCAGTTGGAGATGCAGATGAGCGCGTCGGCGCAGTGCGCCTGCACCATGTACTCGACGGAGTCGGCGATGAGCTCGCGCGACGGCAGCGAGTACAGCATGCCGCCGTGGCCCATGGCGATGCCGTCGTCGACCGCGATCGTGTTGAACTCGCGCGGGATGCCACCCGCGGCGCTGATCGCCTCGGAGACGATGCGTCCCACCGGCTGCAGGTGCGTGTGACCGGGCACGAACTCGGTGAAGCTGTTCGCCACCGCGATGATCGGCTTGCCGAAGTCGGACTTGTCCACCCCGGCGGCCATCAGCAGGGCACGGGCGCCCGCCATGTTGCGGCCATGCGTGACGGTACGGGAACGCAGAGGAATCGCCATACTCGCAGGATGCCGGACCCCTCCGACATCCGGAAGTCGGCCGTACTGCTAGTAGTGGCACTACTACCCTGGAGACATGAACCCGCCCATCGGTCGTCGCGCTGAGCTCGGGGCATTCCTGCGCGCGCGGCGGGAACAGCTCGTGCGCTCCGACCACGGCCTGCCTCCCGCCGGGCGCGGGCGAACCGTGGGCCTGCGCCGGGAGGAGGTCTCCTACCTCTCCGGAGTGAGCGTCACCTGGTACACGTGGCTCGAGCAGGGCCGCGACATCAATCCGTCGCAGCAGGTGATGGATGCCGTCGCCCGCGTGCTGCGGCTCGACGACGCCGGCCGCCGTTACGCCCTCTCGCTCGCCGGCCTGCCGCCGTCGAGCGCCCTCGACGAGCCGCTCACCGGCGAGCTGCCCGCGCACGTGCAGCACCTGCTCGACGCGCTCGGCGACAACCCGGCCTTCGCGCTCACGCCGGACTGGCGGATCGCCGGGTGGAACGGTGCCTACGAGCGCCTCTACCCCAACGTCGCCCGCATCCCCGCGGAAGACCGCAACCTGCTGCGCGTCGTGTTCACCGACCCGGCGGTGCGCACGCTGCTGGCCGACTGGCCGGAGACGAGCCGGAGGTTCCTCGGCGAGTTCCGCGCGGAGACGGCCGCACGCCTCGCCGACCCGGACCTGCGCGCGTTCGTCGCGCGGCTCCGCGCCGACAGCCCGGAGTTCCGCGAAGGCTGGGCACGCCACGACGTGCAGGGCTTCACCTCCCGCGAGCGGGTGTTCCACCATCCGGATGCCGGACTCGTGCGGTACGAGCACCACCAGCTGCGCCCGTCCGACTTCCCGGGCGTGCAGATCGTCGCCTACACGCCTGTGGCGTGAGTCACCAGGCCGACGCCACCTCCGCGTGCGTGCGCAGGATGCCTTCGGTCGTGCCCGCCGGCGCCCGCCCGATGCCGCACTCGGTCGCCACGCCGAACGCGCCGACGTGCCTCTTCGCGACGGTGATCCGGCGTTCGGCGCCGTCGACCCCGTCTTCGCGGTGCACAAGCCCGAGGTACAGTTCGGCTTCCCCGATCCGCAGGTCGTCCAGCGGGGCGTAGTAGGCGTCGTCGTCGCGCTCGATCGGAACCGGCAGGTGGATCCAGTCGATGCGGCGGGTGGCGGCATCCGCCACCGCGTTGGCGAACCGGACCAGGTTTCCGGCATCCGTCGGCTCGATGAAGTGCTTCTCGGCGACATCCCCGTAGCAGAGGTGGAATCCGACCTCGACGTCGGCGGGGACCCGCTCGACCTGCTCGATCGACCGCGCGGTGAGCCCGGCCCCCGCGATGACGGACGGATGCTGTGACCATGACGTCGGCAGCCGACTTCGCCCAGCACAGCAAGGTCCTCCACACGATGACCGTCGATTTCGCCCGGGCGGTGCCCGACGATCGCTGGCATTTCACGCCCGCACCGCCCAGTGCTCCTCGACAGGTGACGGATGCCGGTCGGCCGAGCCCACGCCCGGGCGCGTTCTCCAAGCAGCTCCGTCACGTCGTCTGCGTGCGCGGTGTCTACAACGACGCGCTGGCGCTGGGCGAGGTCGACTGGTCCGCGAGTCACAGCCACTACGCCGGGCCGCTCGAGCGCGAGCCCCTGCTCGAGGCCCTCGCCCGGCAGCAGGATCGCCTCCTCGAGCTGCTGAGTTCAGTGGACCCCGGCATCACCATCGATTGGGACGGATTCCCCTACTCATTCGACCTGTTCGCCGGGGAATTCGTGCAGCACGAGTCGATCCACCACGGCCAGTGGAGCGTGTACGCCGCCGTCGGCGGCTTCGACACCCCGACCAGCTGGCACGACATGTGGGGACTCTGAGCCGCTGCCGACGGCCGATGTCCGACGCCCCGCGTACGCTCGATTTTCATGGCCACGAAACGTCCCGCGCAGACAGCTCCGTTCCGCTGCACCGAATGCGGGTGGACGACGCTGCGCTGGGTCGGCCGGTGCGGCGAATGCCAGCAGTGGGGAACCGTAGTCGAAGCGGGCGAGCAGACCGGGATCGTCAAGCTGGTGACCGCGACCGCGCCGGCGCGCAAGGCCCGGCCGATCACGCACATCGACACGGCCGACACGCCGCGGCGCACCACGGGCATCGGCGAGTTCGACCGCGTACTCGGCGGCGGTCTCGTGCCGGGCGCCGCGATCCTGCTGTCCGGCGAGCCCGGGGTCGGCAAGTCGACGCTGCTGCTCGAGGTCGCGGCGCAGGGCGCAAAGTCCGGGCACCGCGTGCTCTACGCGAGCGGCGAGGAGTCCGCCCCGCAGGTGCGGCTGCGCGCCGAGCGCACCGGGGCCCTGCACGATGAACTGTTCCTCGCGAGCGAGACCGACCTCGGCACGATCCTCGGGCACGTCGATGAAGTGCAGCCCGATCTTCTGATCGTGGACTCGGTGCAGACCGTCTCGTCGGCGCAGAGCGACGGCGCGGCCGGACATCCGAGCCAGGTGCGCGAGGTCGCGTCCGCGCTGATCCGCGTCGCGAAGGAGCGCGACCTGCCGGTGATCATCGTCGGTCACGTCACCAAGGACGGCTCGATCGCCGGCCCGCGGATCCTCGAGCACCTCGTCGACGTGGTGTGCCATTTCGAGGGCGACCGCCAGACCTCGCTGCGGTTCGTGCGTGCGCTGAAGAACCGCTTCGGCGCCACCGATGAGGTGGGATGCTTCGACATGACCGGCACCGGCATCACCGAGGTCCCCGACCCGAGCGCCCTGTTCCTCGGCCACGGCGACCCGGTCGAGGGCACCTGCGTGACGATCGCGCTGGAGGGGCGGCGTGCGCTGCCCGTCGAGGTGCAGGCGCTGACGATCCCGACCGGCATCCCGAACCCGCGGCGCATCGTGAACGGGGTGGATGCCGCCCGCGTGGCGATGGTGCTGGCCGTGCTCGAGAAGCGCGGCGGCATCAAGGTGTCCGACCAGGACGTCTATGTCTCGACCGTCGGCGGGGTGCGCCTCACCGAGCCGGCTGCCGACCTCGCGATCGCCGTCGCGGTCGCCAACGCCGTCACCGGCCACGCCATGCCGCGGCACGTCGCCGCGATCGGCGAGCTGAGCCTCGCCGGCGAGATCCGCCCGGTCACGCAGTCCGGGCAGCGCCGCGGCGAGGCGAGCCGGCTGGGCTACCGGACGGTGGTGGACGCCGGCGCATCCGACCTCGCCGGAGCGCTGGCCGCGGTCGGCACGACGCGGGCACGCAAACGGCGAGCCGCCGTACCGGCCGGTCCGCGCGATCTCAGCGACGTCCCGGACTTCTGAGAATCGTCACCCCGCTGGTCGTCGAGCGAGTCACCCCACCGGTCGTTGATCGAGCGAAGCGAGACGAAACGCTGTGAGCCCCGCGAGTCGATCCCGGCGCGTCAGCCGAGCTGGAACAGCGTGTCGGTCAACGAGGCGAACCCGCCGATCGACACCGTGAGGTGATAGGTCGCTCCCCCGCCGGGTGCGACGGGCCGCGTCTTGGACACACAGCTGTTCACCGACGAGCGGGTGCGGTCCCACACCACCGGCGCGGAGCTGGTCACGCTCTGACCGGCCTTGAGCAGCACGACCATGTCGTTCGGGTTCTTCTGACAGTCGGTCGACCGCCACCAGGTGTCCGTCCCGCTGGTGATGACGAACGACTGCGTCGCGGTGCCGACGTTGATCTTGCAGGGCTGCGCGCTCGTGTTGGTGAGCTTGATCGACAGCTTCGGGTCCTGGTTCGATCCGTAGAAGCTGTGGTCGGTCACGGGCTGCACGGTGACGGACGACGCGTCACAGGCCTCCGCGAGGACGCTGCCCGACGGCGACGGGGAGGGCGAACCCGACGTGCTGGGCGACGGCGATGTGGAATCCGTCGGGTCGGGCGTCGGCGAGGACGACGTGGAGATCGCGTTCGGCGACAGCACGGGCGCGGCACTCGTCGACGAGGTGGCCGCGCCGGATGCCGCAGCCGCCTTGCCCGACCACGGCCGGGCGATGAGCATCCAGACGACGGCGATGACGACCACGACGATGAGCAGCACCATCAGCCGGCGTCGCCGGTACACGGCCGCCGAGGGGCGGGGACGGGGCGCGGGAGGTGTCACGGTGCCAGGGTAAGCAGACCGTGCGCGGCATCCGCTGCGGGCACGCCTGAAACGCGCGGATCGTCAGACTCCCGACCGCCGGTGGCGGGCCCTTCAGTCGAGACGCTTGAGCATGCGCGTGTTGCCGAGCGTGTTCGGCTTCACGTGGGCGAGGTCCAGGAACTCGTGGATGCCGGCATCCGGGCTGCGCACCAGCTGCGTGTAGACATCAGGGTCGACGATCTGCTCGCCGATGGGCGCGAAGCCGCGGCGGGTGAAGAAGTCCACCTCGAACGTGAGGCAGAACAGACGGGTGAGCCCGAGATCCCGGGCGTTCGCCTCGAGCCCTTCGACGATCGCGCGGCCGACGCCGTGGCGCACCCAGTCGTCCGACACCAGCAGCGTGCGCACTTCGCCGAGGTCGTCCCACATGACGTGGAGGGCGCCGCATCCGATCAGCCGGCCGTCCGCCTCCGCCACCAGGAACTGCTGCGTGGCCTCGTACAGCACGACGATGTCCTTGCCGAGCAGGATCCCGCGCTGCACGTACGGCTCGAGCATGGCGTAGATGTCGACCATGTCGCCACTGCGTGCCGGTCGGACGACAAACGGGGCCTGAGCTTGCCGAAGGGTCACCCGACCAGCCTACGGCGCCCCACCTGACAAACAGCGGATGCCCCGGCCGTGAGGCCGGAGCATCCGCTGAAGCGCTTCGCGTCGGACGTCAGTCGGACCGGACCGCCAGGTCGGGGCTCGCCGAGATCTCGCCGCCGCCGACCACGCCGATCGCGACCTTCTCGCCGCGCGGACCGTGCTCGAACTGGAACTCGCCGTTCTGGGAGTCCACCTTGACGTGGTCGCCGGCGTTGAGCTCGCCGTGCAGGATCTTCTCGCTGAGGCCGTCCTCGATCTCGCGCTGCATCGCACGACGCAGCGGCCGGGCGCCGAGCGCCGGGTCGAAGCCGATCTCGATGAGGCGCTCCTTGGCGGCCTGCGTCAGCTCGATCGTCATGTCGCGGTCGAGCAGGCGCGTACCCAGGCGCTTCGTGAACAGGTCCACGATCGCGATGAGTTCCGGCTTGGTCAGCTGCGGGAACACGATGATGTCGTCGACGCGGTTGAGGAACTCGGGCTTGAACTGGCGCTTGAGCTCCTCGTCCACCTTGCCCTTCATCCGCTCGTACGTCGTCTGCGTGTTGCCCTCGACCTGGAAGCCGACCGGTCCCCCGGCGATCGCCGTCGAACCGAGATTCGTCGTCATGATGATCACGGTGTTCTTGAAGTCGACGACGCGCCCCTGACCGTCGGTCAGACGACCCTCTTCGAGGATCTGCAGCAGCGAGTTGAAGATGTCCGGGTGGGCCTTCTCGATCTCGTCGAACAGCACGACCGAGAACGGCTTGCGGCGCACCTTCTCGGTGAGCTGACCGCCCTCTTCGAAGCCGACGAACCCCGGAGGGGCGCCGAACAGCCGCGACACGGTGTGCTTCTCGCTGAACTCGCTCATGTCGAGCGAGATGAGGGCGCCTTCGTCGTCGAAGAGGAACTCGGCGAGCGCCTTGGCGAGCTCGGTCTTTCCGACGCCGGTGGGGCCGGCGAAGATGAACGAGCCCGAGGGCCGCTTCGGGTCCTTCAGGCCGGCGCGCTGACGGCGGATCGTGCGGGACAGCGCCGCGATGGCCTGCTCCTGCCCGATGACGCGCTGGTGCAGCGCCTTCTCCATGAAGACGAGGCGGGCGCTCTCCTCCTCGGTGAGCTTGAACACCGGGATGCCGGTCGCCTGGGCGAGCACCTCGGCGATGAGCCCCTCGTCGACGGTCGCGTTGATTGCGACATCCCCGCTGCGCCACTGCTTCTCCAGGCGGAGGCGCTCGGCCAGCAGCGACTTCTCCTCGTCGCGGAGGGATGCCGCCTTCTCGAAGTCCTGCTCCTCGGAGGCGATCTCCTTGGCTTCGCGCACCTTCTGGATCTTGTCGTCGAACTCGCGCAGCTCCGGTGGGCTGGACAGGATCGACAGGCGCAGGCGCGCGCCGGCCTCGTCGATCAGGTCGATGGCCTTGTCCGGCAGGAAGCGGTCGCTGATGTAGCGGTCGGCGAGGTTCGCCGCGGCGACGATCGCCCCGTCGGTGATCTGCACCTTGTGGTGCGCCTCGTAGCGGTCGCGCAGGCCCTTCAGGATGTTGATCGCGTGCGGCAGCGACGGCTCCGCGACCTGGATCGGCTGGAAGCGACGCTCGAGCGCGGCATCCTTCTCGAAGTGCTTGCGGTACTCGTCGAGCGTCGTCGCGCCGATGGTCTGCAGCTCGCCTCGCGCCAGCAGCGGCTTGAGGATGGATGCCGCGTCGATGGCGCCCTCGGCGGCACCGGCGCCGACCAGCGTGTGGATCTCGTCGATGAAGACGATGATGTCGCCGCGCGTGCGGATCTCCTTGGTGACCTTCTTCAGTCGTTCCTCGAAGTCACCGCGGTAGCGGGACCCGGCGATGAGCGAGCCGAGGTCGAGGGAGTACAGCTGCTTGTCCTTGAGCGTCTCGGGCACGTCGCCCTTGACGATCGCCTGCGCGAGACCCTCGACGACGGCGGTCTTGCCGACGCCGGGCTCCCCGATCAGCACCGGGTTGTTCTTCGAGCGGCGGGAGAGGATCTGCATGACCCGCTCGATCTCCTTCTCGCGCCCGATGACCGGGTCGAGCTTGCCCTCGCGCGCGGCCTGGGTGAGGTTGCGACCGAACTGGTCGAGCACCTGGGAGCCGTTCTGCGCCTGCGAGGCGTTGCTGTCGTGCGCCGCGCCGGAGACGCCGGCGGGCTCCTTGCCCTGGTACCCGCTGAGCAGCTGGATCACCTGCTGGCGCACCTTGTTCAGGTCGGCGCCGAGCTTGACGAGCACCTGCGCGGCGACGCCCTCGCCCTCGCGGATGAGCCCGAGCAGGATGTGCTCCGTGCCGATGTAGTTGTGGCCGAGCTGCAGCGCTTCGCGCAGGGACAGCTCCAGCACCTTCTTGGCGCGCGGCGTGAACGGGATGTGCCCGGTGGGCTGCTGCTGGCCCTGGCCGATGATGTCCTGCACCTGCTCGCGCACGGCATCGAGCGAGATGCCCAGACTCTCCAGGGCCTTCGCGGCGACGCCTTCACCCTCGTGGATCAGGCCGAGGAGGATGTGCTCCGTGCCGATGTAGTTGTGGTTGAGCATCTTGGCCTCTTCTTGGGCAAGCACAACCACGCGACGGGCTCGGTCCGTGAATCTCTCGAACATCGTCCAACTCCTTGAGGACGCACTGTTGGCGTCGTAGTTCGAGACTAACGAGCGCCCGGATGCCGTGCGCCGTTGTTCGCCATGGGCTAACGGGGTTCGGGCGTCCGAGTGGGCGATCCCCCCTGGCATCCAGCATGGGCTTCAACCGACGACAATCGTGCCAGCAAGATGCCGATGTTGTCGGTTGAGCCGCCGACCGCAGGACTCGACCGACCACATCTGCAGTTACGGGACGCACCTCCTGACGGTCGAGGACCGGTCAGCGGCGCCCGATCGCGCGACGCACGCGGGCGAGGAGGACTTCCGGCGTTCGGAAGAGTTCGTCCTTCGTCACTCGGACCACGATCCACCCGGCAGCTTCGAGAGTCTCGTAGCGGAGGATGTCGGCAGCCCACTGCTTCGGATCGCGCAGGTGGTGTTCTCCCTCATATTCGATCGCGATCTTCAGATCCGGATACGCCATGTCCACGCAGGCGAGCCGCGTGCCTGCCTCGAACACGTCGTGGTTCAGCGCGGGTTCGGGGAGTCCGGCATCCACGAGCGTCAAACGCACCCACACCTCAGGCCGTGATGCCGATCTGGGGCGCGCCCGGGGCAGCGCAGCCCGAAGCCTCCCCACACCCACCCGTCGGCCAGCACTGACTGCCGCCTGGAGCTGCTCGATCGTCGCGAGCGGCTGGTCGACGCGCCACGTCCGAACAACCGCGTCAGCCACGGCGACCAGGTCGTACGGATGTCGCAGCACCGTTGCCAGCATCGCCCACGTCGACGCGGGACTGGTCACCCGCAGGCCGGTGCGCGGCTCGGTGACGACGGAGGCCAACATCCGACGCACCTCGTGCCCTTTCACTCCCACGATCCGGGGGAGACGCGCCGGAGCGAACACGCCCAGATCGACTCGCGCCCCCTCGAGCACATTCCGAGGCAGGGGAATCCGCCACGCCACCGCCGCAGTCACATGTGTATTGAACTGGGCTTCATCCAGTCGCGGCTGAAGCGCCTTCGCCCGATGCAGATGTTCGCGTTCGAGTTCGCCCCAGTCCTCGTCCTCGTCGAATGCGTCGGGCACGGCCCGGACCCCGTAGAAGGGCGCATCCCACTCATCACTCCGCAGACGGCTGCGGGAGACACCGGCTCGCGTCGCATCTCGTGTCGTGAAGTAAGGGCCGAGGGCAGGAACAAGCATGCACTCGATGGTGAGAGGCGGAGTGGTTTCAAGACAAGCGGCATCCGCATCCTGTGCATAACTCGATCTCGCCCTGTGCCGGCTCGACCCCGAACGCTGAACCGTCAAGATCCGCGCGTGGGCGTCACCACAATTGTCGGCGGAAGGGGAGCGTACGGACTTCGGCAACGCTCGACCGGCAAGAGCGGCATGGGGCGGGCACCGAACTTGTCGGTTGAGCGCCCTGAAGGAGTCACTGCAGGGCGGACGTCAGCCGGGCGAGGTTGTCGAGCACCGTCGACCGCAGTGGCTGCTGCTGCCACTCCTCCAGCGTCAGCTCGCGGGACTTCTCACGGTACAGATCCTCGACCTCGCGGACCTCGCGAACGAACTCCCCGCCGCGCACCAGCATCGACACCTCGAGGTTCAGGCCGAACGAGCGCATGTCCATGTTGCTGGAGCCTATGATGGCGACCTCGTCGTCGACGGTGAGGCTCTTGGTGTGCAGGATGTACGGCTTCGGATACATCCAGATGCGCACGCCGGCCTTGAGCAGCGTCTCGTAGTAGCTGCGCTGCGCGTGGTAGACGATGGCCTGGTCGCTCTCCTCCGACACGAACAGCTCCACCTGCAGCCCGCGGTTGCAGGCGGTGGTCACGGCCAGCAGCAGCGACTCGTCCGGCACGAAGTAGGGGCTGATCATGATGATCTTGTGCTGCGCGTAGTAGAGCAGGCTCGCGAACAGCTGCAGGTTGTTCTCGAACCGGAACCCCGGCCCGGACGGCACGACCTGGCAGTCCAGGTCACCCGGGCCGGGCTCGACCGAGAACACGTCGATCCGATCGGCGAGCGGCTCGTCGGTCTCGCTGTACCAGTCCGACAGGAACACCGCGTTCACGGATGCCACGACGGGCCCCTCGAGCCGCACCATGAGGTCGACCCAGTGCAGACCTCGGCGGATGTTCTTGCGCAGGTTGTAGGTGGGGTCGACGATGTTCTGCGACCCCATGAAGGCGAGCGTGCCGTCGACGACGAGGAGCTTGCGGTGATTGCGCAGGTCGGGGCGCTGGTAGCGCCCGCGCAGGGGCTGCACCGGCAGCATGAGGTGCCATTTCGCCCCCATGGCGCGCAGGCGCCGCAGCGTCCGGCGGTACCTCGGCTTGCCGCGGTTGGCCCAGTGGTCCAGCAGCACGCGGACGGTGACCCCGCGGGAGACGGCGTCCTCCATCGCCGCGAAGATGCCCTCGGTCGCGGAGTCGGCCTGCAGGATGTAGGACTCCAGGTGGACGTAGCGCTTCGCGCCGCGGATCGCGGCGGCCATGGTGTCGAGGCTCTTCTGATAGTCCGAGATGAGGTGCACGGAGTTGTCGCCGGAGAGCGGCATCGCGCCGAGGTTCCGGTTGAGGGTGACCAGCGACGTGAACCAGGCCGGCGCGTGCGGGCGCAGCGTGCCGAAGTCGAGGTGCTCGCTGGTCTCGCGGATCGACTCGTTGATGGCGTCCTGCTTGCGGCGGCGCTTGCGCGGCAGGCGCGGATTGCCGATCAGCAGGAAGAGCAGCACTCCGAAGAACGGGATGAAGTAGATCGCGAGCAGCCAGGCGGTGGCGGCCGCCGGGCGGCGGTTGCGCGGCACGATGATGATGGCCGCGATGCGGATCGAGATGTCGACGGCGATGACCGCGAGCGGCCACCACGTCGCGATGAATGCCATCAACCGGCGGCGGTGGGCGTCTTCGGCGGCAGGCCCCGCTTGGCGCGCTCTTCAGCCTCGACCTTGGCATACGCCTTGCGCTCGCTCCGGTCGGAGCGCACGGCTGCGCGCAGCACGAAGAAGAACAACGCGCTCACGATCACCGTCGGAGCCAGCGCCCAGATGATGCCCGACCACACGTCCATGCCGCTAGTTTACGCACGCACAACCTGTCAACACCCTGGTTCGGCCGCGCGCGTCGTCCACCGGTCGCAGGCGCCCGTTGCCGGCGGGATGCCACGTGTCCGACGGTCGATCCATGACGACGATCATCAAGGCGGCCAGTGCCGCACAGTTCCTCGGGCTCGTTCCGCATCTGCTCGGGTTCCGGCCGACGCGCAGCATGGTGCTCGTGCCGTTCGCCGGTCCCCGGTCGCTCGGTGCGATGCGCATCGACCTGGAACCGCAATCGGCCGGCGACTCCGAAACGCCGCCGGTCCTCGTCGAACCGCCCGCCGACACCGTCGACCGGCTGGCGGCGACCGCGATCGGCATGGTCTGCCGGATCCCCGCGGCGGACGCCGTCGCGGTGGTCGTCTACACCGACGAGGTCATCGCCGGTGAGGCCCTGCCGCGCGAGCAGCTCGCCCGCGCCGTGGCGCGCCGGGCGGATGCCTGCGGGATCGAGTTGCGGGACGCGCTGTGCGTCGCGGCCGGCGGCTGGGCGTCGTTCCTCGACCCGGAGCGGCCTCCCGGCGGACGTCCTCTCGACGAGCTGCGCAGTGACGAGCACGCCGAACGGCTGCTGCCGGTCGGCCCCGGCGACCAGCACACTGCGGCGGCGCTGCCGCCCGTCGACCCCGCCCGCCTCGCCGACGTGACGACGGCCGTGGAGGCCCTCACCGGTGCGGTCGGAACGGATGCGGCGACCGTGGATTCGCGCGTCGACCCGCGCGCGCTGGACTCGCTGGAGCAGCTGGACGACATCCCGCAGCTGCTGGAGCGGATGCTGCAGTGGGATGCTGCGACCGCGGCGCCGTTCGAGGTGGCCGTCGCGGTGCTGTGCCTGTCGCGCCCGGCACTGCGCGACATCGCCCTGCTGCAGTGGTCCGGGTCGATCGCCGACGGGGTGCGGGCACTCGAGGCACAGCTGCGCTGGGAGGACGGCGAGCCGTATCCGGAGGAGCTCGGTGCACGCGTGTGGGGCGAGGGTCCCGGCCCCGACCCCGAACGTCTGGAGTCGGCGCTGCAGCTCGCCCGGCAGTGCGCGGCGCTGACCTCCGGCCTCCGGCGCGCGACCGTGCTGGGCATCTGCGCGTGGCTGTCGTGGGCGCAGGGCCGCTCGACCGAAGCGGGCGACTACGCCGCACAGGCGTGCGCGAGCGGCGCCGAGATGCCGCTCGCGGAGGTCGTGCTCGCGTTCGTGAACACCGCACACCTGCCGGACTGGGCGTTCCAGCGCGCCGCGTGACGGCGCCCGCCGCTACTTGACGAGGGGGAAGAGGATGGTCTCGCGGATGCCGAGGCCGGTGATCGCCATGATGAGTCGGTCGATGCCCATGCCCATGCCGCCCATCGGGGGAAGGCCGTGCTCCATGGCGCGCAGGAACTCTTCGTCGATGCGCATGGCCTCGTCGTCGCCGCGGTCGGCGAGCTTCGCCTGCTCCTCGAAGCGCCGGCGCTGGATGACCGGGTCGATGAGCTCGGAGTATCCGGTCGCCAGCTCGAAGCCGCGCACGTACAGGTCCCACTTCTCGACGACTCCGGCGATCGACCGGTGGTCGCGCACCAGCGGGCTGGTGTCGACGGGGAAGTCCATGACGAACGTGGGCCGGGTCAGGCCGCCCTTGACGAAGTGCTCCCACAGCTCTTCGACCCACTTGCCGTGGGTCGGGTGCGGCGGGGCGTCCACGCCGTTCGCCGCGGCGAGCGCTTCGAGTTCTGCCACCGCCGTCTGCGGGGTGACCTCGACGCCGGCGGCCTCGGACAGCGAGTCGTACATCGAGATGCGCTGCCACTCGCCGCCGAGGTCGTACACGGTGCCGTCGGCCCAGGTGACCTCGGGGGATCCGGCCACGGCGACCGCGGCGTTCTGCACGAGCGCCTGGGTCAGGTCGGCGATGCCGTTGTAGTCGGTGTACGCCTGGTAGGCCTCGAGCATCGCGAACTCGGGGCTGTGGGTCGAGTCGGCGCCCTCATTGCGGAAGTTGCGGTTGATCTCGAACACGCGGTCGATGCCGCCGACGGCGGCGCGCTTCAGATACAGCTCGGGCGCGATGCGCAGATACAGCTCCGCGTCGAACGCGTTCGAGTGCGTGACGAACGGGCGGGCGGACGCGCCGCCGGGCTGCACCTGCAGCATCGGGGTCTCGACCTCGATGAAGTCGCGCTCGGCGAACGTGGCGCGCAGGCTCGCGTTGACCTTGGCGCGGGCGCGCACGGTGGTGCGGGCCTGCTCGCGCACGATGAGGTCGAGGTAGCGGCTGCGCACGCGAGCCTCTTCGCTGAGTTCGGTGTAGAGGTTCGGCAGGGGCAGCAGCGCCTTGGACGCGACCGCCCAGTCGCTCACCATGATCGACAGTTCGCCGCGGCGGCTGGAGATCACCTCTCCCGTCACCGAGACATGGTCGCCCAGGTCGACGAGCTCCTTCCAGCGCTGCAGCGATTCCTCGCCGACGGAGGCCAGCGACACCATCGCCTGGATGCGGCTGCCGTCGCCGGACTGCAGTGCCGCGAAGCACAGCTTGCCGGTGTTGCGGCTGAACACGACGCGGCCGGCGACCGAGACGACCTCGCCGGTCTCGTCGCCTGCCTCGAGGTGGGCGTGGCGCTCGCGCACCGCGGGGATCGTGTCGCTGACCGGCACCGTGACGGGGTAGGCGCCGCCGGCGGCATCCTCGCGCTCGGCGATCAGCCGCTCGCGCTTGGCCATGCGCACCGCCTTCTGTTCGATGACGTCCTCTTCGGGCGTCTCAGCAGGGGCGGCAACGGGCGTGTCGGTCATCAGGCTCCTCGGGAAGTCGTCGATCAGTTTATCGGCGCAGGATCCGGGGTCCCTGGTCGATGCCCGGCGAGGCTGCTCACCAGCACTTCGAGGCTCCTCACCGGCCCGGCGAGGCTGGGCGGGCTCCGTTCCCGGGACGTCTCCGGACGGGCTTCGTCCCGCTGCACGGAAGGGGAGTCAGGTCAGGCCGAGGGCAGGATCACTGTCAGGGTCCGCATCGCGCAGGGCGAGGTCGACCGTGGCGTGCACGAGCGTGGACAGGTACGCGCCGGGTGCGGGGATGCCGGCATCCGTCAGCGCACCCACCGCCTGCTGCACGATCGATCGCGAGAACGTGGTCGCCGTCGCGATCGCGTCCCCGTAGGCATGACGGTCGGCGTCCGCCACCACGATCGGCTCGCAGCCGAGTTCGACGGCGAGCGCCTGCGCGATCGGCAGCACCACGGCGGGAGCGGTGACCGCGGCGTAGGCGTCGCGCAGGACGCGCAGGTCCATGGAAGTGCCGGTGAACGCGATGGCGGGATGCACTGCGATGGGCAGCGCGCCCTGCGCGGCGGCGGGGCCCAGCACGTCGAGCCCGAACGCCGGGTCGGTGTGCATCACGATCTGGCCCATCTGCCAGGCGCCGACCTCGGCGAGCCCGGCGACGAGCCCCGGCAGCTGGTCGTGCGGCACGGCGAGCACCACCAGTTCGCTGCGGCGCAGGATCTCGGGCGCGTCGAGGAACGGGATGCCCGGAAGCACCGATTCCGCCCGCTCGTCGTCCGAGCCGTGCGTGATCCCGGTGACGGCGTGCCCGGCTCCGGCCAGCGCGGCCCCGATCACGGGGCCGACGCGTCCGGCGCCGATGATGCCGACTCCGAGGCGTCCGTCGCGAGTCATCCGTCGATGCTAACCGACGCCATGAGCCGCGGGCCGAAATCCGGCGGCCGCGGTCC
Organism: Microbacterium sp.; assembly: GCA_035564095.1. Classification (GTDB taxonomy): domain Bacteria; phylum Actinomycetota; class Actinomycetes; order Actinomycetales; family Microbacteriaceae; genus Microbacterium. The sequence continues at coordinate 9,089 of DATMTQ010000131.1, read as the reverse complement.
GGGACGTCGTCCGGTGGCCTCGGTCTGCGACGCCCGTCCGGTGACGGTCTCCCGGTGACGGCCGCCGCAGGTCACGCGCCTTCGCGCACCTCGTGGATCTCGTCGGCCACCAGCCCGTGCGCCTCGCGGTGCACGACGTTGGCCGCCTCGGCATCCGGAGCCTCGACGAGGCAGAAGATCTTGCCCTCGGCCTCGTCGACCCAGTAGCGCAGATACTGCACGTCGTGCTCGCCCTGGTGCTGCAGGTCGGCGGCGTGCGCCTGTGCGACGGCGTCCAGCGTGACGGACTCGCCCAGGTTGTGGACATCCATGTACAGCGGCATGGTCCGCTCCTTTCCCCAGCTGGAGTCGGCGTCACGGCCCATCGAACTGCCCGCCCGCGCGCGCCGGGATCGGCGGGCGTTCGGACATGCGGTGCCGTCCGTACGGCCCGCTCCACGGCTCAGGGTACGCGCATCACTGCGCGTCGGAAAGGCCGTCCGCCCACCGGTGGCTGCGGTCGCCCGCCCCGGCCCGCACGGCCCCGGCGGCGGCCGCCCGGAACAGCGCGACGACGGCATCCCGGTCGATCGCGCCGAGCCGGCCGGAGACCCGTCCGGCGATCGTGTGCGCATGGATCTCCGCGACGCCGAGGGCGCGGTCCACCGGCCCCTGCTCGATGCCGAACGACTGCAGGCGGGCCAGCGGCACCATGACCAGCGAGCGCCAGATGAGGCCGCGCCGCATGATCAGCACGTCGTCGGTGAGCGCGAAGCCGTTGCGCCGCCACGACAGCGGACGCAGGATCCACGCTCGCCCCGGGGTGGTCGTGAAGGCATCCGGGCCCGAACCCGGCCGTCGCAGCACCCCGCGGTCGAACACCAGGGCCCACGCGTCGTCGCCGAGCCCAGGCAGCAGCAGGCGCATCACGCGCTCGGCGTCCGCGCGGTCGCCGACCGGCAGCGCGTCGGCGGCCTGATCGGATTCGCGGCTGCTCGACGCCTTGCCCGCGAGCCGGTTGACACGTACCGCCCACCATCCGGCGGGCCGCCACAGCGGAGGCTGCGACACCTCGACCGCGTGCACGCGCCCGGGCGGGAGGATCTCGGTGATCGTGGTGAACAGCCCGTACGTGATGCGAACGCCGTCTGGAGTGGGCGCGATCGCATACCGGAACTTCTTGGCGAGGGTGCGCACCCAGTACGTGCCGAAGCCGATCACGGCCGGGATCACCGATACCAGCAGGATGGGCGTCGTCTGCGACGCCCCCCACCCGATGAGACCGACGAGCACGATCAGCCACACCGTGGCCTGGCTGAGCACATGGGACAGCAGCAGGCGCAGCATCGGGATCTCGACGACGGATGCCGGCTCCACCGGATACTCGGCTCCGAGCACCATCCCGGTCATCGCATCGGTGACCACCGCGGTCGCCTGCGCGACCCGGCCGGGCCGGACGCCCGGCATCCTTCCCGCGGCGACCGCCTCGGCGAGCTTGCGTCCGGAGGCGAGACGCAGGATGTCGGCGCGCACCGCCTCCGCCGTCTTGGTCGACAGGTACTCGAGCTTGACGTTGGAGTCGGAGCCGGCGCCCAGCACGTCGAGCTTCGCCATGCCGACCAGGCGCGCGACCAGCGGCCGGGTGAGGTTCACGCCCTGCACGCGATCGAGCGGAGCCCGGCGCTGGCTGCGGAACAGCACGCCCTGCCGCACCTCGACGTCGTCGCCGGTGATGCGGAACGTGTGGAACCGCCACGACAGGTAGAACAGGCCGATCAGCACGATCAGGCCGCCCGCGACGATCAGCAGCGCGACGAGCACGAGGTTGTGCCGCAGGACGAAGTCGATCGGGTCGCCACTCTGCGGCGCCTCGAAGTCGCGCGCGCCGGGGACGGTCGACGAGATGAACAGGTCGGCGATGCGCTCGCGCAGGTTCGAGATGATGAGGCCGGCGATCACCACCAGCACGAGTCCGCCGCGCAGCAGGGGCGTGAGCGGATGCATCCGGTGCCATTCCCCGTCGCTGAGCGGCGACCGGAAGCTGCCCGGGCCGACCGGCACCGGCACCATCCCACCTGGCCCGGGCACCTGCGGCGGGGGCATGGGCGGGCCGCTGTACGGCGGCGGGACGTTCGTCACAGCCCGGTCCGGCGCGACTCGGCGACCTCGACGAGCGTGTCGCGCAGCTGCTCGGCGGCGGCCTGCCTCAGCCCCGGGATCGTGACGCCCGTCGATGCCGCGGCGGTGACGAGCTTCAGCTGGGCGATGCCGAACGCCCGGTCGAGGGGCCCGTGGGTGATGTCGACGAGCTGCATCCGGCCGTACGGAACCGCGACCTGACGCTGCCACAGGATGCCGCGACGGAAGACGAGGTCGTCGGCCCGCAGCTGGTAGGCGTAGGCACGCGCCTGGCGCGGCGTGATGGCCGCGGCCCACGCGTACGCGAGCAGCAGGATGCCGCCGATGATCCACGGCCACGCGTTCGCGAGCAGCGTCGTGCCCACGACGAACACGACCGTGACCACCGCGATGGTGAGCCCGAGCGCGATCAGCCGCACCCACACGTAATTGCGGGACACCTGATGCCACGTGCCGTCGCCGAGCGGCAGGCGCTTGGGGCTGCCTGGTTCCAGGACACGGTCGTAGGTGTGCGCGTCGAGCGCGGCATCCCGTCCCGGCACGGGGGCACGGGCGACCGGCGGGCGGGGCGGCTCGGAGGCGGGGTCGGTCATGCGGAGCCTCCATCGGCGGCGGATGCGTCGGGGTCGTCGTCGTCCTTGTGGATCGTGCACAGGTGCTCGGCGATGAGCGCGGCGACGATGAGCACCGCGCCGCACGCCCCGGTCGCGACCAGCACGGTGACGACGCCTCCGTCGTGCTCGGTCGGCCGGGAGAGCACGAACAGCAGCAGCCCGATCCCGGCGCCGCCGATCCCGGCGCCGACGAGGCTCGAGGCCTTCGCGAGCATCGCGATCCGCACCGCCCGGAACGGATTGATGGGTGCTTTCGTGCTGCCGCGGATGGCGCGGCGGATCGGGATCGCGAGCACGAGCACGATCGCACCGAGCGCGACGAGCACGACCGGCAGACTGACCATCGGCGTGAAGGTGGGGTGGCCCGACGCGGACAGCAGCTGGTCGGTGCCGTAGCCCACGACCACGCCGATGACGGCCGCGACGACGAGGACGGCCGGGCCGGTGCGCTTCACGACGGGTCCTCGAGGGCGGGGCGTTTCGTCTCGGGCGCGCTGCGCGCGTCCTCGCTCAACGAGCGGGAAGCGGGCGCTGGCCGGGGCTCGCTCAGCGAGCCGGGGGCGGGCGCAAGGTCGCTCAGGGTGCGGGCGAGGTGCGCGACGGGGCCCCGCCCGGGCAGCACGGCGTCGGGGTCGAGGGCGAGCCAGGGCTCCAGCACGAAGGCGCGCTCGGCAGCGCGCGGATGCGGCAGCGTCAGCCGCGGATCGGAGGAGCGCACGTCGCCGTACGCGACGAGGTCGAGGTCGAGGGTGCGGTCGCCCCAGCGCTCCAGTCGCACCCGGCCGTGGTCGGCCTCGATGCGGTTCAGGTGCGCGAGCAGCACGGCCGGTGCGAGGCGGGTGCGCACGATCGCGACGGTGTTGAGGTAGGTGGGGGCATCCTCGTCCGGACCGTCCGGCTTGACCGCGACCGACTCGATCACCGGCGCGACACGGACGGATGCCACGAGCGGTAGCCCCCGCAGTGCGGCGACGGCCGCGTCGATCGTGTCGGATCGGTCGCCGAGATTCGCGCCGAGCGCGACGACCGCCTCCGCCCAGACGCCGGGAGGAGAGAAGCCCTGGGCCCACGCGCCGCGAGGCTCCGCGGAGCGCGCCAGCGATCTGCGGAGGAGGCGTGGGGAGGCGAGGCGGCGGTTCACGTGCGCTCCCGGGTGATCGTGACGGTGACGTCGTCGAACGGCACCGTGATCGGGGCATCCGGTTTGTGCACCGTGACCGTGACGCGCTGCACCCCGGCGAACGCGAGCACGGCGTCGGCGATGCGCCGGCAGAGCGTCTCGACGAGGTTCACCGGCTCGCCGCCGAGCACGCCGGCGACCGCCTCGGACACCTCGCCGTAGTGCACGGTGTCGGTGACGTCGTCGGAGGCCGCGGCCGGGCGCGTGTCCACCCAGAGCGTCACGTCGGCGCGGAACTCCTGGCCGTCGCGGCGCTCCTCGGGGAACACCCCGTGATAGCCGAACGCACGGATGCCGCTCACCTGGATCCGGTCGAGCTGCTCGGTCACTGCGCCTCCTGTGGGATCGCCCCGATCCGATCGTCCCATGCCGCGGCGATGCGCAGCGCATCCCGCGTGGAGGCCACATCGTGCACACGCACGCCCCACGCGCCGGCCCGGGCGGCGAGCACGCTCGTCACCGCCGTCGCGAGGTCGCGCCGCGCCTGATCGACGGGCCGTGCGGCCGCGTCGTCGGCCGGCTCGAGCGTCTCGGCGAGGAACCGCTTGCGGCTCGTGCCGATGAGCACCCGCGCGCCGAGAGGGACGAGCCGGTCGAGGCCGCGCAGCACCGCCCAGTTCTGCGCACCGCGCTTGCCGAACCCGATGCCGGGGTCGACGATGAGCCGCTCCAGCGGGATGCCGGCATCCTGCGCCGCCCGCATCCGCTCGGCGAGCTCGTGCGCGACCTCAGCGGCCGGATCGGCGTACTCGGCCCGCGCGTACATGTCGGCGGAATGGCCGCGCCAGTGGCCCACGGCGTACTCGGCTCCGGACGCGGCGACGGCCGCGAGCATGTCGGGGTCGGCGAGCCCGCCGGACACGTCGTTCACGATCCGCGCCCCCGCGGCGACGGCCGCGACCGCGGTCTCGGCGTGCATGGTGTCGATGCTCACCACGGCTCCGGATGCCGCCAGGGCCGAGATCACCGGCAGCACGCGGCGCTGCTCTTCGACGGAGCCGACACGCACGGCGCCGGGGCGCGTGGACTCTCCGCCGACGTCGAGGATGCCGGCGCCGTCGGCACGCAGCCGCAGCCCGTGCTGCACGGCGCGGTCGGCGTCGAAGAAGCGTCCGCCGTCCGAGAAGGAGTCGGGCGTCACGTTCACGACGCCCATGACGATCATCGGGAACCGCGTTTCGACTCGGGCGCGCTGCGCGCGGCCTCGCTCAACGACCGGCGGGGGTTGCGCTCGCTCAACGACCGGCTCCGATCAGGGCGATGAGCTCGGCGCGGGCGACCGGCTCGGCGAGTTCGCCGCGGGCCGCGATCGTGACGGTCGAGGCATCCGCCTGACGTCCGCCGCGCATCGTCACGCACTCGTGGACGGCGTCCAGTACGACCAGCACGCCGCGGGTGTCGAGGGCTCCCGCGATGGTGTCGGCGATCTGCTCGCCGAGGCGCTCCTGCACCTGCGGGCGGCCGGCGAGCACGTCGACGACGCGCGGCAGCGCCCCGAGGCCGACGACCTGCTCGCCCGGCAGGTACGCGATGTGGGCGCGGCCGGCGAAGGGCAGCAGATGGTGCTCGCACACCGAGCGGAACCGGATGTCCCGCAGCATCACGGCACCCGACGGCAGCGTGTCGGGGGCCGGTCCGTGCGCCACCGAGATGGTGTGCGCGAGCGGCGCCGCGGCATCCTCGCCCACCCCGGCGAAGAACTCGCCGTATGCGTCGGCGACGCGGGTCGGGGTCTGGCGAAGACCCGGACGGTCCGGGTCCTCGCCGATCGCGATCAGCAGTTCCCGCACCAGGTCGCGGATGCGGTCGCGGTCGACGGCCACGGTGTCTGCTCGCCGCCGGGTCAGGCGGTGGCGGGGCGTGCCTGCCCGTGCTGCGGGCGGTGACGCGGGGCCTCGTGCGCGGTCGCGGCTTCGCTCGCCGCGATGCCGCTCGCCTCCGGACGACGCGGCACCTCGACCGGAGGCAGCGCGGACACCGGGCGCTCGGAGCTCGACAGCCACTGCGGACGCTCGGGGAGCTTCGTGACGTCCTTGAAGATCTCGGCGATCTCGTGGTGGTCGAGGGTCTCCTTCTCGAGGAGCTCCAGAGCGAGCTTGTCGAGGATCTCGCGGTTGGCGTTGAGCACCTCGTAGGCCTCGTTGTGCGCCTGCTCGAGGAGCTCGCGCACCTGCCCGTCGACGCGTTCGGCCATCGTCTCGGAGTACTCCCGTCCGTGACCCATGTCGCGACCCATGAACACCTCGCCGGAGGCGGAGCCGAGCTTCACCGGGCCGACCTCGGTGGTCATGCCGTACTCGGTGACCATCTTGCGGGCGATGCTCGTCGCCTTCTCGATGTCGTTCGAGGCACCGGTGGTGGGGTCGTGGAAGACGATCTCCTCGGCGACGCGGCCGCCCATCGCCCAGGCCAGCTGATCCTGCAGCTCGTTGCGGGTGATCGAGTACTTGTCGTCGAGGGGCATCACCATCGTGTAGCCGAGGGCCCGGCCGCGCGGCAGGATCGTGATCTTGGTGACCGGGTCGCTGTAGTTCATCGCCGCCGCGGCAAGGGCGTGACCGCCCTCGTGGTACGCGGTGATGAGCTTCTCCTTGTCCTTCATCACGCGGGTGCGGCGCTGCGGACCGGCGATCACGCGGTCGATGGCTTCGTCGAGGGCGCGGTTGTCGATGAGCTGCGCGTTGGAGCGCGCGGTCAGGAGAGCTGCCTCGTTGAGTACGTTCGCCAGGTCGGCGCCGGTGAAGCCCGGCGTCTTGCGCGCCACGACCTCGAGGTCGACCGAGTCCGCCAGCGGCTTGCCGCGGCCGTGCACCTCGAGGATCCGCTGGCGGCCCTTGAGGTCGGGGGCGTCCACGCCGATCTGGCGGTCGAAGCGGCCCGGGCGCAGCAGCGCCGGGTCGAGGATGTCCGGACGGTTCGTGGCGGCGATGACGATGACGTTCGCCTTGGGGTCGAAGCCGTCCATCTCGACGAGCATCTGGTTCAGCGTCTGCTCGCGCTCGTCGTGGCCGCCGCCGAGACCCGCACCGCGGTGGCGTCCGACCGCGTCGATCTCGTCGATGAAGATGATCGCGGGGGCCGACTCCTTGGCCTGGTTGAAGAGGTCCCGCACACGGCTGGCGCCGACGCCGACGAACATCTCGACGAAGTCAGAACCCGAGATCGAGTAGAAGGGCACGCCGGCCTCACCCGCGACGGCGCGCGCGAGCAGCGTCTTGCCGGTTCCTGGAGGGCCGTACAGCAGCACGCCCTTCGGGATGCGGGCGCCGACGGCCTGGAACTTGCCGGGGTCCTTCAGGAAGTCCTTGATCTCCTGCAGCTCTTCGATGGCCTCGTCGGCACCGGCGACGTCGCCGAAGGTGACCTGCGGCATCTCCTTGGTCACGAGTTTCGCTCGCGACTTGCCGAACTGCATGACCTTGCTTCCGCCGCCCTGCGCGGACGACAGCAGGAACCAGAACAGCAGACCGAGGAGCACCATCGGGATGGCGATCGACAGGAAGCCGCTGAACCAGCTGGTCTTCGGCACGATGTCGTTGAACCCGCCGGTGGGGTTCGCGGCGTCGATCGCCTGCATGACCTGCGGGGCGCGCGCCTCGACGTAGTAGAACTGCACCTGCTCGGAGCCCTGGAAGGGCGCCGACAGCGTCATGTTGACGACCTGGTCCCCGTCGGTGTTGGTGACCTTGGTGACCGTGTCGCCCTTGAGCAGCGTCAGACCCTGTTCGGTCGTGATCTGCTTCGCACCGCTCAGACTGGACATGAGCGAGAAGCCGACGATCAGCAGCACCACGATGAGCGCCACGTAGATCAGCGGATTACGGGAGATCTTCTTGAAGTCCATGGTGCGGGGATGCCCCCGAGCCCTTTCGTTGCATGCCCGACGGTACGGGCAGTGAATTCAGGGTATCGCGGCAGAACCATGGGGTGACTGGGCATTCGCCGACGGCGTACAAAGGATTCCGCCCGGCGGTGCGCTCAGCTGTACACGTGCGGGGCGAGGATGGCCACGTCACGCAGGTTGCGGTAGGTCTCCGCGTAGTCGAGGCCGTAGCCGACGACGAATTCGTTCGGGATGTCGAACCCGATGTACTTGCAGTCGACGTGCACCTTCGCAGCATCCGGCTTGCGCAGCAGGGCGAACACCTCGACCGACTCGGCGCCGCGCGACGCGAAGTTCTCGAGCAGCCAGCTCAGGGTGAGGCCCGAGTCGATGATGTCCTCGACGATCAGCACGTGCTTGCCGTGGAGGTCGGTGTCCAGGTCCTTGCGGATCTGCACGACGCCGCTCGATCGGGTCGCGGCGCCGTAGGAAGACACCGCCATCCAGTCCATCGGCACGGTGCGCGGCAGCGCACGCGAGAAGTCGGCCATGACCATGACCGCGCCCTTGAGCACGCCGATCAGCAGCAGGTCCTTGCCCTCGTAGTCGGCCGCCACCTGCGCGGCGACCTCGTCGAGCTTGGCGTGGATCTGCTCCTCGGTGACGAGGACGGTGCTGAGCTGGTCTGCGATGTCGGCCGCGCGCATCCCCCGATTCTACGTGCGCGGGGCGGCCTCGAACACGACGAGGGCGCCGGTGCGACGGGCGCGGCAGGCGGGCAGGTCGATCGGGCCCTGGCCGGCCCAGTCCGTGGCGAGGCGGGCGACCTCGAGGGTCTGCGTGCGAGTGAGGCTCGCGCCGAACTCCGACGCGACGACGTGCCGGATGATGCGGTGCCTCAGCGCCGCGGGATTCGCCGCGAGCGCGGCAGCCGACACCGCGATACCGGCCTCGGCGTGCTCGACGATGTCCTCGATGGTCTCGTCGATCATGTCGGCGAAGGCCGCGGCATCCTCCTGCAGCTGCTCGGCCGTGCGGGCCAGGGCCTCGGCGATGCCGGGCCCGAGCTCGGATTCCAGGGTCGGCAGCACGGTCCGCCGCACCCGCACCCGGGCGTAGCGCGGGTCGTCGTTGTGCGGGTCGGCCCAGGGCTCCAGATGCTGCGCCGCGCACGCGGCGGCGGTGTCGGCGCGCCGGATGCCGAGGAGCGGACGCAGCAGCAGGATGCCGTCGCGCTCGGCGAGGGGAGGCATCCCCTGCAGGCTCGCGGCACCCGCGCCGCGCGCGAGGCCCAGCAGCACGGTCTCGGCCTGGTCGTCGAGGGTGTGCGCGGCGAGCACCGCGACCGCGCCGA
>DATMTQ010000130.1:0-9839 GCA_035564095.1 Microbacterium sp. | reverse complement strand
GCGGCGCTGTCCGCGCGCGCAATGCCGGCGCCGCCCGCCGCGGGCAGGTGCACGATGCGGGTGTGACCGAGCCCCAGCAGATGCTCCACGGCGAGCCGGGCTCCGGCCCGGTCGTCGTTGGCCACCGAGTCCGCGTCGGCGAGGTGCGCACGCGTCCCCGCGATCACGAGCGGCGGTGCGCTCGGCCGCAGCAGCACCCCGGGGACGTCCATCGCCACGACGATGCCGTCGACCCGGCTGGAGAGCAGCCCCTCCACCGGGTCCTCGGCCGGCGACGCCGTCGCGACGTCGACCACGCTGAGCCGGTATCCCTCCGGTCCGAGCACCTCGTGCAGGCCCCGGGCCAGGTCGATGAACCAGGGGTTCGCGTAGTCGTCGATGAGCAGGCCGACGGACTCGGTGCGGTCCGAGGCGAGCGAGCTCGCCGCACGGCTCGGCCGGTAGTCCAGCCGCCGGATCGCCTCCTCGACGGCGCGCCGGGAGTCCTCGCTCACGCGCGGCGAGCCGCGCAGCACGAGCGAGACGAGCGACTTCGAGACGCCCGCCGCAGCGGCCACGTCGTAGATGGTCGGACGCGACATCCGGACCTCCTCGAATCGGCTATTGACAGGACATATGGACAAGTCTACGGTGGACGTGTTGGAGCGCTCCACTGCCAAGGAGATCGTATCCGGCATCCCGCCCCGAACCCACCCCCATACGAAGGAAACCCATGAGCACGACCGACATCGGTGTCGCCGTCATCGGCGCCGGCATGGCCGGCAAGGCGCATGCCGCCGCTTACCGCAGTGCCACCACCGTCTACAGCGCCGCGCTGCCGAAGGTGCGGCTCGTCTCGATCGCCGACGTCTACGAACCGGCCGCGAAGGAGACCGCCGAGCGGTTCGGGTACGAGCGTCACGACACGTCGTGGCAGGCCATCGTGGAGGCCGACGACATCGACGTGGTGTCGGTCGTCGTCGCCAACCGCCTGCACCGCGAGATCGTCGAGGCGCTGCTCGCCGCCGGCAAGCACGTGTTGTGCGAGAAGCCGCTGTCGGACACGATCGAGGATGCCGTCGCGATGGTGGATGCCGCCGCCGCGGCGAAGGGCATCGCGCGCATCGGCCTCACGTTCCGCCGCTCCCCCGGCTTCGCTCTGCTCAGCAAGCTCGCCGCCGAGGGCACGCTCGGCCGCATCTACAACCTCGACGCCAGCTACTGGACCGACTACGCCGCCGACCCCGCCGTGCCGATGAGCTGGCGCTTCAAGGGACCGGCCGGCTCAGGCGCCCTCGCCGACGTCGGCAGCCACCTCAGCTACCTCGTCGAGTTCGCCGCCGACAGCCGCATCACCTCGGTGCACGGGGGCACGCTGAACACCGTCATCCCGCAGCGCCCCGTTCCGGCCGGCGCGATCTCGGGCCGCGGTCAGGTCGCCGTCACCGACGAGTTCGCCGCCGTCGAGAACGACGACGTCGCGACCTTCAGCGCCCTGCTCGAGAACGGGGCCAACGCCACGCTGCAGGTGTCGCGGGTCGCCGCCGGCCACCCCAACTCGCTCGCCGTCCAGGTGTTCGGCGAGAAGGGCGCGGCTCGGTTCGACTTCCGCAACCCGGGCGTCGTGGAGCTGTTCCTGCACGACGAGAACCCCGCCCTCGCAGGTTGGCGCACCATCGTGCTCGGCCCCGGCCACCCGTACTGGCACGGCGGGCTGCCGATGGACGCCCCGGGCGTCGGGATCGGCCAGAACGAGGGATTCGTGTTCCAGGCGCGCGCATTCCTCGAAGAGGTCGCCGGCATCCCGGAGGCCGAGTCCCTTCCGCGCAATGCGGACTTCGCGGATGCCCTCCGCAACATGCTGCTGCTGGATGCCGCAGCCCAGTCGGCTCTGAACGGCGGCGCGACCGTCACGATCCTCGAGGAGGCCCGCGCATGAAGCTCGGTCTGTACAACGCCATCCTGCACGACCGTCCGCTGCCCGACGCGCTGCGCGTCATCGCGGACAACGGGCTCACCGGCATCGAGCTCAACACCGGCGGATTCCTGCCACCGGTGCACGTGCCGAACATCGACGAGATCCTCGCCAGCAACGCCGCGCGCGACGAGTTCCTCGGCGTCTTCGAGGGCACCGGGGTGTCGATCGCGGGCCTGAACTGCAACGGCAACCCGCTGCACCCGGATCCGGCGATCGGTCCGAAGCACGCCGAGGACATCCGCCGCAGCATCAAGCTCGCGTCGCGCCTGGGGCAGCACCGTGTCGTCACCATGTCGGGCCTGCCCGGCGGCGAGCGCGGCGCAACGCGTCCGAACTGGGTGGTGAACGCCTGGAACTCGACCGCCCTGACCATCGTCGAGGAGCAGCTGGCCGTGGCTGCGGACTTCTGGCGCGAGATGGACCGGTTCGCCGCGGACCACGACGTGAAGGTGGCGCTGGAGCTGCACCCGCAGAACGTCGTGTTCAACGTGCGCACGATCGAGCAGCTGGTGGATCGCACCGGCGCGACGCATGTGGGCGTCGAGCTGGATGCCTCGCACCTGTTCTGGCAGCAGATGGACCCGGTCGCCGTGGTGCGGCACCTGGGGCCGCTGGTGTTCCATGCGGCCGCGAAGGACATCCGCGTCAACACCGAGTACGCCGAGCTGAACGGCGTGCTCGACAACGGGTTCCGCCGGCTGCGGGCCGACGAGCCGCGCACCAACCTCGGCGGCGACGAGTGGGCCAACGAGTGGCCGAAGGACTCGTCGTGGGACTTCGTCGCCCTCGGCAAGGGCCACCCGGTCGAGTACTGGACCGAGTTCCTGCGCGCGCTCCACGAGGTGGACCCCGACATGCTGGTGAACATCGAGCACGAGGACGTCTCCCTCGGCCGCGAGGAGGGCGTCGCAGTCGCGGCCCAGGTGCTCCGCGCCGCAGATGCCGCCCTCGCCTCCTCGCTCGCAGCATCCTGACCGCCCCGCGCGCTGAGCCCCCGCGCGCTGAGCCTGTCGAAGCGCACTCCCCGCCCTCGCACTGCCCTTCGACAGGCTCAGGGCGCACCAGGAGCCCGCGCGCTGAGCTTGTCGAAGCGCAGTCCCCACACTCGAAAGACCTGCCCTTCGACAGGCTCAGGGCGCACGATGTCCGAAGCACCCGACATGATGCCGGACATGGCGTACGTCTACATCCTCGAGTGCAGAGACGGCAGCTTCTACACCGGAAGCACCGATCACGATGTCGACTATCGCGTGTGGCAACACAACAACGACGACGACTGGGCCGCGAACCACACGCGACGCCGGCGCCCGGTGCGACTCGTGTGGTGTGCGCCGACGGACCGCGTGGACCACGCGTTCCGGCTCGAGAAGCAGATCCAGGGCTGGAGCCGGGCGAAGAAGATCGCCCTGATCGAGGGCCGGCTCGGCGACCTGCCCGAACTGTCGCGATCGCGGGCAGGCTCGGGGCGCAAGAAGACCCCGGGCGCTGAGCCTCCGGGGCGCTGAGCACCACCACGCGCGCTGAGCTCGTCGAAGCGCTGCACACGCCCCGGGAGTGCCCTTCGACAGGCTCAGGGCGCAACAGGAGCCCCGCGCTGAGCTTGTCGAAGCGCTGCACACGCCCCGGGAGTGCCCTTCGACAGGCTCAGGGCGCGGGTGCGGCTCAGGGCGCGGGTGCGGCTCAGGGCGCGAGGTCCTGGATCAGGGGACGGGGACCCACCGGCCGGAGGCGCCGGAGCGCTCGGCGGCGTCCGCGACGCGCGCCGCGGCGACGCCGTCGGCGACCGACGGGCCGTGCTGCACACCGGTCTCGAGCGACCGCAGGAACAGGGAGGCCTCGATCGTCTTGAGGTCGTCGAAGCCCATCGAGGTGCCGGCGCCGGGCTGGAACCGCCCGTGCTCGCCGTCGCCCGGCCCCATGAACAGCGTCGTGTAACCGTAGCGGCGGTCGCCGCGGAAGGCGACCTGCAGCTCGTTCAGCCGCTGGAAGTCCCAGCGCAGCGACCCCTCGGTGCCGTACACGTCGATGACGTACTCGGCGCGCGGGCCGATCGCGATGCGGCTCGACTCGAAGACCGCGAGGGCCCCGTACTCGAGTCGGGCGATGACGGCGGCGTAGTCCTCGTTCTCGACGGGGCCGCGCTCGTCGCCGCCGGTCGCGTTGTGCCCGACGGCGGCGCCGACGAGCACGGGGCGCGTCGCGATGTACGTGCCCTGCGCCGCCGACACCTCGCGCACGGCCTGACCGGTCACGTACGACGCCAGGTCGAATCCGTGCGAGAGCAGGTCGCCGTACACGCCAGATCCCGCCCGCTCCCGGTTGAACCGCCACATCAGCGGCGCCTGCGGGTCGGACGAGTAGTCCGCCAGGAACGACACCCGCACGTTCGTCACGGTGCCCAGCCGCCCGTCCGCGACGAGCTGCCGGGCGACCTCGATCGCGGGGGCGTTGCGGTAGTTGAAGCCGACGCAGGTGAGGATGCCGGCATCCTGCGCGGCCTGCGCGATCTCGGCGCTCTCGTGCAGCCCGCGCCCCATCGGCTTCTCGATCCAGAACGGCTTGCCCGCCGCGGCGGCTTCGAGCGCCATCTCGCGGTGCAGGAAGTTCGGGGCGCAGATCGACACGACGTCCACGGCCGGATCGGCGAGCAGCTCACGGTAGTCGGCGACCGCGCGGCCGTAGCCGAGCAGGTCCACGGCCTCGGCCCGGCCCCGCTCGGCGAGGTCGGCCGCCACCACGAGCTCGGGGGTCAGGGTCAGCTCCGGGAAGTGCTCCCGCACATTGCGGTACGCGCGGGAATGGGCGCGGCCCATCCACCCGACGCTGATGAGCCCGACGCCGAGCCGCGTCATCCGCGGGCCTCGGCGATGAGCTGCCGGATGCGGTCGAGCTGCCACGCCGACGTCTCGGCGGCGGTCTCGTCCTCCGCGAAGACGTTCGAGCAGATGACGGCGTCCTCGCGGTCGAGGAAGCCGGATGCCGCGAGCGTCGCGAACAGCTGCTGCCAGTCGACGTCGCCGTCGCCGATGCGGAGGTGCTGGTGGATCCGCACCGCGTTGCCCGGCGGGTTCGAGATGTACCGCAGACCGTGCGAGCGGCGGTGGTCGAACGTGTCGGCCGTGTACACGGCGCCGAGCCGGGTGCCGAGCGCCGGGATGAGCGTCTCGGCCCGGTCGCCGTAGTGGAACGTGTGGCTGCCGACGTACACGAAGCCGACGGCGTTGCTGTCGAGGCCCCGGATGATGCGCCAGGCATCCAGGCCGTCCTCGACGAAGTCGTCGGGGTGCGGGTCGATGTTGACGGTCACGCCGGAGGTCTCGATGACCGGCAGCAGCGCCTCCATCGACCGGTAGAACCCGGCTTCGGACTCCTCGGCGCGCTCCGGGCGGCCGGAGAACTCGGTATTGATCACCGGCACCTCGAGCTCCGACGCGATGTCGATGATGCGCTTCCAGTTGCGCACCGCCGCCTCGCGGGGCAGCTCCTCCGGCCACGACCAGCGCTGCACGGGCAGCAGCGACGAGATGCCGACGCCGGCGTCCGCGGCGCGCTTGCGCACCGTCTCCAGGTACGCCCGGTCCACCCGCGGGTGCGAGAAGAACGGGATGAAGTCGGGATGCGGCGTCAGCTGGATCCACTCGTACCCGGCCCGCGCGGCCAGGTCGAAGAAGTCCAGGAAGTCGTACCCGTCGTGGAACGGGGTCGGGTCGAGGGCGATCTTCACCATGTCGGTTTCTCCTTGCGATGCAGTCGTTGCGTTTCGTCTCGCTTCGCTCGCTCAACGACCGGGGTTTATGCGATGCGGTCGTCGAGCGAGGAGCGAAGCGACGAGACGAAACGCAGATGGTCTCGACGGCAGCTGCGTTTCGTCTCGCTTCGCTCGCTCAACGACCGGGTTGTCAGGCGTAGAAGTCGGGCTGGGCGGGGAGGTCGAGCTCCACCGGACCGGTCTCGTGGAGCGCACGCACACCGGCCTCGACGGCGACGGACACGCGGTAGGCGTCCCACGCGGACGGCCCGGCCATCGTGCCCTGCGCGGCGGCATCCACCCACGCCTGCACCTCGATGTCGTAAGCCTCGGCGAACCGCGTGACGAAGCTGCGGTGCTCGCCGACGCTGAACCGGCCGTCCTCCCACACCTGCATGCCGGCGGGCTGTCCGATGCGGGCGATGCCCTTCTCGAACACGGCCTCGGTCGCGACCTGGTAGCCGAACTGCACGCTGACGTTCATCTCGACGTCGGCGAGCACGCCGTTCTCGAGCTCGATGAGCACGAGGATCGGCTCGTCGAGGTGGGCGGGCGACAGCGAGTTGCGGCGGCCGTGGCGCACCTGCACGGAGCGGATCGACGACCCGACGAGCCACGGCACCACGTCGAACTCGTGCACGACCGAGTCGGCGATGAGCATCTCCTGCGTGTAGTAGTCCAGCACCGACGGATTGCGGTGCACGCAGCGCAGCATGAGCAGCTCGCCGGCATCCTTCCCGGCGATGAACTCGCGCAGCTGCGCGTACTCCCGGTCGAAGCGGCGCATGAACCCGACCTGCAGGACCTTCTTGCCGCCGGCCATCTCGGCCTCGAGTACGCGCCAGGAGGATGCCGCGTCCTCGGTGAGCGGCTTCTCGCACAGGGTCGGCAGGCCCGCCCGGATCGCGGGCAGCAGCACCGGCTCGTGGAACTTGCCGGGCGTCGCGATGACGACCGCGTCGAGGGCGTCGGCGGCGATGGCCTCCTCGAGGCTCGCGAACGCGACCGAGCCGGGGGCGAGCTCCGCCGCGGCGGCGGCGCGCGCGGCATCCGGTTCGACGATCGCCGACACGTGCGCGCCGGTGATGCGGTGGGTCAGGCGCTTGATGTGGTCCGCGCCCATCTGGCCGGCGCCGACGACGCCGACCCGCAGCTCTGCGGTGGTGGTCATGTGGTTCTCCTTTTCAGCGCCCTGAGCTCGTCGAAGGGCAATATCTTTCAGCGCCCTGAGCTTGTCGAAGGGCAGTTCCCGGGCCTTCGACAGGCTCAGCGCGCATGGTTGTCAGCGGGTGCGGGTCAGCGGCGTGCAGCCGAAGATGTGCTCACGGGTGCGGGTGGCGATGCCGGCGGGCAGGTCGATGTCGACGCCGGGCATGTCCTGCTCGACGATCGCGAAGATGTCCGGGTCGATGGCCGAGACCGCCTCGATGACGGGCGCGAAGTCGGGGACGCCGGCCGGCGGCTCGACCATGATGTCGATCGCGGCATCCGCGAACGGCACGTCGTTCTTGAGCACCTCGAACCGCAGCTCGGGGTCGACCTGCTTGAGGTGCAGGTAGCCGATGCGGTCGGGGTGGTCCTGGATGAGCTGCACGCTGTCGCCGCCGTAGTAGGCGTAGTGACCCGTGTCCAGGCACAGGTTCAGGTAGCGCGGGTCGGTGGCATCCAGCAGGCGCTCCACCTCGCGGCGCGTGCCCACGTGGCTGTCGGCGTGCGAGTGGAACTGCTGCTTGAGCCCGTACTCCTCCAGCAGCGCCTTGCCGAGCCGGTCGTGCCCGGCGGCGAGCCGGGTCCACTGGTCGGCATC
The DNA here is from genome assembly GCA_035564095.1 of Microbacterium sp. Classification (GTDB taxonomy): domain Bacteria; phylum Actinomycetota; class Actinomycetes; order Actinomycetales; family Microbacteriaceae; genus Microbacterium. The sequence goes on along the minus strand of DATMTQ010000130.1, from coordinate 2,327 downwards.
GAGTGTGCGCGCCTCGAGGGCCTCCCCGGTGGCGTCCGAGCGCCAGAGGTCCGGGATGACGACGATGTGCTCGGCGCCCATGGCCCGGGTGAGGGTGGCGACCTGCAGCACCTGGTCCCACGCGCGCTGCCACTGGTCGTCTCCCTTGTGGAAGCCGGTGAACACCGTGCCGCCGGAGATCTCCAGGTCGCGCTCGGCGAGCTCGTCGGAGAGCCGGTTCGGGTCGGTGGGCAGATACCCGTACGGCCCGAGCTCGATGAAGTGGTAGCCGGCGGCCTGCACCTCGTCGAGGAAGCGCTGCCACGGGATCTGCCGCGGATGCTCCGGGAACCACACGCCCCACGAGTCGGGAGCGGTGCCGATGCGCAGTCCTGCGGTCGCGGTGTCGATGGTCATGTGGGTCTCTTTCGGGGTGTGGATGCCGGTGGTGTGCTACCCGAGCAGGGGGCGCTGGGCGCGCTGCTGCTCTTCGTATTCGGCCCGGGCCTGCCGGGTGCTGTCGAGGTCGGAGGTCGCTGCGACGGGCACGTCCCACCAGCCCTCGCCCTCGGGCGCGTACACGAACGGGTCGGACGGGATGTACACGAGCGTGGACGTGGGATGCGCCTTGGCATCCGCGACGGCCTGCTGCAGCCGCACGGCTGCCCCCGCGCCCGGGGCGACCTCGATGACGTGCAGCCCGTAGCTGCGCGCGTTCACCGGGAAGTCGACGGCGTCGAGCAGATCGCCGGTCTCGAAGTTGCGGTGCTCCGGGTCGAGGTAGCGGTAGCGGGTGCCGAAGCGCTGCGAGCCGACGGTCTCCGACAGGTGCCCGATCGACGCGTAGCCGCGGTTGTCGATGAGCACGAGCACGATCTTGATGCCCTCCGCGACCGCGGTGGCGAGCTCGGAGTGCAGCATCAGGTACGACCCGTCGCCGATCATGACGATCACGTCGCGGTCGTCGCCCTGGGCCTCGAGCCCGCGCTTGACGCCCATGCCGCCGGCGATCTCGTAGCCCATGCACGAGAACGCGTACTCCACGTGGTAGCCGAGCGGGTCGCGCACGCGCCACAGCTTGTGCAGGTCGCCGGGAAGGGACCCGGCCGCCTGCACCACCACGTCGCGGGGGTCGGATGCCGCCTGCACGGCGCCGATGATCTCGGGCTGCCCGGGCAGGTCGGCGTCGGTCGGGGTGAGCGAGGCATCCACCGCGGCATCCCACGCCTGCTTCTCGGCCGCGACGCGTTCGGCGTGCGCGGCCGGCACGCGGTAGCCGACGAGCGCGGACTGCAGCGCGACGAGCGTCTCGCGGGCGTCGGCGATCACCGGCAGCTGGGTGCCGTGCTTATACGCGTCGAAGGAGGCCACGTTGACGTTCACGAACCGCACGTCCGGATTCTGGAACGCGGTGCGGCTCGCCGTGGTGAAGTCGCTGTACCGGGTGCCGATGCCGATCACGACGTCGGCCTCGGCGGCGAGGCGATTGGCCGCGGTGGTGCCGGTGGCGCCCACCCCGCCGAGGTACTGGGGGTGGTCCCAGTCGAGCACGCCGCCGCCGGCCTGCGAGGTTCCGACGGGGATGCCGGTCTGCTCGACGAACGTGCGCAGCTCGTTCTCCGCGTCGGAGTAGAGCACGCCGCCGCCGGCGACGAGGAACGGACGCTGCGCGCCCGCGATCGCGGCGGCCGCGGCGTCCAGCGCCCAGCGCTCCGGCACGGGACGGCGGATGTGCCACTCGCGGTCCTGCAGGAACTCCTCGGGCACGGCGATGGTCTCGGCCTGCACGTCTTCGGGGAGGGCGATGGTGACCGCGCCGGTCTCGGCGGGGTCGGTGAGCACGCGCATCGCGGCGAGGGCGATCGAGAAGAGCTGCTCGGGGCGCTGCACGCGGTCGAAGAAGCGGCTGAGCGGCCGGAAGGCATCCGTCACCTGCACGCCGAGGTCGTGCGGATGCTCCAGCTGCTGCAGCACCGGGTCGGCGACGCGCGTGGCGAACGTGTCGCTCGGCAGCAGCAGCACGGGCAGCCGGTTGGCGGTCGCCAGGGCGGCGCCGGTGAGCATGTTCGCGGCGCCGGGGCCGACGGAAGCGGTCGCGGCGAGCGTGGCGCGACGCCGGTGGATGCGGCTGAATCCGACGGCCTGATGCACCATGGCCTGCTCGTTGCGCGCCTGGTAGTACGGCATCAGCGCCGGGTCGTGCACGTTCGCCTGTTTGAGCGCCTGCCCGATCCCGGCGACGTTCCCGTGCCCGAAGATGCCGAACATGCCCGGGATCGTGCGGGAGCGATAGTCGCCGTCGATGGTGTACTGGTGCGCGAGGAACTCGACGAGGGCCTGGCCCACGG
>DATMTQ010000129.1:0-18655 GCA_035564095.1 Microbacterium sp. | reverse complement strand
CGGACGTCTCATGCGGCTCCCCTCTCGGATCGATTGCTCTGGTGCGCTGATCAGGCCTTACTTGCCGAAGCGCGGGAAGGCGGCGGCGCCGATGTACTCAGCGGCATCACCCAGCTCTTCTTCGATGCGCAGAAGCTGATTGTATTTCGCGACGCGCTCCGAACGGGCAGGCGCACCGGACTTGATCTGACCCGAGTCCACGGCGACGGCGAGGTCCGCGATCGTCGTGTCCTCGGTCTCGCCGGAACGGTGCGAGAGCATCGTGGTGTAGCCGGAACGGTGCGCCAGGCTGATCGCATCGAGCGTCTCGGACAGCGTGCCGATCTGGTTCACCTTGACCAGGAGCGAGTTCGCGACACCGAGCTCGATGCCCTTCGCGAGACGCTCCGGGTTGGTGACGAACAGGTCGTCGCCGACGAGCTGGACCTTCGTGCCGAGCGCGTCGGTGAGGGCCTTCCAGGCGTCCCAGTCGTCTTCGGCGAGGGCGTCCTCGATCGTGACGATCGGATAGTCGTTCACCAGGCCGACGTAGTAATCGGTGAGCTCGGCGGCCGTCCAGTCCTTGTTCTCCAGGCGGTACACGCCGTTCTCGAAGAACTCTGTCGCGGCGACGTCCAGGCCCACGGCGATCTCACTGCCGGGTGTGAAGCCGGCCTTCTCGATGGCGCGAACCAGGAAGTCCAGACCTTCGCGGTTGCTGGGCAGATCGGGGGCGAAGCCGCCCTCGTCGCCGAGGCCCGTGTTGAAGCCCGCCGCCTTCAGCTCGCCCTTGAGGACGTGATAGGTCTCGGCGCCCCAGCGCAGGGCCTCCGCGAAGCTCGATGCGCCGATCGGGGCGAGGAAGAACTCCTGCATGTCGATGCCGTTGTCGGCGTGCTCGCCGCCGTTGATGACGTTGAACAGCGGCACGGGCAGGATGTGCGCGGACGGGCCGCCGAGGTACCGGAACAGCGGAAGGTCGGCGCTGTCGGCCGCCGCCTTGGCCACCGCGAGGCTGACGCCGAGGATCGCGTTGGCGCCGGTGCGCGACTTGTTCGGGGTGCCGTCGGTCTCGATGAGGATCTCGTCGATGACACGCTGCTCGGAGGCGTCGACGCCCTCGATCGCCGGACCGAGCTCGTCGATCACCGCGTCGACGGCCTTCAGCACGCCCTTGCCGTTGTAGCGGCTCTTGTCGCCGTCGCGGAGCTCGTACGCCTCGAACGCGCCGGTGGACGCACCCGACGGGACGGCGGCGCGCTGCACGATGCCGTCGTCGAGGAGCACCTCCACCTCGACGGTCGGGTTGCCGCGCGAGTCCAGGATCTCGCGTGCGCCTACAGCCTCGATCAGTGCCACGGGTGGGCTCCTTCGTTTGGAGGGGGTGGGGTTTCCGAGTCTAGCGGGGCGCGTCCGCGTCATCCGAGGGGTCAAGGGGCGATGTCATCCCCCGTCACGTCGACCACGTCGGTGAGCACGGCGATCGCCACGCCGTCCCACCCTTTGCGGTCGATGGTCTGCAGCGCCGTCGCGTCGAAGCGGGGGTCGGATCCGAGCATTGCGAGGCCGGCGCGCGTGCCGGTCACGTGCGAGGCGGTCACCGCGGGGTCGGCCACATCTCCCCCGCGCCCGACGTTGTCCACCACCACGACCGTGCCGGGGTGACCGAGCCGGGCAGCCCAGTCGAGGTAGGTGGTGTTGGACTCCTTGTCGGCGTCGATGAACACGAGGTCGTAGTCGCCGGGCAGGGTCGGCAGCACGTCGACGGCGCGCCCGAGGCGGATCTCCACCTTGTGCCCGACGCCGGCGCGATCGAGGTTCGCACGGGCCACAGCGGCGTGCGCGGGCTCGGCCTCGATCGTGGTCACGATGCCGTCGGCGGGGATGCCCCGCGCCATCCAGATGGTGGAGTATCCGCCGAGGGTCCCGATCTCGAGCACGCGCCGCGCGCCGGAGATGCGGGCGAGCAGATGCAGGAGCTTGCCGTTCACCGGCGCGACTTCGATCGACGGCAGGTGGGCGGCATCCTGATCCGCCACCGCCCGGGCGAGGCTCTCGTCGTGGCCGACGAGCGTGTCGGTCAGGTAGGCGTCGAGGCGGCGTGCGGCATCCAGCGTGAGTTCGGTCATGCCTCAGGGTCGCGTGCCCGCCGGCAGCGGTCAAGAGAGCGGCGCCGGCGAGGGCCGGATGCCGTCAGCCGCCCAGCTGCGCCACGATCGCGGCGATGCGACGCTCCCGTGTCTCGGGCCGCTTGGCCTCGGACACCGCCCGGGCGTGCTCCTTGCGGGCGGTGTAGGGCAGGGCGTCGAACGCGGCACGCACCGACGGGTCGGCACCGAGGGCGGCGGCGAGGTCGTCCGGCACATCCACGCTACGTTCCTGCATGTCGAGCTCGACGACGGCCTCGACCGTGTCGCCGATCTCGACGCCGAGGTCGGCGCGCGCGGCCTTCGACAGCCCGATGAGGTTCCGCCCGCCCATGACCCCGAGCCGGAGCGGCACAGTGCGCTCGCCGATCGACACCCGGACGGCCGCGCGCTTGCCTCCGCCGAGCGCGGACACCTGCTCGTCGGTGAGCTCGATGGCGGTCGCAGGGCCCTGCGGTTGGAGGGTGGTGCGGATGCGAAGACTCATCCGCCGATCCTCCCGCACACCCCGGGGGTGCGGTCAACCCTATCCGCGCCGCGGCTCCGGGCGAGCGTCCGTCAGGGACGGTAGCGTCGCGGCATCCGCCGGCCGAACGCCCCCGCCCAGTTCGTGTCGACCATGACCGAGCCGGCCTTGACGCCGATGCACAGGCTGACGAACGTCAGCACCGCCGCCTGCGCCGACGACGAACCGAGCGACGCGAGCGCGACCAGTCCCACCGTGCCGGGCACGAGCAGCAGGAAGGCGGGACGGAACATGACGGATGCCGGCACCCCCAGCGGCATCCGCTCCAGCAGACGCGCCGCGACGAACAGCACGGCACCGGCGATGCCGGTGGCGACCGGTGCGCCGAAAGCCGGACCGAGAGTGGTCAGGAGGCCATACGTGCACAGCATCACGACGATGCTCACGACGGCCAGCCGGATGCCGGAGCCGAACGCGACGCACACGCCGAGCGCCAGACCGACGACGCCCAGCCACGCGACCGGAGCCGGCGGCACGCCGCCCCAGGCGGCCCCGCCACCGGCCCCCGTGATCGTCGCGCCGACGAGACTCGCCGATCGCTCGTCGACGTGGACTCCGGCGACGGCGCCGCCGGCGATGATGCCGACGTACATGAAGCCGAGCACGATCAGGCCGTACATGAGCCGCGCCGATCCGGTGACGATGTCGGTCGCCGTCAGCTCCAGGAGCGCGTTCGTGATCAGTGCGCCGGGCACCAGGATCGCGATGGGCGCGCACACGGCGAACAGCGGAATGGGCCCGAGCCCGAAGGCGGCGTCGATCACCGCCAGCGCGGTCGTCGAGAGGAAGGCGGCGACGAAGGGCACGAGGGCCGCGGCGGGACGGACCCGGCCCATCAGCCCGGTGACGACGGCGAGGAGCAGACCGACCACCGTCGCGGCCGCGATCGCCCACCACGGGCAGCGGAACACGAGAGCGAGTCCGCCCGACACGAGTGCACTGCCGACCGCCCACGCGAGGTCCGGGTGCGCGAGGCGCATCAGCCGGATGGCCCGGACGCGCGACTCGGCGTCGTCGAGGCGGATGCCGCCGTCGGCCAGCCCGTGAGCCAGGCGGATGGCGTGGGCGCCCTGCCGGATGGTGAGCGACTGGGAGGGGACGATCGCCATGGCGGTCCCCGGCCGCGCACCCGCGCTCCCCACCATCACCGCCGCCGGCAGCACGGCGACGGGCGGCGCGGGGTCGCGGCCGCCTGCCCGCCAGACGTGCAGCAGCGCATCCCGCACGTCGGTCACCGACAGCTCGGCCTCGAGCAGCAGCGCGCCCACGGCCGCGAGTGCGGACTCGTCGGGCCGCATCGCGTCTTCGTCGGTACGCGTCTCGTCGGCGCTCGAACTCGTCATCTGCCCTCCGGTCCGGGTGCGGGGATCGCGCCGATCCATCCGGCGCTCAGCGGATCAGCGTAGCGCCCGCCCGGCATCCCGTCCGGCCTGGTGCCGCTCATTCGCCGGCCCGGTACCGGGTGGCGGTGAGTCCGAGAACGGTGCGGAAGTCGGCGGCAAGGTGCGCCTGGTCGCTGTAGCCGAGTTCCGCGGCGATCGCCGCGAGCGGCTCATCCGGATTCTCACGCACGCGCTGCGCGGCCTCCTGGAGCCCGCGGCGCCGGATCACCGCCGCGGGCGGCAGCCCGACGGTGCGGTGCGCGAGGCGCTGCAGCGTGCGCGGCGAGACCGACAGTCGCGCCGCGGCATCCTCGACCCGCAGCACGGCGGAGTCGGTCATGAGCAGGCGCGCCATGTCGTTGGCCAGTCGCGCCTCGCCGGACGGTTCGCCGACGCGCGCGCACAGCCACGCGCCGAACGCCGAGGTCGCCGCCGGGATGTCGGCAGGCATGACCGCGGTGACGGATGCCGCGAGGTCGGGCGCATCGACCTCGATGTGTCCGTCGATCAGCCCACCGGGCTGCGCGCACAGCACCGCGAGCGCGGCCGGGCGAAGCACCGCGCCCACCGCCCAGCCCCGACCCGTCAGCTCGCGCTGCGCCGCCTGCGTCGTCGCGCCCCACAGGGTCGCCGTGCCACTTTCCACGACGAGGTTCGCGGCCGGATACGCGAGGGTGCGCTGCGGCGACAGGAGGCCGTCGGCAAGGTCCCACACCGGGATCCAGAACCATTCGACGAGTTCCTCCGCCGCGCCCTCCGGCCGGAGTCGGGTGAAGTCGGGCAGCCGCTCCGGGTACAGCGCACCGCGCGTCGCATCGGTCACCCGGCAAGGCCATCGACCGACGTGTCGCGAATCTCCAAGACCCCGGCACCGGCAGTCCATAGATTCGTGTCATGACGACAGAGAACACGACGGGAATCACCGGAAACCACACGACCGACGGTCGGCCGAACGTCGCGACGAGCATCACGCCCTTCGTCGCGATCCGCGAAGCGAAGGGAGCCCTGGACTTCTATCACGACGTGTTCGGCGCGCGGGTGACGGACGTCACGGAGTTCGGCGGTGTCGTCGTGCACGCCGGCCTGGACTTCGGCACCGGCATCCTGCAGATCGGCGAGCCGTCGCCGGACTACGGGCTCGTGCCCGCCCCCGACGGCGATGCGGACTGCTACTCGCTCGGCCTCTACGTGCCGGACGTGGATGCCGTCACCGAGCGCGCTGTCGCGGCCGGGGCCACGCTGCGCGAGGCGCCGTCGACGTTCGTATCCGGCGACCGGTTCGCCAGCATCCGCGATCCGTTCGGCGTGCGCTGGTCGATCATGACCCGGGTCGAGGACCTCTCCGAGGAGGAGTCCGCGGCCCGCGTCGCCGAATGGGCGGCGTCGATGTCGGCCGGCTGACGGCGATCAGGCGAGCGGCTTGAGCTCCAGGTCGCTCGCCCCCGCCGACACGAGCGCGAAGCGGCTGTAGCCGTCGGCCGTGGCCCGCTCGAGCAGCGCCTTCAGGTTCTTGGTGCGGGTCTCGAGCCGTACGCGGGCGCCGGTGCCGATGAGCCGGGCCTTGTGCGCGACGAGTTCGCCGACCGGGACGTCGCGGTCGTGCACGAGCACCACCGCCTCGGCTCCGGCGTCCGTGGCTTCGGCGATGAGATCGACGATCCGTTCGAACCCGATCGAGAACCCCACGGCGGGCACGTCCTGTCCGAGGAACCGCCCGATCATCCCGTCGTATCGCCCGCCGCCGCCGAGCGAGTAGGACACGCTCGGGTGCGCGAGCTCGAGGATCGTGCCGGTGTAGTACCCCATCCCGCGCACGAGGAACGGGTCGAAGACGAGCGGGATGTGCTCGCCGTCACGGGCCGCCGCGACCGCCTCGCCGATGCCGACGAGGTGCGCGACGAACTCGTCCGGGGCGTCCTCGGGCAGCGCCTTGCGGATCTGCCGCTCACCGTACGGAGGCAGCTCCGTGGTCTGCGGACGGGTCAGGAACGCCTCGAAGGCACTCACCGCGGACTCCTCGGCACCGCGATCGCGAAGTTCCGCGGCCACGCCGTGGGCACCGATCTTGTCGAGCTTGTCGATCGTGATCAGCACGCCGGCTCGCTCGGAGGCGGCGAACCCGAAGGTGTCGAGCATCCAGTCAAGAGCCCGGCGGTCGTTGATGCGGATGCTGCCGCCTTCGAGACCGAGCGCGTCGAGCGTGTCCAGGGTCGCGACCGCGAGCTCCGCCTCGGCACGGGCCGACCCGTCGCCGATGATGTCGATGTCGCACTGCACGAACTGGCGGTAGCGGCCCTTCTGCGGCCGCTCGGCACGCCATACCGGGGCGATCTGGATCGAGCGGAAGACGGTGGGCAGCTCGCCCCGGTGGGACGCATAGAAGCGCGCCAGCGGCACGGTCAGGTCGTAGCGCAGGCCGAGGTCGGTGAGTTCGGCCGGGTCGTCGGCGGCGGCGCGGATGGCGTCGGCATCCAGCCCGCGCTTGAGGATGTTGTATGCGAGCTTCTCGTTGTCGGCGCCGAGGCCGGCATGCAGCCGGTCGTAGTCCTCCATCACGGGGGTCTCGATCTCGTCGAACCCGTGTGCGCGGTAGCGTTCGCGGATGACGGCGAGCACGCGCTCGCGACGGGACTTGTCTGCGGGGAGGAAGTCGCGCATGCCGCGCGGCGGATTGACGGATGCCACGGCTCCATTCTTCCAGCCGCGCGCCCGGCCCCTTGACATTCAAGTACTTCCTTGAATAATCGAACCGTGACCACGATGACCCGGACGTTCGCGGCGATCGGCGACCCTGTGCGCCTCACGATCGTCGACCGGCTCGCGGAATCCGACGCCACCGTGGGCGAACTCGTGAGCCTGTTCGACATCTCGTTCCAGGCGGTGTCGCAGCATCTCGACGTGCTCGAACGGGCGGGACTCGTCTCGCGGCGCCGCGAGGGCCGCACCCGCCGGGTGAGTCTCGAGTCCGGCCCGCTCGACGAAGCCGCCGGGTGGATGCTGGCGCGCAGGCGCCGGCTCGAGGAGCGATACGCGCGCCTCGACGCGGTGCTCGGCGGGCTCACCGCCGCACTGCCCGCCGACCGATCAGACCGAGGAGAAAGACCATGACCGACCACGACATCGCGTTCCCGGGCCTGACCGCCCACACGCGCACCGGTGAGCAGAGCATCGTGCACCGCCGCGAGTTCGCCGCACCCGCCGCGCTCGTGCAGCGCGCCCACACGGAGGCCGACCTGTTCGCGCAATGGATGGGACCGAAGGGCACCACCGTGCGGCTCGACCGTTTCGACGCGCGCACGGGCGGCGCCTTCCGGTATGTCGTCGAGGCGCCGGACGGCTCGGCGTGGGCCTTCCGCGGCGCCTACCACGAGGTCTCCCCCGGCGTCATCGTGCACACGTGGGAGTACGAGGCAGAGCCGGGCGCCACGCTCGAGACGCTCCGCTTCGTCGATCTCCCGGGCGGCCGGAGCGCCCTGGAAGTGACGTCGACCTACACGTCGCGGCAGGCGTGCGACGCGATGCTCGCGTCCGGCATGGATGCCGGAATGGACGAGGACTTCGAGCGCCTGGACGTCGTGCTCGCCGCGCTCTGAGTCAGCCGGATCCCTCGGCCGTGCGGATCTCGCGCTGCAGCGCGCGCAGGCGCTCGCGCAGCGCCCGCTCGGCATCCCAGCCGTTGGCGCGCGCGGTCGCGACGAGAGCCAGCAGCGCGTCGCCCAGCTCCGTCTCGCGGCTGGGTGCGCGGTCCGCGGCCGGAAGCGGGACGACCCCGACCTGGGCGGCCTTGCCGACCAGCTTCTGCCCCAGCGCCAGGGACGGCATCCGCTCGCTGACGCCGTCGAGCACGCTGGTGCGTGCGCGCTTCTCCGCGGCCTTCGCCGCGTTCCACAGCACGAGCACCTGCTCGGGCGTCTCCGCCGTCTCGCCGGCGAAGACGTGGGGATGCCGGCGCACCATCTTCTCGGTGAGCCCGCGCGCCACGTCGTCGATGTCGAAGGGGTCGGCGGTGTCGCGCGAGGCGATCTCGGCGTGGAACAGCACCTGCCACAGCAGGTCGCCGAGCTCTTCGCGCAGATCTGCGCGGCTGCCCTCCTCGACGGCGTCGATCAGTTCCGCACTCTCCTCGACCAGGTAGGGGACGAGGTCGCGATGGGTGATCTGCTGCGTCCAGACGCAGCGATCGCGCACCGTGCGCATGACCTCGGCGGCCTCGCGCAGCGGATCGGATCGGCGCGGCGGTTCGGACGCGTGGGATCGCTCCGTGCCGGTCATGGACACTCCTTCCGGCGGGCGAGGCGGGCGCGCCACGCGACGAGCACGGCCCCCGCGATGATCGAGACCAGCGACCCGGCCAGAACCCCGAGAGTGGCCGCATCGCGGTCGGGGGCACCGCCGGTGAAGGCGAGGGATGCGAGCAGCAGCGAGACCGTGAAGCCGATGCCGCCGAGCGCCGAGACCGCCAGCAGATCGCCGACCGCGAACTGCTCGCCGCGACGGCCGATCGTGCGCTGCGAGATCCAGGCCGCGGCCGTGATGCCGACGAGCTTGCCGACGGGCAGCGCGACCAGTACGCCCCAGAACGCCCACGACACGCCGGTGCCGACGGCCGGGATCGCCACGAGGGCTGCGACGAACGCGAACACCGGCAGGATCACCGCGTTGATCCACGGTTCCAGGGCATGCCGGGTGCGCAGCGCCGGTCCTTGGGCCATTGCAAGCCCGAGCAGCACCCCGGCAATGGTGGGATGCACGCCGGAGAGCAGCACCCCGCACCAGGTCGCCACCGCGACCACGCCCATCGCGACGCCCACGAGCACGGGATGCCGCCCGCCGACGCGCCGGCTCAGCACAGCGAAGACCACCATCCCCGCGACGGCGAGACCCAGCATCCCCCAGCGGAGGTCCGTCGCGTACAGCAGGGTGATCAGCACGATCCCCACGATGTCGTCGATGATCGCGAGGGCCAGGAGGAACGCCCGGATACCCGGCGGGAGTCCGCGTCCGAACACCGCCAGCACGCCGAGGGCGAAGGCGACGTCGGTCGCCGTCGGCACCGGCCACCCCTCCGCGACGCCCCGGCCGGCGGTGACCGCCAGGTAGAGCAGGACCGGCACCACGACCCCGCCGAGCGCGGCGATGGCGGGCTGCACCGCTCGCCGGACGCTGCTCAGCTCGCCGCGGGTGATCTCGTACTGCAGCTCCACGCTGACGCCGAAGAAGAAGATCGCGAGCAGGCCGTCCTGCACCCAGTGGGTGATCGAGAGATCGAACGGCGCCGGCGCGGGGTGCAGGTGCGAGAACGCGACGACCGCGGGTCCGGCGGAGCTGTTGGCGATGACGAGACCCGCAGCGGCCGCCGCCAGCAGAAGGGACGCGGCGAAGCGCTCGGATCGGAGGAGGCTCATCGGCATCCATCGTAACGAGGTGCCTCCGACACGAACCCGAAACACGAGGCTGGATAGGGTGGTGCCGATGCGTGAACCCACTCCCACCGAAGCCCTTGACCTTGTCGGACGATACGAGGCCGGTCACGAGATTCCGGAGCGGATGCGCGGCGACGTGCGTCTGCTGAGCACGCTGCTCGGCCGCGTGCTCCGCGAGAGCGGCACCCCCGGCCTGTACGAGGATGTGGAGCGCCTGCGGGTCGCGACGATCGAGGCGTACACCGACGAGACCCCCGAGGCGTTCGCCCGCGCAGAGCAGATCGCGGATTCCTTCACCGTGCAGCGCGCCGACGAGGTCGCGCGCGCCTTCACCGTCTACTTCCACCTGGCGAACCTCGCCGAAGAGCACCAACGCGTGCGCATCCTGCGCGAGCGCGACGGTCGTCCCGAGAAGGAGGACGCCACCGACTCGGTCGCCGCGGCCTTCGTGCGCCTCGCGGCCGAGATCGGAGACGACTCGGCCCTGGAGCGCCTGCAGAACCTGCGCTTCCACCCGGTGTTCACCGCGCACCCGACCGAGGCGCGCCGCCGCGCGGTCTCCAGCAGCATCCGGCGCGTGGCGGGGCTCCTGGCCGAGTACGAGAATTCCGCGCACGACGGAGCGGATCAGCGCCGCGCCGAGCGCCGGATGCTCGCCGAGATCGACCTGCTCTGGCGGACGGCTCCCCTCCGCCCGCAGAAGCCGAGTCCGACCGACGAGGTGCACACCATCATGTCGGTGTTCGACGAGACCCTCTTCACGGCGGTCCCGAAGGTCTACCGTCGCATCGACGACGCCCTGCAGGGCGTCGCCGCCGGCAGCCGCCGGCCGGTCGTCCGCCCGTTCGTGCGGCTCGGCTCCTGGGTGGGCGGCGACCGCGACGGCAACCCGTTCGTCACCGCTGCCACCACCCGCAAGGCGGCCGCGATCGCGAGCGAGCATGTGCTGCTGGGCCTGGAACGCGCCGCGACCCGCATCGGCCGCGCCCTGACCCTGGACGCGGCATCCACGCCCCCGTCACGGGACGTCGAAACGCTCTGGCTGCGGCTGCGGGACGCCGACGAGGAAGCCGCGGCCGAGATCGCCAAGCGTTCCCCCGACGAGCCGCACCGTCGCGTGCTGCTGCTCGTCGCCCGCAAGATCCAGGCGACCCGCACGCGCGACGCCGACCTCGCGTACCCGGACGCCGACGCGCTGCACGGCGACCTCCTGACGGTGCAGCGATCGCTCGTCGACGCGGGCGCTCCGCGCCACGCGTACGGGGAGCTGCAGTCGCTCCTCTGGCAGGTCGAGACATACGGGTTCCACCTCGCGGAGCTCGAGGTGCGTCAGCACTCCGCCGTGCACCGCAGGGTGCTCGCGGAGCTCGAAGCCGGCGAGCCCATCGGCGAGCAGACCGAAGAGGTGCTGGACGTCTTCCGGGCGATCGCCCACATCCAGCAGCGGTACGGGCTGCGCGCGGCGGGCCGGTACATCGTCTCGTTCACGCAGTCCGCCGCGGACCTGGATGCCGTGCACCGGCTCGCGCGCCACGCCGTCGGGCCGTCCGGCACGCCGCCCGTGCTCGACGTCATCCCGCTGTTCGAGACGTTCGCCGACCTGCAGGCCGCCCCCGGCATCCTCGCCGAGATCGTCACCCACCCGACCTTCGCCGCCCGCCTGGACGAGACGGGCCGGCGCCTGGAGGTCATGCTCGGCTATTCGGACTCGTCGAAGGACGTCGGCCCGGTCGCCGCGAACCTCGCCCTGTACGAGGCGCAGGCCCTGATCGCCGCCTGGGCGCAGGATGCCGGCATCCGGCTCACCCTCTTCCACGGCCGCGGCGGCGCGCTCGGCCGCGGCGGCGGACCGGCCAACAGCGCCGTGCTCGCGCAGCCCCCGCACTCCGTGGACGGCCGCTTCAAGCTCACCGAACAGGGCGAGGTGATCTTCGCGCGCTACGGCGAGCCGGCCATCGCCATGCGCCACATCGACCAGGTCGCCGCCGCCGTTCTGCTGGCATCCGCCCCTTCGAACGAGCAGCGCAACAGCGCGGCGGCCGACCAGTACGCGGATGTCGCCGCGGTCATGGACACCACCTCGCGCGCGCGCTTCTTCGAGCTCGTCAAAGCGCCCGGCTTCGCTCCCTGGTTCGCGACGGTCACGCCCATGGAAGAGGTCGGCCTGCTCGCGCTCGGGTCCCGTCCTGCGCGCCGCGGACTGTCGGTCGAGTCGCTGGAGGACCTGCGCGCCATCCCCTGGGTGTTCGCGTGGACGCAGGCGCGCATCAACCTGGCCGGCTGGTTCGGGCTCGGGTCCGCGCTGGAGGCCGTGGGCGACGAGCCGCGGCTGCGTCAGGCGTACCGCGACTGGCCCTTGCTGCGCACCCTCGTCGACAACGTCGCCATGAGTCTCGCGAAGACCGACGACCGCATCGCGCGCCGCTACCTCGAGCTCGGGGATCGCGAGGACCTCGCCCAGCTGGTGCTGGACGAGATGGCCCTGACGCGCGACTGGGTGGTCCGGATCACGGGCGCGGGCGAACTGCTCGCGAACAAGCCGGTCCTGCAGCGCGCCGTGAAGCTCCGCAGCCCGTATGTCGACGCGCTCTCGCTGCTGCAGCTGCGCGCCCTGCGGGCGCTCCGTGCAGCGCCGCAGGACGAGCCGGCCGATCCCGACCTGCAGCGCCTGCTGCTGCTGTCGGTGTCCGGGGTCGCGGCCGGCCTGCAGAACACGGGGTGACGCTCGGCCGGTCTGCCCGTCAGTCGATCTGCCGGTCGGTCGCGTGCCGCGCGAGGCTGCGGCCGTAGCGCTCGGTGAGCTGGGTCATGAGGTCGGGGGTGTCCCGGTCCAGGCCGAACACGTACCCCGTGAAGTCGAGCTCCTGCTGCGCCTCCCAGATCTTCTCGTGCTCGTCCGGCGGGAGAACCTGCAGGGGGCTGCCGACGGCCACCCATCCGATCGGCACGACCGTCTCCTCGGGCAGCACGGTGCGCAGGTGCACGACGGCGTTGATGCGCACCTCGCTGCGCGCACCGATGCGGGCGCCGTTGAAGATGCGCGTGCCTGTGGCCAGGAACACCTCGTCGCCGATCACGGCGCCCGAGATGCTCACCATCGGCCCGATGAGGGCATGGTCGCCGATGTGCACCGGATCGATCGCGGAGGCCCGGATCAGAGCGTTCTCCATCACGATGACGCTCGCGCCGATCGTGATGGGCCCGCCCTCTGCGGTGATCACCGCCCCGTGCAGCACCTGGGTGTCGGGTCCGATCGTGACGTCGCCGCTGATCACGGCGGTGGGGGCGATCACGGCGGAGGCATCGATGCGCGGGCGTGCGCCGAGGTGCTCGAACTGCATGAGTTCACCGTAGCGTCCCACGCGGGGGCGCGGCGTCAGGCGGGAACGGAGGCCGCGGCATCCTTGACCGGCCACAGCTGGCCGATGAGAGTGGTCACCCACTCGATGAGCGCCGCATCCGCCGGTGCCTCGCCGTCCACGACGGGAAGCGGCACGAGCACCGCTTCTCCCCCGGCGACGAGCTTCGCCTTCGGGTAGAGGCGCTGCAGCCGCACCTGCATCGAGTCGGGCAGGTTCGCAGGCGCCAGACGCAGGTTCGAGCCCATCGCGACGACGTCCGACAGGCCGGCCTGCCCGACGCGACGACGCAACCGCGCCACCGCGACGAGTCCCTCGACCGGTGCCGGCAGCTCGCCGTACCGGTCGCGCAGCTCGTCGACGACGAGGTCGATCGCCTCGTCCTTCGCGGCGACCGCTGCCGCGGCGGAGAGCTTCTGGTACGCCTCGAGGCGCAGTCGCTCGCTGTCGATGTAGTCCTCGGGGATGCGTGCGTGAACGGGCAGCTCGAGCCGCAGCTCCACCGGACCCTCGTTCTCCTCGCCGCGGAACGTCGCGACGGCCTCGCCGATCATGCGCAGGTAGAGGTCGAATCCGACCCCCGCGATGTGGCCGGCCTGCTCCGCGCCGAGGAGGTTCCCCGCACCGCGAAGCTCGAGGTCCTTGAGCGCGACCTGCATGCCCGAGCCCAGATCGTTGTTCACCGCGATGGTCTCCAGGCGATCCGCTGCCGTCTCGCTGAGGGGTTTGGAGTCGTCGTAGAGGAAGTACGCGTACGCGCGCTCGCGCCCACGGCCGACACGGCCGCGCAGCTGGTGCAGCTGGCTGAGGCCGTACCTGTCGGCGCGGTCGATGATGATCGTGTTGGCGTTGGAGATGTCCAGACCCGTCTCGATGATCGTCGTCGAGACCAGCACGTCGGCCTTGCGCTCCCAGAAGTCGTCGACGACCTGCTCGAGGTGGTGCTCCCCCATCTGCCCGTGCGCCACGACGATGCGCGCCTCGGGCACGAGCTCTGCGAGCTCGCTCGCGACCCGCTGGATGGACTGCACACGGTTGTGCACGTAGAAGACCTGGCCCTCGCGCAGCAGCTCTCGGCGGATCGCAGCGGCGATCTGTTTGTCGTTGCGCGGCCCGACATACGACAGGATCGGGTGCCGGTCCTCCGGCGGCGTCTGCAGCGTGGACATCTCGCGGATGCCGGTCACCGCCATCTCGAGCGTGCGCGGGATGGGCGTCGCGCTCATCGCGAGGATGTCGACGTTGGTCTTGAGCTTCTTCAGCTGGTCCTTGTGCTCGACGCCGAACCGCTGCTCCTCATCGATGATCATGAGCCCGAGGTCCTTGAACAGCACCTTCTCGGTCAGGATGCGGTGTGTGCCGATGACCATGTCGACGGTGCCGTCCGCGAGCCCGGCGATGGTGTCGCGGGCCTGTTTGTCGCTCTGGAAGCGCGACAGCGGCCGCACCTTCACGGGGAAGCCGGCGAAGCGCTCGGCGAACGTCTCGAGGTGCTGCTTGACCAGGAGCGTGGTCGGCACGAGCATCGCCACCTGCTTGCCGTCCTGGATCGCCTTGAACGCGGCGCGCACGGCGACCTCGGTCTTGCCGAAGCCGACGTCGCCGGAGAGCAGCCGGTCCATCGGGATGGGCTTTTCCATGTCGGCCTTGATCTCATCGATCGTCTGCAGCTGATCGAGGGTCTCCGCGAACGGGAACGCCTCCTCCAGCTCGCGCTGCCACGGGGTGTCCGGCCCGAAGGCATGTCCCTTCGACGCCATGCGCGACGAGTAGAGCTTGACCAGTTCCACGGCGATGTCGCGCACCGCCTTGCGCGCCCTGCTCTTCGCCTGGGCCCAGTCGCTGCCGCCCATCTTCGACAGGCTGGGAGCCTCGCCGCCGACGTATCGCGAGAGCAGGTCCAGCTGATCCGTCGGGACGAAGAGCTTGTCGCCGGGGTGTCCCCGCTTGGAAGGCGCGTACTCGAGCACGAGGTACTCGCGGGTGGTCTTCACCGCATTGCGACCGCCGCTCGAGACTTCGCGGCGCTGCATCTCGACGAACTTCCCGATGCCGTGCGTGGAGTGCACGACGTAATCCCCCGCCTTCAGCTGCAGCGGGTCGACGACGCTGCGGCGGCGGGACGCGAGCTTTTTGACGACGCGCGCATCACCGCTGATCGTGCGGCCGTAGAACTCGGACTCGGTGAGCACCGCCAGCTTGGCGTCCGGGGCCTCGAAACCCCGTTCCAGGGCTGCCACGACGATGTGCACGACACCGGGCTCCGGCGCGTCGTGCACCGCGTCGACGCGCCGGGCCGCGATGCCCCGTTCGGCGAGCACGTCGCGGGCGCGATCCGCGAGGCCGACGCCCGACGCGCTGACCACCACCGCCCAGCCGTCGTGCAGCAGCTGCCCGACGTGCGCGGTCGCGCCGTCGACATTGCCGTGGAAGGAGGGCACCGCGGATGCCGGCACCCGCAGGGCGGCGGCATCCCCTGCCTCGTCGATGAGTCCTTCGGACGCCGCATCCGCCGCGCCGGAGTCGAAGGCGCTGAGCGTCCACCACACCCCGCCGTGCTCGTGAGCGATGTCGGCGAGGCGCTCCAGGCTGACGAAGTCGCCCGCGCCCAGGTCGATGGGGGTGGCGGCGCCGGCGGTCGCCGCGTTCCAGGCGGCCTCGAGGAATTCCCGGTTCGTCTCGGCGAGCGTGACCGCGCGCGTCTCGGACCGCTCGGGGTCGACGAGCGCCACGGCCGTGCCGGCCGGCAGCGCCTCGACCAGCGTGATGAGGTCGTCGACGAGCGCCGGCGTGAGGGATTCCATGCCCTCGACGGGGATGCCCTCGGCCATCTTCTCGAGCATGCCGCGCAACCCCGGGAACTGCTCGCCGAGGGTCAGCGCGCGTTCGCGCACCTCGTCGGTCAGCAACAGCTCGCGGCCGGCGAGAAGCTCCACCCGCGGGACATCGCCCGGGAGGCTGCGCTGATCGGCGACGGAGAAAGCGCGGATCTGGTCGACCTCGTCACCGAAGAATTCGACGCGCACCGGGTGGTCCGCGGTGGGCGGGAAGACGTCCAGGATGCCGCCGCGCATCGCGAACTCGCCGCGGCGCGAGACCATGTCGACGCGGTGGTAGGCCCGCTCGACGAGCTGGGAGGCGATCGCGCCGAGGTCGTGACCGCGTGCGCCGGTCGCGAGCACGATCGGCTCCGCGTGGGCCAGCTCCGCGGCGAACGGCTGAAGGGCCGCCCGCACCGACGCGGTGACCACGAGCGGCCCACGCTCCGCCGGCTCGGCGGCGGTCCACGCGCGCACGCGCTGCAGCACCTCCAGCCGCCGGCCGACGATCTCGGCGCTCGGGCTCAGTCGTTCATGCGGCAGCGTCTCCCAGGCCGGGAAATGCAGCACGGTCGCACCGGCGACGAGCGCCTCGAGCGCGGGCCCGACGGCATCCGCCCGGCGGCCGGTCGGCGTGATGACCAGCAGCGCGGCCGGAGTTCCGGCTTCTGCGCGGCGGTTCAGGAGCGCCGCGAGCGTCGGTGCCACGGTGCCCTCGGTCGCCGAGACGGTGGCGTCGAAGGATGCCGCGGACAGCACCTCCCGGAGGGTGGAAGCCTGTGCGAGGGCGCGCGCGATCCCGGGAACTGTCACCGGACGAGTCTACGGCGAGCGTCCGACATCGGTCCCCGGTCACCGAGCCGGCGTCGGTCGCTCAACGACCCGATGGCGCGTGGTGCTTCTGCTGCGCTGCGAGCAGGCCCTCGTCGATCAGCTGCTCGACCGCGTCGGCGCCGTCGGAGACGAGGATCGGCAGGGTCTTGCGGTCGGCGGCGCTGAACGGGTCGAGCACCCAGTCGGCGGCATCCTGGCGACCCGGAGGACGCCCGATGCCGACGCGGACGCGGGGGAAGTCGGGGGTGCCGAGCGCCTTGGCGACGTCGCGCACACCGTTGTGGCCGCCGTGTCCGCCACCGATCTTGAGCTTGACGGTGTCGAACGGGATGTCGAGCTCGTCGTGCACCACGACGACGCGCTCGGGCGGGATGCCGTAGAACCCGGCGAGGCCGGCTGCAGGGCCGCCGGACACGTTCATGAACGTGTTGGGCTTGGCGAGCACGATCTTCGGACCGCCGGGGCGCAGGCAGGTCTCGACGACGCGCGCGTTGGCCTTGTGCGCGCGGAAGCTCTCGCCGCGCCGTGCCGCCAGCTCGTCCACGACGAGCTGGCCGACGTTGTGCCGCGTGAGCTCATACCGGGGCCCCGGATTGCCGAGTCCGATCACGAGCCAGGTGTCGGCCATGTGTCCTCCAGAGACGGGAAGAGGGGGACGGTCGCCCGCACCCCCTCTTCCGGCAGAAGCGTTCCGATTACTCGGCGGCAGCCTCGGCCTCGGCGGCCTCCGGCTCGGCCTCGGCGGCCTGCGCGGCGCCCTCCTCTTCGGCGGCGAGCGTGGCGGCCGGCACCGAGATGGCGACGACGAGCAGCTCGGCGTCGGAGACCAGCACCGCGCCCCGGGGCAGCACCAGCTCGGCAGCGGTGATGTGCGTGCCGTCCTCGAGACCCTCGACGGAGACCTCGATGTGCTGGGGGATGTGGGTGGCCTCGACCGACAGGGTCACGGTCGTGGCGTCCAGGTTCGCGATGGTGCCGGGAGCGGACTCGCCCTCGACGACCACGGGGACCTCGACCTCGATCCGCTCGCCCTTCTTCACGACGAGCAGGTCGATGTGCTCGATGATCTGGTGCACCGGGTCCTTCTGCACGTCCTTGACGAGCGTCAGCTGCTCGGTGCCGTTGACGTCGAGCTCGAGCACCGCGTTGGCACGGCGGACGAGCAGCGACATCTGGTGGCCGGGGAGGGCGACGTGCACGGGGTCGGAGCCGTGACCGTAGATGACGGCGGGGATCTTGCCGGCCGCGCGCAGGCGACGGGCGAAGCCCTTGCCGAAGTTGTCACGCAGCTCGGCGTGGACCTTGGTGTCTTCCGACATGAGTTTCTCCTTGAAGAGGCACCGGACTGCAGCAGTCCGATGCGATGGTCTGGGATTCGACTCGAACGCGCACGCGTGAGGAAAGCCGGAGCATCGTCCACCGCGTCGATCACGGGCACCCAGAAGGCGCCCCTCGCCGAAGTTCGCTTCAGTCTACCAGCGCCCCGCTACGATGAGAGACGCACCCGAACTCGGAGGAAACATGGACGCGCAGACCTCATCGAACATCCTGCTCGGCGTGATCGGCCTGATCGCCCTCGCGGGACTGGTCACCACGGTCGGCGCGTACTTCGTCATGGGACGCCAGGCGTACCGCAAGGACTGACGGACCGCACTCCCGCCGTCATCTCCGCGGCCGGGCCCCCAACGACCGGAGGGCCCCGGTTCAGTAGAACTCGACCGTGTCGACGACGCTGCGCAACGGCAGCCCGTCGAGCAGGCGCGTCGCGTTCTCGGCGAAGCGCCGCGCGATCCGCTCCTCTTCCTTGTCGTTGAGCGCCGCGGTGTGCGGGCTCACGAGCACGTCCGGATGCCCCCACAGCGGGGACCCGGTCGGCAGCGGTTCCGTCTCGAACACATCCAGCGCTGCGAAGCCGACCCTTCCGCCGTCCAGTGCGGACAGCAGCGCGCCTTCGTCGACGACGCTCCCCCGTCCCACGCTCACGAAGATCGTCCCGGGCCGGAGGTTCGCGAAGACCGCAGCGCCGACGAGGTGGTGCGTCTGCGCGGTGCCGGGCAGGGTGACCACGATCGCGTCCGCATCGCGGACCGCCTCGGCGAGGTCGTCGATGGGCACGAGCCGGTCCACGTGCGGCACGGGCGCGCCGGTGCGGGTCGTCCCCCACACCCGGGCGCCGAGCGCGGCGA
>DATMTQ010000128.1:0-6064 GCA_035564095.1 Microbacterium sp. | reverse complement strand
ACCCCCGTCGGCGCGCACGATCCGCCCGCCGACGGCGAGCCGGCCGAGGCTGCGGCCGTGCGTCGCGGTCTCGACGGTCGCCGGAAGCACCACGGTGCCGAGCACGATCACCGCGATCGTGAGGATGCCGGTGGTGCTGGTCGGGAGCACGCCCCGGTCGACGGCCCAGACGGCCGCGAGCCCGAGCAGCACGATCACGACGATGCCCACGAGCACGTCGATGAGCGCGCCGAGCGCCCGCAGGAAGAAGCCGATCGGCTGCACGTCGAGGGCGACCGCCTCGCCGGTGAGCACCTCGTCTTGCGCGAACACGGTGGCGGGCATGCGTACAGTGAAGCACATGGATCTCGACGCGCTCACGGCCGTACGCCGGGAGGAGTGGGAGCGTCTCGGCCGACTGGCATCCCAGCGGCGTCTCACCGGCGACGAAGTGGACGAACTCGTCACGCGCTACCGCGCGGCATCCGCCGACCTCGCCGACATCAAGACTTCGGCCGGGCGCACTCCCACGGGCGACCACGTGTCCGCTCTGCTGGCGCGAGCACGGCTGCGCCTGACCGGCGCGGCCGAGAATCCGTGGCGCCGGCTGCCGCGGTTCTTCGCGCGGCAGCTGCCCGCGGCGCTGTACCGGGTGCGCTGGACGACGCTCGCGGTCGCGGTCGCGTTCGCGCTGATCTCGACCACCGTGGCGCTGTGGATCGCGGGCGATCCCGCCGCCCTCGCGGCGCTCGGCGACAAGGCCTCCCTCGACCAGTACGCGAACGAGGAGTTCGTCGGCTACTACCGGGAGAACCCGGCGGCCGTGTTCGCCGGAACGGTCTGGACCAACAACGCCTGGATCGCGGCGCAGAGCGTGCTGTTCGGCATCACCGGCATCTGGCCGGTGTTCGTCGTGATGCAGAACGCGGTCGGCGTCGGGATCGCCGGCGCGGTGATGATCACGGCGGGCAAGGGCGACATCTTCCTGCAGTTCATCGCGCCGCACGGGATGCTCGAGCTGACGAGCGTGTTCGTCGCGGCGGCCGCCGGCCTGCACATCTTCTGGGCGTGGGTGGCGCCCGGTCGCCGCACGCGCGGCGAGGCCCTCGCCGAGGAGGGGCGGGCGCTGGCCACGGTCGCCGTGGGGCTGGTCTTCTCGCTCGCGCTGTCGGGCGTCGTGGAGGGCTTCGTGACCCCGCAGACGTGGCCCTGGCCGGTCAAGGTGCTGCTCGGTGCGTGCGCGCTGGCGGTGTTCCTCGGCTACATGCTCGTGTTCGGACGCCGAGCCGCCCGCGCGGGGGAGACGGGTGACCTCACCGAGTACGAGGCGGGGACCCCGCGTCTGATCGCGGGATGACGTCCTCGTTCTTTTGAATTACTCAAAAGGACGCTACCCTGGTTGCATGCCCCAACCGCAGGTCGACACGGATGCCACGCTCCGCGCCGCCGGCCTGCGGGTCACCGACACGCGCCGTGCCGTGTACGACGCGTTGCGGCAGCCGCCCCACCAGGCGGCGGACGCCGTGTTCCGGACCGTCGCGGCATCCGTTCCCGGGACGAGCCTGCAGTCCGTCTACAACGCGCTCGCCGACTTCGTGGCGAGCGGCCTGGCGCGCCGCATCGAACCAGCGGGCCGGCCGGGCCTGTACGAGCTGCGTGTGCAGGACAACCACCACCACCTCGTGTGCACCGGCTGCGGACGCGTCGACGACGTCGACTGCGTCGTCGGCCACGCGCCGTGCCTCACCCCGTCGTCGACGAACGGGTTCCTCGTCCAGTCCGCCGAGATCACGTTCTGGGGCCTGTGCCCCGACTGCCGCGTCGTCGGCTGATCCCAGACCTGCGCCCGCCGACGGGCGAAACGCCTGCGCAGCGTCGCGCATCCCAGGCTCGACCACGCCCGTCAGGGCAACGAATCGAGAACGATGAGAGGAATGACATGACTGAGAACGCAGAGAGCACGCTCGACGCCGGGCAGTGCCCGGTGATGCACGGCGACACCGTCGCGACCGCCACCGGACATCCGCACCCCACCTCGGGGTCGGCCAACCAGCTCTGGTGGCCCAACCGCCTGAACCTCGGACTGCTGGCGAAGGACCCGGCGGTGAAGAACCCGTTCGGGGACGACTTCGACTACCGCGCCGCCTTCGCCGAGGTCGACTACGACGCGCTCAAGAAGGACATCGCCGAGACCATCACCACCTCGCAGGCGTGGTGGCCGGCCGACTTCGGCCATTACGGCCCTCTCATCGTGCGCATGGCGTGGCACTCCGCCGGCACGTACCGCGTGATGGACGGCCGCGGCGGCGGCGGCACCGGCCAGCAGCGCTTCGCCCCGCTGAACAGCTGGCCCGACAACGTCGGCCTCGACAAGGCGCGGCGCCTGCTGTGGCCCGTGAAGAAGAAGTACGGCCGCTCGATCTCGTGGGCAGACCTCGTGATCCTCGCCGGTAACGTGGCCCTGGAGACCATGGGCTTCAAGACCTTCGGGTTCGCCGGCGGCCGCGTGGATGCCTGGGAGCCCGACACCGACGTGTACTGGGGCCCCGAGACCACGTGGCTCGGCGACGAGCGGTACACGGGCGACCGCGACCTGCAGCGTCCGCTCGCGGCGGTGCAGATGGGCCTCATCTACGTCAACCCGGAAGGACCGAACGGCACCCCCGACCCGCTGGCATCCGCCCGCGACATCCGCGAGACGTTCGCGCGCATGGCGATGGACGACGAGGAGACCGTCGCGCTCATCGCCGGCGGCCACACCTTCGGCAAGACGCACGGCGCGGCATCCGACATGCACCTCGAGGCGAACCCGGAGGCGGCGGACATCGCCGAGCAGGGTCTCGGCTGGCGCAACGGCTTCGGCTCCGGCAAGGGCGACGACCAGATCACCAGCGGTCTCGAGGTCACCTGGACCTACCACCCGACCCGCTGGGACAGCGAGTTCTTCCACATCCTGTTCGGGTACGAGTGGGAGCTCATGCAGAGCCCCGCCGGCGCGCACCAGTGGCGCCCGGTCAACGGCGGCGGCGCGGACATGGTGCCGCTCGCGCACAGCGACGGCCGTCGCGAGCCGCGCATGCTCACCAGCGACCTCGCGCTGCGCGTCGACCCGGTGTACGAGCCCATCGCCCGCCGCTTCGCCGACGACCCGGAGGCGTTCGCCGACGCGTTCGCGCGCGCCTGGTTCAAGCTCACCCACCGCGACATGGGGCCTGCGGCCCGGTATCTGGGCGCCGAGGTGCCCGCCGAGGAGCTGCTCTGGCAGGACCCGGTGCCGGCCGTCGACCACGAACTCATCGACGACGCGGATGCCGCAGCCCTCAAGGTGCGGATCCTCGCCTCCGGGCTCACGGTGTCGCAGCTCGTCTCGACCACGTGGGCGGCGGCATCCACCTTCCGCGGCAGCGACAAGCGCGGCGGCGTCAACGGCGCCCGCATCCGCCTCGCGCCGCAGAAGGACTGGGAGGTCAACAACCCGGAGCAGCTCGCCAAGGTGCTCGGCCTGCTGGAGCAGGTGCAGGCGGAGTTCGCGGCGGCGCAGACCGGCGGCAAGCGCGTGTCGCTGGCCGACCTCATCGTGCTGGCGGGCAACGCGGGCATCGAGCTGGCCGCGGCCTCGGCCGGCCACAAGGTCGTCGTGCCGTTCCGTCCGGGCCGCACGGATGCCACCCAGGAGCAGACCGACGTGCAGTCGTTCGGCTACCTGGAGCCGGCCGCCGACGGGTTCCGCAACTACCTCGGACCGGTGGCGCTGGCCTCCGGGCTGCCGGCCGAGCACCTGCTCGTCGACAAGGCCAACCTGCTCACGCTCACCGCGCCGGAGCTGACGGTGCTCGTCGGCGGTCTGCGCGTGCTCGGCGCGAACTGGGACGGCTCCGACTACGGCGTGCTCACCGAGCGCCCGGGGCAGCTCACGAACGATTTCTTCGTGAACCTGCTCGACCTCGGCCACACGTGGCGTTCGCTCGACCCCGGCCAGCACGCGTTCGCCGCGTTCGACGACGACGACGCCCGCGTCTGGGTCGGCACGCGCGCCGACCTGGTGTTCGGCTCGAACAGCGAATTGCGCGCCGTCGCCGAGGTGTACGCGTCGGATGACGCCGAGGCGAAGTTCGTCGCGGACTTCGTGAAGGCGTGGACGAAGGTCACCGAGCTCGACCGGTTCGACCTGGTCTGAGTTCTCCCGCGAACCCGCACCCGAATACGCGAACCCGCATCGAAACAGCCGCTTCCGGCGTCATTCGATGCGGGTTCGCGTGGTTCGATGCGGGTTCGCGTGACGGTGGGTCAGGCGGCGGGCCGGGCCGGGACGGGCTTCGTGCCGTCGAACAGCGCCTTGTACGCGAATCCGGCGACCATCGCGCCGAGGATCGGGAACACGACGAACACCCACAGCTGACCGAGGGCGGTGGTGCCGCCGTACACCGCGGTGGCGATCGATCGGGCCGGGTTCACCGAGGTGTAGTCGACCGGGATCGTCGCGAGGTGGATGAGGGTCAGCGTGAGGCCGATGGCGAGGCCCGCGAAGCGGGTGCCGCGGCTGGGATGGGTGACGCCGAGGATCACCACGAGGAACAGCAGCGTGAACAGGGTCTCGACGATGATCGCGCCGCCCATGCCGAAGCCGGCCGGGGACAGCGTCCCCCAGCCGTTGCTGGCGAAGCCGGCCGTCTCCGCCTTCGTCAAGAAGTCGTTCGGGCCGGACAGCGAGATGAGCACGAGCAGCGTCGTGGCGACGAGACCGCCCACGACCTGCGCCGCGACATAGGCCGGGACGCCCTTCCAGGGGAAGCGTCCCGCCGCGGCGAGCCCCAGCGTGACCGCCGGGTTGAAGTGCCCTCCGGAGAGCGGGCCGAACGCGTACGTCCCGACGACGACGGTGAGTCCGACCGCGAGCGCGATGCCGAGGAACCCGACGCCCTTGTTCGCAGCATCCGTGCCCGTGCCGAATCCGGCGGCGAACAGGGCGGTGCCGATCGTGGCGGAGACGAGCAGGAGCGTGCCGAACGCCTCGGCGACAAGGGCGGCGCCCGCGGACGGTGCGGCCGCCGGCGCGGTGGTCGGGGACTCGCTCATGGAGCTCTCCTCAGATCGGGGACGGATGACGTGACGGACACTCCCGCTCGGCGAGTTTAGCGACGACGCACGGCGATCAGAGGCGGCCGTGCGCTTTGAGAGCGAGATAGCGATCGACGATGCGGACGGGAAGCGCGTTCGGATCCGCGGCCACGGGTTCGGCGCCGGCGCGGTCGATCGCGCCCGCGACCCGCCGCGCGTCGGACACGGTGCGCGCGGCGGCCGCGTGGCGGTACACGTCGTCGGCGTCCACCGGCGGCGCCGCCGCCTCGGCCTCGGCGGCGACGTCCGTGGCGGTGCCGACGAGCACCGTGGTGTGCGCGGCGACCGAGGGGAGGGCGGACAGGAAGCCGCGGGATGCCTCCGGCTCGTCCTGCGCGGTCAGCAGCACGATGAGCGAGGGGCGTACGCCGAGGGACCGGATCGCGGCGAACGCGGCATCCCAGTCCGTGTCGAGCAGGCTCGGCTCGACGGGGGCCAGTGCGTCGACCATGGCCGGCAGCAGGCTCGGGCCGTCGACCCGCGAGACCCGGGCCCGCACGAGCCGGTCGAAGGCGAGCAGATGCACGTGGTCGCCCGCGTGCTCGGCGAGGGCGGCGAGCAGCAGTGCGGCCTCGAACGAGGCATCCATCCGCACCCCGTCGCCCACGCGCGCCGCCGACGTGCGCCCGGTGTCGATGAGGATGACGACGTGGCGGTCGCGCTCCGGGCGCCAGGTGCGCAGCATCGTCGCTCCCGCCCGGGCCGTGGCGCGCCAGTCGATCGACCGCACGTCGTCGCCGCGCACGTAGGGGCGCAGGCTGTCGAACTCGGTGCCCTGCCCGCGCACCTGCACGCTCGTGGCGCCGTCGAGCTCGTTCAGGCGCGCGATGCGGGAGGCGAGATGGCGCCGCGACGTGAACGGCGGCAGCACCCGCACCGCGGCGGGCGCGTCGATCCGGCGCTGCCTGCCGGCGAGTCCCATGGGGCCGACGCTGCGCACGACGACGAACTCGCTGCGCAGCTCGCC
>DATMTQ010000127.1:0-37670 GCA_035564095.1 Microbacterium sp. | reverse complement strand
ACAGCCACGCGCTGTCACAGATCGTGCGTCGCACGATCGGCCGCTGGGTGAATCAGAAGCTGCGCCGCCGGCCCATGATCGTCCCGCTCGTGATCGAGGCCTGAGCGACCGGAATCGGGGTCATCTGACGCCGCAATCCCGCGGAAAGCCGCGTCATTGCGGGCCGATGTCGGCGCGCGGCCGTAGCGTGGACGCATGCCCAGGAGTTCGAATGCGACCAAGAGCGCGGCCGAGAAGCCCTCGACGCGCAGTCGCTCCACATCCGGGGCGAAGCCGCGCAGTCAGGCCAAGGCCGCGCCCGCCCCGAGGAAGTACGTCGACGAGCCCGACAAGCCGCCGGTGACGGCGCGCGCCTGGATGGGACTCGCTCATGGGGTCGGCGGCCTGTTCCGCGCCTTCGGCCTGGAGACGCTGGAGAAGGATCAGCGTCGCGACGGCTTCCCGTTCCTGCTCGTGCTGCTCGCCGTCGCGGGCGCCGTGAACGAGTGGTTCTTCATCGGCAACACGGTCGCGACGAACATCAGCGCTTACTCCGTGGGTGCCCTGATCGGCCGCGCCGCGTTCATCATGCCGGTGCTGCTGCTGCTCCTGGCCGGCTGGCTGTTCCGCCATCCCTCGTCCGTGCACGACAACGGCCGGATCGGGATCGGGTTCGGGCTGTTCGTGATCACTCTGGCGGGGTTCTGCCACGTCGCCGGCGGCATGCCGCAGCCGCGGCAGGGCATGGTCGCGCTCAGCGCGGCGGGAGGTCTCTTCGGGTGGCTGCTGGGCCAGCCGCTCAGCTACCTGACCACGATCCCCGCCTACATCGTGCTGTCGCTGCTGGCGGCGCTCAGCGTGCTGATCCTCACGAAGACGCCGCCGAACCGTATCGGGCAGCGCCTGGGCGACCTGTACGCGTGGATGTTCGACGCCGAGCGCACGCCGAAGGCGGCGCCCTCCGACGATGCGGCGGCGGTCGACGACGCCGACAAGGTCGACGACCCCGACGTGCTGCCCTGGTGGCGGCGCAACAAGACCGGTCGCGAGGAGGATCCGGAGGGCGGTCTCGGATCGCAGGACCTCACGGAGCTGCTGACCGCGCCGGACGACACTCCGACCGTCGTGTCCACTCCTGCCTTCGATCAGGCCGTCATCAAGGACGACGACCCCTACGACGCCGCCACCGAGGTGCTCACCGATGTGCGCGCGGTCGCGGACTCCATCGCCGAGCAGCAGAGCACCGCGCTGCTGGACGACGGCGACACCGGAGAGCTGGAGCTGGCCGGCTTCGACGGCTTCGGCACCGACGGCCCGGGGCGCAACGGCCCGCAAGCGCCGGTCGCCCCGTACATCCTGCCCTCCCCGGGCGTGCTCAAGGCGGGTCCGCCGCCGGTGCTGCGCTCCGAGGCCACGGACCGGGTCATCGAGCAGCTCACGAACGTGCTCACCCAGTTCAACGTCGACGCGAAGGTGACCGGCTTCTCCCGCGGCCCGACCGTGACGCAGTACGAGATCGAGGTCGGGCACGGCGTCAAGGTCGAGAAGATCCTGCAGCTGAGCAACAACTTCGCCTATGCCGTCGCGTCCAACGACGTGCGGATCCTGTCGCCGATCCCCGGCAAGAGCGCGATCGGCATCGAGATCCCGAACGCCGACAAGGAGATGGTGGCGCTCGGTGACGTGCTGCGCTCCCCGGCCGCGCAGAAGAGCTCGCATCCGATGACGATCGGTGTCGGCAAGGACGTGGGCGGCAGCATCGTCGTCGCCAACCTCGCCAAGATGCCGCACCTGCTCGTCGCAGGATCCACCGGATCCGGAAAGTCGAGCTTCGTGAACTCGATGATCACCTCGGTGCTCATGCGGGCGAAGCCCGCCGAGGTGCGCATGGTGCTCATCGACCCCAAGCGCGTCGAGCTCACCTCGTACGCCGGGGTGCCGCATCTCATCACGCCCATCATCACGAATCCCAAGAAGGCGGCCGAGGCGCTGCAGTGGGTCGTCAAAGAGATGGACATGCGGTACGACGACCTCGCCTCGTTCGGGTTCCGTCACATCGACGACTTCAACAAGGCCGTCGTCGCCGGCGAGATCCAGCTGCCGGTCGGCAGCGAGCGCGTGCTCAAGCCCTACCCGTATCTGCTCGTGGTCGTCGATGAACTCGCCGACCTCATGATGGTCGCGCCGCGCGACGTCGAAGACTCCATCGTGCGCATCACGCAGCTCGCGCGCGCCTCCGGCATCCACCTGGTGCTGGCCACGCAGCGACCCTCCGTCGACGTCGTCACCGGTCTCATCAAGGCGAACGTTCCCTCGCGGCTCGCGTTCGCGGTGACGAGCGTCACCGACTCGCGCGTCATCCTCGACCAGCCCGGCGCCGACCGCCTCATCGGGCAGGGCGACGGCCTGTTCCTCCCGATGGGCTCGTCCAAGGCCCTGCGCGTGCAGGGCGCCTGGGTGAGCGAGCCCGAGATCGAGAGGGTCGTCAAGCACGTGACCGGCCAGGCCCGGCCGGACTACCGCGCCGACGTGCAGGCCGTCGTCGAGAAGAAGGAAGTCGACGCCGACATCGGCGACGACCTGGAGCTGCTGCTCGCCGCGGCGGAGCAGATCGTCTCCACGCAGTTCGGGTCCACCTCGATGCTCCAGCGCAAGCTGCGCGTCGGATTCGCAAAAGCCGGCCGGCTCATGGACCTGCTGGAGTCGCGCGAGATCGTCGGGCCGTCCGAGGGCTCGAAGGCCCGCGACGTGCTGGTCACGCCCGAGCAGCTGCCCGAGGTGCTCGCCCGCCTGCGCGGCGAAGACGTCCCGGCTTCCGCCCCCGCCGGCGACGACCGGTACGGCGCCGACGCGATCGAGAAGCAGTTCGAGGGGCTTCCGGTCGACGATCAGGGCGGCGACGAGGATGCCTGGGGCCTGACGGGACGCGACTGACATGGCTGTCCCCCGTCAGCTGCCGAACACGATCACGGTCGTCCGGATCGTCTGCGCGCCGGTCTTCCTGTGGATGCTGCTCGCGGATACCGGGCACGACGGCGCACTGCGCTGGTGGGCGGCGGTGCTGTTCGTCCTCGCCATCGCCACCGACGGCATCGACGGCTGGCTGGCCCGGCGCCACCAGCTCGTCACCGACCTCGGCAAGATCCTCGATCCGATCGCCGACAAGGTGATCACCGGCTGCGCCTTCGTCGGCCTGTCCATCCTCGGCGAGCTGGACTGGTGGATCACGATCGTGGTGCTGGTGCGCGAGATCGGCATCACCGTCTACCGGCTCCTCGTGATCAGCGACCACGTGCTGGCCGCCGCGTGGATGGGCAAGCTCAAGACCGTGGCGCAGGCGGTCGCGCTGACACTGGCCCTGGCGCCGTTGTGGACGCTCGTGGGCGGCTGGATCTTCTGGGTCAACGGCATCACGATGACCATCGCAGTGCTGCTCACGATCGCGAGCGGACTCGACTACGTCGTCAGCGAGGTGCGCGGCCGCCGCGGCAGGGCCGCCACGTGATCGCTCCCGACGTGCACGAGG
The DNA here is from genome assembly GCA_035564095.1 of Microbacterium sp. GTDB lineage: Bacteria > Actinomycetota > Actinomycetes > Actinomycetales > Microbacteriaceae > Microbacterium. The sequence goes on along the minus strand of DATMTQ010000127.1, from coordinate 34,165 downwards.
AGGCCGAGCAGTTGTTGTCCGCACTCGCGGCGCGCGGGTGGACGGTCGCCGTGGCGGAGTCGCTCACCGGCGGGCTGGTCGTGGCATCCCTCGTCTCGATCGCCGGCGCCTCGGCATTCGTGCGCGGGGGAGTGGTCGCCTACGCGACCGAGCTGAAGCAGTCGCTGCTGGGTGTGGACGCCGCCCTGCTCGCCGAGCACGGTGCGGTGCACCCCGAGGTCGCCCGGCAGATGGCGACCGGAGTGCGTCGCGCCGCGGCGATCGCCGGCCGCGACGCCGATCTGGGGATCGCGACCACCGGCATCGCGGGGCCGGACTCGCCGGACGGGCAGCCGGTCGGCACCGTGCACATCGGGGTCGCGTGGCCGGGCGACGATCGGGTGGTGTCGCTGCGGCTGAACGGCGATCGCGACGAGATCCGGGCGGCGTCCGTGCGGCACGCGCTGCGCGCGGCGGTCGAGTGTGCGGCGCCCTCGGAATAGCCGGCGCTTCGCGGCGGTTTCACACCATGAATGCCAGCGAGTAGGAAGCATCACGGGTTACGGTGAGCATGACGTCAGGTAAACTGGCCAGCCAATTGAGATCAGGACGCGCACCGCGTCCGACGCGAGCAGAGTGAAGGGGGCTCCGATGGTTCTGGTACGACAGGAGATCGGCGACGTTCTGCGCGATCTCCGACTGCAGAAAGGGCGCACCCTTCGCCAAGTCGCCGGCAAGGCTTCGGTCGCGCTGGGTTACCTCAGCGAGGTGGAGCGCGGGCAGAAAGAGGCGTCGAGCGAGATCCTGGCGTCCGTCGCCGACGCGCTCGACACGCCGGTCTCGGTGATCATGCACGAGGTCGGCGACCGGATGGCGGTCATCGAGGGCCTGCAGATGGTTCCCGACGTCGTCCCCGACGACCTGGTGGCCTCGGTCGGCTCCGAGCTGTCCCTGCGCTGACACGGTGCGCCGCAGCGAGTTCGATCGCGCCGTCGAACGGGAGTTCGGTGCGCGCGCCGCAACGCTGGTGAGCGACCTGGGTCTGCCCGGGATCGGCGGGCGCACCGCGCAGGAGGCGCTGACGGCCGGGATCGCGCCCCGGGATGTCTGGATGGCGCTGTGCGTGGAGATGGATGTGCCCGTCTCGCATCGGCATGGTGCGGGCCGGCAGGATCCGCACGCGCGACACTGACGCGCGACATCCGGACACGGCAGCGAATCCGCTCTTCCGCTCGGCGTGTCGTCGAAGATGCGTTCGAGGACGCGTAGTCTGTCCACAACGGTGATGGTTCACGTGACTTTCCACAGTTCGAGGCGACAGCCGACCCCGCGAGGGGCCGATGTCGGACCCTCCTCGTACTGTGTGCGGTGGTGAACGACACCGACGCCTTGTCGCAGCATCCTGTCCGGCGAATCCGGTCGGGACGCGACAGCCTACAGGCGGCAGAACAGAGCCCGGAGACATCCGGAACGCATCCTCAGGAGGAGCAATGCCCACTCAGGCAGACCGCGAGAAGGCCCTCGAATCGGCACTCGCCCAGATCGACCGTCAGTTCGGGAAGGGCTCGGTGATGCGCCTGGGCAGCGACGAGCGCGCTCCCGTCGAGGTCATCCCCACCGGTTCGATCGCGCTGGATGTCGCGCTCGGCGTGGGCGGGCTCCCGCGCGGCCGCATCATCGAGATCTACGGTCCGGAGTCGTCGGGCAAGACGACGCTGACCCTGCACGCGATCGCCAACGTGCAGCGCGCCGGCGGCATCGCGGCATTCATCGACGCCGAGCACGCGCTCGACCCCGAGTACGCGAAGAAGCTCGGCGTCGACATCGACCAGCTGCTCGTCTCGCAGCCCGACACGGGGGAGCAGGCGCTCGAGATCGCCGACATGCTGGTCCGCTCCGGTGCCATCGACCTCGCCGTGATCGACTCCGTCGCAGCCCTCGTGCCGCGCGCCGAGATCGAAGGCGAGATGGGCGATTCGCACGTCGGCCTTCAGGCCCGCCTCATGTCGCAGGCACTGCGCAAGCTCACTGGTGGGCTCAACCAGACCAACACCACGATGATCTTCATCAACCAGTTGCGCGAGAAGATCGGCGTGTTCTTCGGTTCGCCCGAGACGACGGCGGGCGGCAAGGCGCTCAAGTTCTATGCGTCGGTGCGCCTCGACATCCGTCGCATCGAGACCCTCAAGGACGGAGCCGACGCGGTCGGGAACCGCACTCGCGTCAAGGTCGTCAAGAACAAGATGGCCCCGCCGTTCAAGCAGGCCGAGTTCGACATCCTCTACGGCATCGGCATCTCGCGCGAAGGCAGCCTCATCGACTTCGGCGTCGAGCATGGCATCGTCAAGAAATCCGGCTCCTGGTACACCTACGAAGGCGACCAGCTCGGGCAGGGCAAAGAGAACGCGCGCAACTTCCTGATCGCCAACGCCGACATCGCCGCCGACATCGAGCAGAAGATCAAGGTCAAACTCGGCATCGGCGTGCCGCGTGCCGCGGTCGAGGCCCCGGACGACGAGCTGGCGCAGAAGCGCACGGCGTGAGCGCAGAGGCATCGTGAACGAGTGGAGCGGGAGCGACGGCTCCGAGCGCGAGGCCGTCGCCCCCGTCATCCCGCTGTTCGCCGAGCGGATGCCACGGCCCTCGGCCGCGGCATCCGCCCAGGCTTTCGCGCCGAACCACCCGGCGTTCGCCGCAGGACGCCGGCATGCCGGAGATGACGACGACGCCGAGCCGGAGGTGACTGGGCCGCGCCGCGGCACGGTGCGATTCGTGGAGCTCGAGGGCGGACCGGACGCGGCCGTGGCCGATGCTCAGGGGCATCTGGAGTTCGCGGAGAAGGCGCTGCTGCGCAAGCTCCGCACGAGGTCCCTCTCGGTGCGCGAGGCCCGGGGCGTTCTGACCGGGTTCGATCTCGCCGGCGACGACATCGACGCCCTGATCGACAGATTCGAGGCCAACGGATACCTCGATGATGTCGCGCTGGCCGAACAGCTCGTTCACGCCGGGTCCGAGCGCAAGGGACAGGGGCGCAACGCGATCGCCCAGACGATGTCGGGGCGCGGCATCCCGCGCGACATCGCAGACGCGGCGCTGGCCGATCTTCCCGACGACGATCTCGAGCGTGCGCTGGACTACGCACGATCCAAAGCCGTCGCGATGGCTCGCCTCGACCCGCAGGCCGCGCTGCGTCGCCTCGTCGGTCAGCTCACCCGCCGCGGCTACCCGTCGCACATCGCGATGACGGCCGCCCGTCAGGCCCTCGACGAGCAGACCCGTCCGCGCGGACCGTTCTTCGCCTGAGTTGCGCTCCACCGCCCCGGCTTGCCGACGTTCGGAGTGCATGCGCGATACTACGTAGTCACGGATGCCGCACGCGCAGCTGCAGGTGTTCACCCGGGTGTCGCACGAAATCGAGACCGAGATCGACGAGCTGAGGGAGCGAAGCCATGGACACGACGGAGCAGGGGAACCTCCCGGAGACCACCGTCGCCGAAGAGCGGTACGTGTGGGAACTGACCTCGGCGCTGTCGGGGATGCCGGCCCGTCGGCGCGCTGCGATCGTCGACGCCGTGCGGGCGCACATCGCGGAGGCCACCGCGGACGGCCGGCCCGTCGGTCCGGTGCTGGCCGGGCTCGGACCGGCGGACCAGGTCGCGGACAAGGCCGCTGCCGAGGTCGGGCTCGAGCCGGCCGGCGCACGGAGGATGCGCGGGTTCGATGTCTCGATGCTGGTCGTGTGCGTGCTGGCACAGGTCTCGTCCGTGCCGGTGATGGTCCGGTATCTGACGACGGTTCCCGGTGGCCAGGCGGCGCCCGTCATCCTCCTGCCCGTCGTCGGGGCGGCGCTCGTCGTCTTCATGCCGCAGCGGCGGCGCGCAGCCACGCGCCTCATCGTCGCGATCGCGGCCACCGTGATCGAACTGGGCACCGTGATCCTCGCCTCGCTCGATCTCGTGCAGAACTCGGTCGCCCAGGCGATCGCACAGCAGCCGTTCATCCGGCCGGCCATCGATCTGGCCACCTACCTCGGCAGCGGCCTGGGGGTGCTGATCCTGATGGGATGGACCGGCGTCGCGCTCAACGTCTGGATGCGCCGGCCCCGCGGCCGGATGACGGGACTGATGATCCGCCTCATCGCGGGCGTCGCGCTCGCGTTCTGGGCCCTCACCGGGCTCGTCAACATCAGCGGATCGATCATCGCGCACCTGGGCTCGGCATCCCCGATCGCCGCCCAGGACGTCTGGAGCCTCGTCAGCTTCGCGGTCCTGACCGTGCTCGTCATCGGGTTCTTCACAGGCCGGCGGTCCTGGTGCCTGTTCCTCGCGTTGTACGGCATGGTGCTCCTGGTCGTCGCGACGACCTCCACCGCCCAGTTCGCCGACCTCCAGGCATCCTTCGCCGCGGTGTACGTGACGGTCGGCATGGCCGGCTGGACGGCCCTCTCGCCGCGGCTCGTGCGCACCCGCTCACAGCCCGCGAACGTAGAATGACCGGATCATGACTTCCCCCTCTTCGATACCGACGATCATCGCGCCGTCGGCCGCGGCGACGGCGCCCGGCGGACAGGCGCGCACCTATGAGGTCCGCACGTTCGGCTGCCAGATGAACGTGCACGACTCCGAGCGGCTGTCCGGCTCCCTCGAGAGCGCCGGCTATGTCCGCGCCGACGCCGGCACCGAAGCCGACGTCGTCGTCATCAACACCTGCGCCGTGCGCGACAACGCGGCGGGCAAGCTGTACGGCACGCTCGGACATCTGAAGTCGCGCAAAGACCAGCACGCCGGCATGCAGATCGCCGTCGGCGGATGCCTCGCGCAGATGGACAAGGACACGGTCCTCGACAAGGCGCCCTGGGTCGACGTCGTCTTCGGCACGCACAACATGGGATCGCTGCCGAGCCTCCTCGAGCGCGCCCGCCACAACGGCGAGGCCGAGCTCGAGATCCTCGAGTCCCTCGAGGTGTTCCCCTCGACGCTGCCCACCAGACGCGACAGCATCTACAGCGGCTGGGTGTCCATCTCGGTCGGCTGCAACAACACCTGCACGTTCTGCATCGTGCCGAGCCTGCGCGGCAAGGAGAAGGACCGGCGGCCCGGCGACATCCTGAGCGAGATCAAGCTGCTCGTCGACGACGGCGCCCTCGAGGTGACGCTGCTCGGCCAGAACGTCAACTCCTACGGCGTCGAGTTCGGCGACCGCGCGGCGTTCGGCAAGCTGCTGCGGGCCGCAGGCGAGATCGACGGCCTGGAGCGCATCCGCTTCACGAGCCCGCATCCCGCCGCCTTCACCGACGACGTCATCGACGCGATGGCCGAGACCGACGCCGTGATGCCGCAGCTGCACATGCCGCTGCAGTCCGGCAGCGACCGCATCCTCAAGGCCATGCGCCGGTCGTACCGCAGCGAGCGGTTCCTCGGCATCCTGGACCGCGTGCGCGCGAAGATCCCGAACGCAGCCATCACCACCGACATCATCGTCGGCTTCCCGGGCGAGACCGACCAGGACTTCGAAGACACCCTGCGCGTCGTCGAGCAGGCCCGCTTCTCGGCCGCCTTCACCTTCCAGTACTCGATCCGTGAGGGCACCCCGGCGGCGACCATGCCCGACCAGGTGCCGAAGCACGTCGTCCAGGAGCGCTACGAGCGCCTCGTCGCCCTGCAGGAGCGCATCTCGCTCGAAGAGAACACGAAGCAGCTCGGTCGTGAGCTGCAGGTGCTCGTCTCCACCGGCGAGGGCAAGAAGGATGCCGCCACCCACCGCCTCACCGGCCGCGCCGAGGACAACAGGCTCGTGCACTTCGAGGTGCCCGCGGGCTCCGATCTGCCGCGTCCGGGCGACGTCGTCTCGGTCGTCGTGACCCACGCCGCCCCGTTCCACCTGCTCGCCGATGCGCAGGGCGGCGCCCCGCTGCGGATCCGACGCACACGCGCCGGCGACGCGTGGGACCGCAGCCAGGCGGAGTCGTGCGGCATCCCGGACCCGACCGTCTCGCCGGCGGCCGGCGGACGTGCGGTGTCGCTCGGCCTGCCCACGCTCCGCGTCGGCGTGTGACGGCAACCCCCGCGGCTCCGGCGCTGTACGCGATCGTCGGGGCGACCGGCACCGGCAAGACCGCGCTGTCGCTCGACCTCGCCGAGCACCTGACGGCAGCCGGCCGCCCCGCCGAGGTCGTCAACGCCGACGCCATGCAGCTGTACCGCGGCATGGACATCGGCACCGCGAAGCTCCCCGTCGGCGAGCGGCGCGGCATCCCGCACCATCTCTTCGACGTGCTCGACGTCACCGATGAGGCCGCTGTCGCCTGGTATCAGGATGCCGCCCGCACGGCGATCCGCGGGATCCACGCGCGCGGCGCGGACGCCGTCCTCGTCGGCGGATCCGGGCTGTACGTCTCGAGCGTCGTCTACGACTTCCGGTTCCCGCCGCACGACGACGAGCTGCGCGCGGCCCTCGAAGCGGAGCTCGAGAGCCGCGGCCCCGGCGTGCTGTACTCCCGGCTGCAGCAGGAGGATGCCGCCACGGCGGCCCGGGTCGACCCGCGCAACGGCCGGCGCATCGTGCGCGCCCTGGAGGTGCTCGCGCAGGGTGAGGCGACGCACGGCGCGGCGCTGCCCGAGGAGCCGGTGCTGTGGCATCCGGCCACGCGGATCGTCGGGGTACAGATGCCGCGCGAGCAGCTGGTGCCGCGTCTGGACGCACGGGTCGCGCAGATGTGGGCCGACGGCCTGCTCGCCGAGGTCGAGGCCCTGCGCGCGCAGGGCCTCGAGCGGGGGACCACCGCGCGGCGGGCCATCGGCTACGCGCAGGCGCTCGCCCAGCTGGCCCGGGAGAAGTCCGAGGCCGAGGCGATCGCCGAGACGCAGGCGCTGACCCGTCGCTACGCCCGCCGGCAGGTGTCGTGGTTCCGGCGGTACCCCGGCATCCGCTGGGTCGACCCCGGTACGCCCGCCGCACGCCTGGCAGACTGACGCGATGACGATCGTCATCCGCACCTTCGCCCCGGCCGACGAGTCCGCCGTCGTCCGGCTCTGGGAGTCCGCGGGCCTCACCCGGCCGTGGAACGACCCGCACCGCGACATCGCGCGGCACCGCGCCGTGTGGCCCGACCTGCTGCTGGTGGCCGACCGTGGAAAGGGCGTCGTCGGCGCGGTGATGGCCGGCTACGACGGGCACCGCGGATGGCTGTATTACCTCGCGAGCGACCCGGCGCACCGCGGGCAGGGGATCGGGCGCGCGCTCGTCGACGAGGCGGAGCGCCGTCTGCTCGCCCTCGGCTGCCCGAAGGTGCAGCTGATGGTGCGCCGCGACAACGAGGGCGCGCTCGGCTTCTACGACGCCCTCGACTACGAGCGGTTCGACGTGGGCCTGACCGGCAAGCGGCTGATCCACGACCTCTAGACTGAACGACATGTCGCGCACCGTCTCGTTCACCAAGGGTCACGGCACCGGCAACGACTTCGTGATCGTGCCCGACGCGGACGGGGCGCTCGATCTCACCGCGGATCAGGTCGCCGTGCTGTGCGACCGCCGGTTCGGCATCGGCGCGGACGGCATCCTGCGCGTCGTGCGCTCGGCGCACCTCGACGTGGGGACGGATGCCGCGGCGCAGGGCGCCGAGTGGTTCATGGACTACCGCAACGCCGACGGCTCCATCGCGGAGATGTGCGGCAACGGCATCCGGGTGTACCTGCACTACCTGCTGAGCACCGGTCTCGCGACCCTCGGCGCCGACGGCGAGATGCGAATCGGCACCCGCAACGGCGTGCTCACGATGACCCGCAGCGACCTCGGATACGAAGTGGACCTCGGGGCCTTCCGCATCGCGTCCGGCGAGCCGCTGGTGCGGGCGCGCGGTCTGCCGGTGGCCCGCCCCGGACAGGGCATCGACGTCGGCAACCCGCACGTCGTCGTCGCGATCGCCGGGGACGCCGAGCTCGACGGTCTCGACCTGACCGTGCAGCCGATCATCCAGCCCGAGCCGCCGCTCGGCGCGAACGTCGAGTTCGTCGTCCCGGCCGACCCGCTGGTGCACGACGGCATCGGACACATCCGCATGCGCGTCTTCGAGCGCGGCGTCGGCGAGACGCTCAGCTGCGGCACGGGCGTCGCAGCGGCCGCGCTGGCCGTGCGCGAGTGGGCGGGCGCCGCCGCCCCCGACCATTGGCGGGTCGAGGTGCCGGGGGGAGTGCTCGGCGTGCGGATGGTCGGGGACCACGTGCTGCTGTCCGGTCCGGCCTCGCTCGTCTTCTCGGGCGAGGTGGCCCTGGCCTGACGCCCGGTCAGTCCGCGAAGCCGTCGAGCAGGCTCGCCGGCGGAACGAAGAACGCCCCGCCGGTCAGAGCCGTGGAGAAGTCCAGCAGACGGTCGTGCTTGCCGGGCGGATCGCCGACGAACATGCGCTCCAGCATCCGCTCGATCACCCACAGCTCCCGCGCGTAGCCGATGAAGTAAGTGCCGAACTCGCCGCGGCCGGGGGAGCCGAACGGCATGTTGTCGCGCAGGATGTCGTGCTCCACGCCGTCGTCGTCGGTGATCGTGGCGAGCGTCTTGTGCGCCTTCTGGTCGGGTGCGCCCGCGTCGTCGAGTTCCACGTTGTCCGCCTTCGTGCGGCCGAGGATCGCCTCCTGCTGCTCGGTGGTGAGCTGCTGCCAGGCACCCAGGGCGTGCACGTACTTCTGCACGACGAGGTAGCTGCCCCCGGCGCCCGCGGCATCCTCGTCGCCGACGATCGTCGCAGCCGGCAGTCCCGGCCCGACCGGATTGGCGGTGCCGTCGACGAAGCCGAGCAGGTCGCGCACGTCGAAGTAGCGGAACCCGACGGTCTCGTCGGCCACCGCGACCGCGTCGCCGAGCAGGTCGAGCAGCTGGCGCTCCAGCTCGTAGCAGAGATCCCGCCGGTCGGCGCGGATGTGCAGCAGGATGTCCCCGGGCGTGCGCGGCGCGCGGTGCACGTCGCCCTGCACCTCACGGAACGGATGCAGCTGCGCCGGGCGCGGCGCGCGGGTCACGGCATCCCACACGTCGCTGCCGATGCCCACGGTGCAGGCCAGGGCTGCGCCGAGGTCCCGGAACGCCACGTTCTTCGTCACGTCGGAGAGTGCGCCGAGCATGGTCCGCACGCGTGCGGCGGCATCCGGAGCCTCGCCGAGGGTGAGCGTCAGCAGCACCGCCGACGAGGTGAGCGGGGCGTCGACACGCTGCGGCTCGATGGGCACGCGACGGTTCTTGCTGTCCACAGGCTCGACCCTAGGGCGGCCGGCGCGCACGCGCCAGGTCAGATCGTGCGGACCGTGCCGGTCGCCGGGGTTCCGTGCCGGCGCACCTTCAGCACGCGATAGCCCTTGGCCGTGGCGGCGCGGTGCACGCTGTAGCCGTCGTCGAACGTCGCGTCGAGCCAGCGCTGCAGCGAGTCCGAGCCGAGGTCGCGCTTGACCACGAACCAGCCGTCGCTGCGCTCGCCGAGCCGCGGGATCCAGTGCTCCAGCATCGAGTGCAGTTCGTTCTTGCCCACCCGGATGGGCGGGTTGGACCGGATCCCGCGCAGAGCGATGTCGGCGGGCACGGCGTCCGGGGTCGTCGCGCGCACGTTCTCGAGGCCGAGTGCGTCCGCATTGCGGCGCACGAGGTCCAGGGCGCGCTCGTTCACATCCACCGCCCACACCGTGGCATGCGGCGATTCCATCGCCATCCACAGCGAGATCGGTCCCCAGCCGCAGCCGAGGTCGAGGAGGTCTCCGCCGGGCGGCGGAGCAGGCGTGTTGGCCAGCAGAACCTGGGTTCCGGCATCCAGACGATCGGGACTGAACACGCCGCTCGCGGTGGTCACCTCGACGTCGCGGTCCAGCAGACGCACCCGAATGCGCCGCAGGCTCTCAGGACTGGCCGGTGACGCCGTGAAGTAGTGGTCACTCGGCATAAGTGTGAGCGTAGCGGACCCCGACCCCTCCGCGTGAGGCTAGAGTTTACGGATGCCACGTCATCGGATGCGGCGTGCAATCGAAGGAGCTTTCTGATCGAACCGACACCCCCTGCAGAGTCCACCGATCCCGTCGAGCGCGTGCTGCAGAACGCCGATTCACATGCGGGGGTGCACCGATTCGGTCCGGCGCAGGCCCTGCAGGACCGAGCGACCGCCACCGGTTCGGGCACGTTCGACGGCGGCCAGTGGGAACGCGAGGATCGTGCCGCGCTGCGCCGCGTGGCGGGCCTGTCGACCGAGCTCGAAGACGTCACCGAGGTCGAGTACCGCCAGCTGCGCCTGGAGAACGTCGTGCTCGTCGGCGTGCACCCGCAGGGCGCGACGGAGGATGCCGAGAACTCCCTGCGAGAGCTCGCGGCGCTCGCCGAGACCGCCGGCGCCGTCGTGCTCGACGGCGTGCTGCAGCGACGTCCGCACCCGGACCCGGCGACGTACGTCGGCCGCGGCAAGGCGGAGGAGCTGCGCGGCATCGTCGCCGCCGTCGGCGCCGACACCGTCATCGCCGACACGGAGCTCGCCCCGAGCCAGCGGCGCGCGCTCGAGGACGTCGTCAAGGTGAAGGTCATCGACCGAACCACCGTCATCCTCGACATCTTCAGCCAGCACGCGAAGAGCCGCGAGGGCAAGGCGCAGGTCGAGCTCGCCCAGCTCGAGTACCTGCTGCCGCGACTGCGCGGCTGGGGCGACTCGATGAGCCGCCAGGCCGGTGGCCAGGTCGGCGCCGGCGGTGCGGGCATGGGCTCGCGCGGTCCCGGTGAGACGAAGATCGAACTGGACCGTCGTCGCATCCGCACGCGCATGGCGATGCTGCGCCGGCAGATCAAGGACTTCGCGCCCGCGCGCGACGCCAAGCGCGCCGAGCGCAAGCGCAACACGATCCCGTCGGTGGCGATCGCCGGATACACGAACGCCGGCAAGTCGAGCCTGCTGAACCGGATCACGCATGCCGGGGTGCTCGTCGAGAACGCCCTGTTCGCGACGCTGGATGCGACCGTCCGCCGGGTCGAGGCCGCCGACGGCCGCATCTACACGCTCGCCGACACCGTCGGCTTCGTGCGGAACCTCCCGCACCAGCTCGTCGAGGCGTTCCGGTCGACCCTGGAGGAGGTGGGGGACGCCGACATCATCGTGCACGTCGTGGATGCCGCGCACCCCGATCCGGCCGGTCAGCTGAAGACCGTGCGCGACGTGCTCGGCGAGATCGGCGCACGCGGCATCCGGGAGCTCGTCGTGTTCAACAAGGCGGATCTCGTCGACGACGACACCCGGCTCGTCTTGCGCGGTCTGGAGCCCGGTGCCTTCTTCGCCTCGTCGCGCACCGGCGAAGGGGTCGCCGAGCTGCGCGCCGCGATCGAGGCGGCGCTGCCGATGCCCGCCGTCGAGCTGCGCGCCGTCGTGCCGTATGAGCGCGGCGACCTGATCGCGGCGGTGCACGAGGCCGGTCACGTGATCTCACTCGAGCACGGGCCGGACGGCACCGAGCTGCACGCGTTCGTGGGGGAGCGGCTCGCCGCCCGGCTGGGGCCGTTCACCGTCGCCTGAGTCGCGGCGGCGCGGTCAGCTGAGCGCGATCCCCGGCACGCCGGGCGTCTCGAACCCCAGTACCGCGCCGAGGAACGCGTACTCCGCCTCCAGGGTGCGCACGATGGTCTCCGCGCGGCGGAACCCGTGCCCCTCGCCCTCGAACGCCAGGTAGGCGTGCGCGATCCCCTTGGCGCAAAGGGCATCCCGCACCGCCTCGGACTGCGACGGCGGCACGACCGCGTCGTCCAGTCCCTGCTCCAGGAGCATGGGCGTCGTGAAGCGGTCCAGGTGCGACAGCGGCGACCGCTCGAGGTACAGCGCCTCCGCCTCCGGCAGCGGGCCGACGAGCCCGTCGACGTAGCGCGCCTCGAAGTCGTGGGTGTCCGCCGCGAGCGCCCGCAGGTCCGCGACGCCGTACCGGCTGATCCCCGCGGCGAACCGGTCGGACGCGGTCAGCGCGCACAGCACCGTCCAGCCGCCCGCGGACCCGCCCTTGATCGCGAGGCGCGTGCCGTCGGCGAGGCCCTGCTCGGCGAGTCCGGTTGCCGCCGCGATGACGTCGTCGCGATCCACGACGCCCCACTGGCCGACCAGCCGCTCCCGGTAGCCGCGGCCGTAGCCGGTCGAGCCGCCGTAGTCCACGTCGAGCACGCCGATGCCCCGGCTCGTGAAGTAGGCGACGTCCAGGGATGCCCCGCCCGACGCGCTCGCGGTGGGGCCGCCGTGTGCCAGCACGAGGTACGGTGGGCGCTCCGCTTCGGGCGCCTGCGCGTGCGGATTCGTGGGCGCGTAGGCGAATGCGTGCACCGGGCCGTGCGGGCCGTCCACCTCGAGGGCACGCGGCACGGCGAGCCACGCGGCGTCCACGCCGCCGTCCCCGCCCGTGAGGGGCTGCGGCCGGGGGTCGGTATCGTCGACGTCGAGCAGCCACAGTGCGCCGAAGCTGCGCGCGCCGGCACCGCGCAACAGCACCCGGCTGCCGCGCACGTCGTCCAGCAGCAGCCGGGAGGTGGCATCCGAGGCGAGCTCGCGGAGCGTGCCGGCCGACGGATCCAGCAGCACCAGGCGGTCGGACCCGTCGGTGCGGACGGCGAGGATGCGCCCGTCCGCGAAGGGGAGGTACCAGCGCAGGCCGAGGTTCCACAGTGGGCCGCCGGTCTCCGCCTCCGCCGGCGCGAGCGGCCGCGTCTCGCCGTCCGCCCACCGGTTCAGGTTCCACCAGCCGGTGCGGTCGGAGAGGAAGGTGAGGGAGCCGGCATCCGTCCACTCCGGCTGCAGCAGGGATTCTGCCGTGCCGCCCGCGAGGGTCTGCCAGGCGTCGACGCGGCCGTCGACGAGGGCGCCCAGGCGCAGCTCGGTGGCATCCCACGGCATGTGTGGGTGGTCCCACGCGATCCACGCGAGACGGGTGCCGTCCGGGGACACGCGCGGGTAGGCGACGAAGTCGCTGCCGGCGACGACGCGGCGGATGCGGGCCGCCTCGTCCGCCGCGGACCCGTCGAGGGGCACTGCCACGATGTCGCGCGGCGGCACCGCCCGGCCGGGAACGTGCGTCTCGCGCACGGCCCACGCCTCGTCGCCGACCACCTGCAGGTCGCCGAAGCGCATGCCGAGATCGGCCGGCGTGAGCGGCTGCGGCTGCTGCCCGGGCGTGAGCCGCCACACGCGCTGATCGGTCTTCTCCACGAAGACCAGGTCGCCGTCCTCGGTGGCGGTCCAGCCGCCGCCGCCGTACTCGTGCACGCGGGAGCGCGCATCCCACGGCGCCGGCAGCACGACCTGCGGCGTTCCGTCGGCGAGGCGCAGCACGGCCGTGCGGCCGCCCTCCGCGGGCAGCCCCTGTCCCCACCAGACGTCGTCCCCCACGAAGCGCGCGCCGTCCAGTCGCGGGGCGGCGGCCGCCGCCTGCGCGGCCGTGATCGGGGACGGCCAGGAGCCGTAGGGGAGGGTTTCGGGCATGCTCTCCACGCTACGCGGTGTCATGCAGCGTCATCCGCGCAGACCCCTCGCGTACCCTGGTGATATCGGGTTCCGGCCGTCGTCGGCGGGCCCGACATCGCGACCGCCGAGCCCGGCATCCGCGCCGTACGCCCGTCCGGGCGTCGTCGTTCTTGTCCGTCCGCTCCCGAAGCGAGGTCCGCATGTCCTCCACCGACGCAGTGCCGGTGTCGTTCGAGCTGTATCCGGCGCGCACGGATGCCGGCATCCCCGCCCTGCACGAGACGGTGAGGCAGCTCGCCGCCATCGATCCCGCCTTCATCTCGGTGACCTACGGGGCAGGCGGCTCGACGCGCAGCGGATCTCTGGCTCTGCTGCGACACATCCTCGACACCACGGATGTCGAAACGATGGCGCATCTCACCTGCGTCGGCACGGCATACCCGGAGGCGACGACCCTCATCCGCGAGTTCCTGGATGCCGGCATCACCCGCTTCCTCGCGTTGCGCGGGGACCCGCCCGAGGGGATGACCGAGGGAGACGACTTCCTCGGCGACATCCGCAGCGCGGCCGAGCTCGCCCAGCTCATCGACCGGGTCCAGGCCGAGCGGATGCCGTACGGAGAGGCGCCTGTGCCGGGCCTGCCGCAGGCGGCGCGGGTGGTCGCGCCGCATGACGTCCAGATCGCCGTGGCCGCGTTCGTGAACGGACACCCGCGGGCGCGCTATCCCCGTGAACACATCGACGCGCTGCTCGCGAAGCAGGCGGCCGGTGCGACGCTCGCGATCACGCAGTTGTTCTTCTACGCGGACGACTATCTGTCGTTCGTGGAGCGCTCGCGCGAGGCGGGCGTGACCATCCCGATCCTGCCGGGCCTGATGCCGGCCACATCGCCGAAACGGCTGCAGCGCATGCTCGAGCTGTCGGGCGAGCAGCTTCCCGGTGAGCTCGCCGTCGCGCTGGACGTCGAACCGACGCCGGAGGGGCAGCGCGCCGTCGGCGTCGCCCACGCGGCAAACCTCGTGCGCGAGGTCATCGCCGGCGGTGCGCCGGGGGTGCACCTGTGCGCCTTCAACAACCATCGGCTCGTGCTGGACGTGCTGGCCGCCGCCGGTCTGCTGCCGGCGCGCCGCTAGACCGGGTCAGACGGCGCGCAGCACCGCCACGACCCTGCCGAGCACGACCGCGTCGTCGCCGAGGATCGGTTCGAACGCGGAGTTGCGCGGCAGCAGCCAGGTGTGGCCGTCGCGCTGGCGGAAGGTCTTGACCGTCGCCTCGCCGTCGAGCATCGCCGCGACGATGTCGCCGTTCTCGGCGTCGGACTGCGACCGCACGACGACCCAGTCGCCGTGGCAGATGGCCGCGTCGATCATCGACTCGCCCTGCACCTTGAGCATGAACAGGTCGCCCTTGCCGACGAGGCGCCGGGGGAGCGGGAAGATCTCCTCCACCTGCTGCTCGGCGGTGATCGGCACGCCCGCGGCGATCTGGCCCACGAGCGGCACCAGGGCGGCGTCGCCCATCAACGGAGCGGCGTCGGCCGGGCTCTCGGTCGCGGCGCTCGGGATGTCGATCAGCACCTCGAGGGCGCGTGTCTTGCCGGCGTCGCGGCGCAGATACCCGCTGAGCTCGAGCTGGTTGAGCTGGTGGGTGACGCTGGACAGGGACTTGAGGCCGACCGCGTCGCCGATCTCGCGCATGCTCGGCGGGTAGCCGTAGCGCGAGATGGACTGCTGGATCACCTCGAGGATCGCCATCTGCTTGTCGCTGAGGCTCTTGCGCCGACGGGTCTGCCGCTTGGGGGCGGGGGATCCCGGGGCCGCATCGTCGGCCGGGGTAGTGGGTTCATCGCTCATCGCGAGCTCCTGTTCGTCTGTCGTGTCGCGCCGGTCGGCCTTCGAATGTCGGAGGTGGGTGCTTTGATCCCCGCATCGAAACGGTATCCGGTTGCGGATGCTGCCGGCGGGAGGCGCGTCGCGTGTCGCCCGTCGCAGGCATCCGAAATCGACCGGGTATTGACATCCTACAGAATCGAAACTAGATTCGGAAGAGAACTTCGCAACATGGTCGGCCACGCGCCTCATCCTGAGGAACGCAGTGACTGAACGGGATTGCGAGTCTGCTTCCGACGAGGAGGAAGAGCACATGAGCACCATCGACATCGCCCCGGCCGTGCACACGCGGCTCCGACTGACCGTGCGCGGACGCCGCGTGCTGGCGGCTCTCGCGGCGCTTCCCGCGGCCGCCGTCCTCACGGCGGCGATCCTCGGCGGCGGCGCCGCCCTCGCCTCGCGCTCCGCGGACGCGAACGTGCACTTCGAGACCGTGACCGCGCACACCGGCGACACCCTGTGGGGCATCGCGCAGCAGGTCGCGCCGCACTCCGATCCGCGCGACGTGGTCGACGCGATCGTGCGGCTCAACGCCCTCGACCAGGTGACGCTCACGCCCGGACAGCGCATCGCGATCCCCACGCAATACACCCGGAAGTGACGGCCCTACGATTGATGGGGTGAGCCTGCGACTGGAAGACCTGCCACTGAGAGACGACCTGCGCGGGCTGAAGCCCTATGGGGCGCCGCAGGCGCCGCTGCCGGTCGCGCTGAACGTGAACGAGAACACGCATCCGGTGCCCGAAGACGTCGCCGACGACATCCTCGACTCGATCGCCCGGGCCCTGCGCGACGTGAACCGGTACCCGGACCGCGAGTTCCTCGCCCTCCGCGAAGGCTTCGCGGAGTATCTCGGCCACGGCCTGGCGGCCGACGGGATCTGGGCGGCGAACGGGTCGAACGAGGTGCTGCAGCACGTGCTGCAGGCTTTCGCAGGCCCGGGCCGCACCGCGTTCGGGTTCGCGCCCACCTACTCCATGTATCCGCTCCTCACCCGGGCCACCGGGGCCGAGTGGGTCGCCGGCACCCGCGGGCACGACTTCGTCATCGACGCGGAGTCCGCCGCGGAGCAGGTCGCCGCGGCGTCCCCGGACGTCGTGTTCCTGTGCTCGCCGAACAACCCGACCGGCACACCGCTGCCGATCGACGTGATCGAGGCCGTCTATGACGCCACCGACGGCATCGTCATCGTCGACGAGGCGTACTGGGAGTTCGCGCCGCACGAGGAGCGCTCCGCGCTGACGCTGCTGCCCGACCGGCAGCGCATGGTCGTCTCGCGCACGATGAGCAAGGCCTTCGCTTTCGCCGGAGCGCGGGTGGGCTACCTCGCCGCAGACCCCGCGATCATCGATGCGCTGCGCCTCGTGCGGCTGCCGTACCACCTGAGCGCGCTCACGCAGGCGGCCGCGTCGGCGGCCCTGCGGCACGCGCCGACGATGCTGCGCATGGTCGACGACATCGTCGCGCAGCGCGACCGCATCTCGGCGACGGTCGAGGCGCTCGGCTTCCACGCCTACGAGAGCTGGACGAACTTCGTGCTGTTCTCCGGCGTCGACGACCCGGCCGCGACCTGGCAGGCGCTGTACGACCGAGGCATCCTGATCCGCGACATCGGACTGCCGCACAGCCTGCGCGTCACGGCGGGCACCGAGGACGAGACCACGGCGTTCCTCGACGCACTGGCCTCGATAGAATCGGCCTCATGACCTCTCCTGCCCGCGAGCACCGCACCGCGTCCGCGCGGCGCGTCACGAGCGAGTCCACCGTCGAGCTCGAGATCGACCTCGACGGCGACGGCACCGCGCACATCGACACGAGCGTGCCGTTCTTCGACCACATGCTCAATGCCTTCGCGAAGCACTCGCTGACCAACCTCACCGTGCGCGCCTCCGGCGACACCGACATCGACGCGCACCACACGGTCGAAGACGTGTCGATCGTGCTCGGCACGGCGATCCGGCAGGCCCTCGGAGACAAGGCGGGCATCTCGCGGTACGGCGACGCCCTGGTGCCGCTCGACGAGGCGCTCGCCCAGGCCGTCGTCGACATCAGCGGACGCCCCTACCTCGTGCACGAGGGCGAACCCGCCGGCTTCGAGTACCACCTCATCGGCGGCCACTTCACCGGCTCGATGGTGCGCCACGCGTTCGAGGCGCTGACGTTCAACGCCGGGCTGACCGTCCACGTGCGCCTGGTCTCCGGCCGTGACCCGCACCACATCGCCGAGGCGGAGTTCAAGGCGTTCGCACGCGCGTTCCGGCAGGCCAAAGCGCTCGACCCGCTCGTGGCCGGCATCCCCAGCACCAAGGGCGCTCTGTGAGCCAGGCGCCCCTCGTCGCCGTGCTCGACTACGGATCCGGCAACGTCCACTCGGCCGTCAAGGCCCTCGAGGCGGCCGGCGCCGATGCGCGGCTGACCTCCGACCGCGGGCTGATCCAGGACGCGGACGGCCTCGTGGTGCCCGGCGTGGGCGCATTCCAGGCCGTGATGGACGCGCTGCGCGCCGCGCGCGCCGACGAGCTCATCGACCGGCGTCTGGCCGGAGGACGTGCGGTGCTCGGCATCTGCGTCGGCATGCAGGTGCTGTTCGAACGCGGCGTGGAGCGCGGCGTCGACACCGCGGGCCTGGGGGAATGGCCGGGCGTCGTGACCGAACTCGACGCCCCGGTGCTGCCGCACATGGGCTGGAACACGGTGCGCCCGGATGCGGGCTCGCGTCTGTTCGCCGGTCTCGAAGGCGAGCGGTTCTACTTCGTGCACTCGTTCGGCGCGCAGAGCTGGCAGCTCGAGGTGCAGGACCCGTTCCCGCCGGCGACCCTGACCTGGTGCGACTACGGCACGCCGTTCCTCGCCGCCGTCGAGAACGGCCCTCTGTCGGCGACCCAGTTCCACCCCGAGAAGTCCGGCGGGGCCGGCATCCGGCTGCTGGCCAATTGGATCGGCACCCTCACCGCGGCTAGCCTGTGACCCGGGGCCGTTCGGCCCGTCTCATGCATCCCCCCACTCCGTCGAGGACCCCATGACCGACTTCGCCCTCACGCCCGAACTCGAGCTGCTGCCCGCCGTCGACGTCGCCGACGGCCAGGCCGTTCGCCTGACCCAGGGGGAGGCCGGCAGCGAGACGAGCTACGGCGACCCGGTCGACGCCGCCGCCGAGTGGGCCGCGCAGGGCGCGCAGTGGATCCACCTCGTCGACCTCGACGCCGCCTTCGGGCGCGGCAGCAACCGCGACGTGCTGCGCCGCGTGATCGCCCACGTCGAGGGCGTGAAGATCGAGCTGTCCGGCGGCATCCGCGACGACGCGTCGCTGGAGTCGGCGCTCGAGTCCGGCGCGACCCGCGTCAACCTGGGCACCGCGGCGCTGGAGAACCCGGAGTGGGCCGCCGACGCGATCGGACGCTTCGGCGACGCGATCGCGGTCGGCCTCGACGTGCGCGGCACGACGCTCGCGGCCCGCGGCTGGACGCGCGACGGCGGCGACCTGTGGGAGGTGCTCGCGCGCCTCGAGGATGCCGGCTGCAGCCGCTACGTCGTCACCGACGTCACCAAGGACGGCACGTTGAAGGGCCCGAACCTGGAATTGCTGCGCGAGATGACCCGCCGCACCCCGAAGCCCGTGGTCGCATCCGGCGGCATCTCGAGCCTCGACGACATCCGAGCGCTGCGCGAGCTCGTGCCACTCGGCGTCGAGGGCGCGATCGTCGGCAAGGCCCTGTACGCGGGCGCGTTCACGCTGTCCGAGGCACTGGATGTCGCATCCCGCTGACGGGCCCGACGCGGAGCCGCACGACGGCGGCGCGGCGGATTCCGCCGGCCAGCCGTGGGCGGGTCGCAGCTTCCGGCAGAGTCCGTTCGCCGGCGACGACGGCTCGGCCGACCCGGCGCTGCTGGCCGCGCTGACCGCGTTCCGCGCCGGCAGCGGCGACCAGGTCGCCGTCATCGAGGCGTATCGCACCGCACGGCTGCTGATCCCGCTCATCGCCGAGAAGGGCGACGAGGGTGTGGGCCCCACCGGACTCGCCGTCGACAAGACCCAGGAGCTGTCGATCGTCACGGTCGCCGCTCCCGACGGGCGCCGGGTGCTGCCGGTGTTCACGTCGGTGCAGACCATGACCGCATGGGATGCCTCGGCGCGGCCGGTGCCGGCGGACGGCGTGCGCACGGCGCTCGCGGCCGCGGACGACGACACCGACCTGATCGTGATCGATCCCGCGTCCGACACCGAGTTCATCGTGCGCCGGCCCGCCGTGTGGGCGATCGGTCAGGGGATTCCGTGGGAGCCGAGCTTCCTCTCACCGGAGGTCGTCGCGGGCCTGAACGAGAGCGTGGCCGCCGAACTCGCGGTCATCGACGTGGCCGTCGCCGCCGGCGACCCGGAGGCGCGCATGCGCGGCCCGGAGCTGGTGGTGATCCTGACCCTCATGGCCGGTCTCGACCAGGCCGAGCTCGACGCCGTTCTGGCCCGGCTCGCCAAGCGCTGGGCGGCCGACGAGCGCATCGCGGTGCTCGTCGACTCCCTGACCGTCCGGCTGGTGCGCGGCACCTGAGCCGCCGCCGTCAGGTGACGGCGCCGGTCCACTTCTCGCCGGGACCCTGACCCACGGCATCCGGCACCGTGGACGCCTCGCGGAAGGCCAGCTGCAGCGACCGCAGGCCGTCGCGCAGCGACCGGGCGTGCATGTCGCTGATCTCGGGGGCGCCCGCCGTGATGAGACCGGCGAGGGCGTTGATGAGCTTGCGGGCCTCGTCGAGGTCGAGCTGGGATGCCGGGTCGTCGGCCAGGCCCACCTTCACGGCGGCCGCGCTCATCAGGTGCACGGCCGCCGTGGTGATGATCTCGACGGCGGGGACGTCGGCGATGTCGCGGGTCGCAGCCGCGGATTGACGCTCCTGCTCCTCCCAGCGCTCGAGACGCTCGGCGTCGTCGTGGGCGGCATCCGGCTGCGGAATCGTCGTCACGGGTCACTCTCTGATAGACTGTGGCGGGCTCTGAGGCATCCTGCCTCGGACCGAAAGAGGATCACATCCCACCCGCGCTTGCCGTTCCAGGCTACCGGGTCACCAGCACCCCGCCGTTCGTCGGAACGGTCGCGGCCGTCACGGCCTCGGGTGCAGAGCCGGTGCTCAACGTGCCGCCTGGGTGGGAATGCGTCTCCTTTCCGCCCGCGGCACCCGTGTCGCGGTGGCCGCCACCCACACGAAGGAGTTCCGCAATCAGCGATCCCCGCACCAACGAGCGCATCCGCGTGCCTGAGGTCCGACTCGTCGGCCCGAACGGCGAGCAGGTGGGCGTCGTGAGCATTCAGGTTGCACAGCGCCTGGCGCAGGAAGCAGATCTCGACCTGGTCGAGGTCGCCCCCAACTCGAAGCCGCCCGTGGTCAAGATCATGGACTACGGCAAGTTCAAGTACGAGGCCGCGCAGAAGGCCAAGGAAGCTCGTCGCAACCAGGCCAACACCGTGCTCAAAGAGGTGCGGTTCCGCCTGAAGATCGAGGCGCACGACTACACGACCAAGCTCAAGCGTGCCGAGGGCTTCCTGCAGTCGGGTGACAAGGTCAAGGCGATGATCCTGTTCCGCGGTCGCGAGCAGTCCCGTCCCGAGCAGGGCGTGCGTCTGCTGAAGAAGTTCGCCGAAGACGTCGCCGAGTTCGGCACGGTCGAATCGAACCCCACGATCGACGGCCGCAACATGGTGATGGTGGTCGCACCGCACAAGAACAAATCCGAAGTGAAGACCGAGCAGAACGCCGCCCGTGCGGCGAACAAAGAGGCGGCGCGCCAGGCGCGTAGCGGTGCCCCCGCCGGGGATGCCGCCGAGGCCTCCGACTCGGCCGAATGAGCTCCCCCCGCGCCGCGGGGGACTGTGACTCCCGTTTCGCGGGATGCAGAACGAAGGAAGAGAAATGCCGAAGCAGAAGACGAACTCGAGCGCCAAGAAGCGCTTCAAGGTCACCGGCAGCGGGAAGATCATGAAGCAGCAGTCGGGCATGCGCCACCACCTCGAGGTGAAGCCGAGCAAGCGCACCCGTCGCCTGAACCAGGACGAGGTCATCTCGGGCGCCGACGCGAAGAACGTCAAGAGGCTCCTCGGCCGCTGAGGCGGACCGACGCAGAAGGAATAGGAACGGAAAATGGCTAGGGTCAAGCGGGCGGTCAACGCCCACAAGAAGCGTCGCGTCATCCTCGAGCGCGCCTCGGGTTACCGGGGTCAGCGTTCGCGTCTCTACCGCAAGGCGAAGGAGCAGGTCACCCACTCGCTCGTCTACGCGTACCGCGACCGTCGCAAGCGCAAGGGCGACTTCCGTCGCCTCTGGATCCAGCGCATCAACGCTGCGAGCCGCCAGAACGGCCTCACGTACAACCGCTTCATGCAGGGCCTCGGCCTCGCGGGCGTCCAGGTGGACCGTCGCATGCTCGCCGAGCTCGCGGTCAACGAGCCCGCGGCGTTCGCCTCGCTCGTCGAGACGGCCAAGAAGGCGCTGCCCTCGGACGTGAACGCCCCCAAGGCGACCGCGTAAGGCACCCACCACGCAGACCGGGCGTCCTCCCTCGGGAGGGCGCCCGGTTCGCATTCCGCGGGCCGCTGGGCGGGCCCCTAGACTGAACGCGTGCTCGAGAATCCGCGGTCCGCGCGCGTCCGCACCGTCGCGAAGCTGACCAAGCGCACGGCTCGCGCCGAGACGGGGCTGTTCCTGCTGGAGGGGCCTCAGGCGGTCCGCGAGGCGCTCGTCTACCGCCCCGAGGCGCTCGTCGAGCTGTTCGCCACCCCGACCGCGCTGGAGCGCCATGCCGATCTGCGGGCTGCGGCGGCCGAACGGGACGTCGAGGTCGTGTTCGCGACCGAGCAGGTGCTGGACGCCATGGCCGACACCGTCACGCCCCAGGGGATCGTGGCGGTGGCACGGCAGTTCCCGTCGCGGCTGCGCGACGTGTTCGCGGCATCCCCGGCCCTCATCGCCATCTGCGAAGAGGTGCGCGATCCGGGCAACCTCGGCACCATCATCCGCGCCGCCGACGCGGCGGGGGCGGATGCCGTCGTCCTCACCGGCCGCACCGTCGACCCGTACAACCCCAAGGTCGTCCGCGCCACCACCGGGTCGCTGTTCCACGTGCCCATCACCGTCGGCGGCGAGCTGGCGGATGTCGCGGCCGCCGCACGGGCGGCGGGGCTGCGCGTCGTGGCGGCGGACGTGAAGGGCGACGACCTGCTCGAGGCTCGAGCCGCCGGGCAGCTGGCGCTGCCGACCGCGTGGCTGTTCGGCAACGAGGCGCGGGGCCTCGCCGATGAGGCCCTCGCGATGGCGGACACGGCCCTGCGCCTGCCCATCTACGGACGGGCGGAGTCGCTGAACCTCGCCACGGCCGCCTCGGTGTGCCTGTACGAGTCGGCGTTCGCGCAGCGCACCTGAGGCGCGCGCCTCCGCCGGGAAGCACGAAAGACGGAACGGGCCGCGCGTCCGAAGACGCACGACCCGTTCCCGGGGAGAGCCTGGATCAGCCGTCCGCGCCTGCGGCGGGGGTGGTGACGGTCGTGCCGAGCTGCTTGTTGGCTGCCTCGGCGTAGCTCTGGGTGAAGGTGCCCGAGATCTTCACGCTGGAGATGTCGGTGCCGAGCGCCTTCTCCATCGCGGCGATCGTCTTCGGGCCACCGGCGGGCATGATGCCGTCGGGCAGGAACTGGCCCTTGTCGGTGCTGAGACCGGCGATGTACTGCGCCTTCGAGATCGTCGCGTTCTGCACGAACTGCTGCGGCAGCTTGTTCGCGATGTCCGCGGCGGAGTGCGTCGCGATCCAGTGCATCGTGGCGACGAGCGCGGTCACGACCTTCTGCGTGGCGTCCTTGTGGGCGGCCACCCAGTCCGCGCGGCCGAGCAGGCCCGCGGCCGGCCACGCGCCTCCGAGCGCCTTGGTGGCGCCCGCCGTCGTGGCGAGGTCGATCGCCGACGTGGCGATTCCCTGGCTGGTCAGGGCGCCGACGGTGGGCTGCGTGGTCATCACGCAGTCCGCGGTGCCCTGCCGCAGCGCGGCGATGGCAGTGGTCCCGGCGCCGACGGCGACGGTGTGGTACTGCGTGTGCGCGACGCCGGCCTGGTGGGCGATGAACTGGGTGAGCTCATCGGTGCCCGAGCCGAGGTCGGTGACGCCCATGTTCTTGCCCTTGAAGTCGGCGCCCGAGTGCACGTTCGCCTTCGCGCTGCACATCTCGCGCTCGCCGGGGGCTCCGGACAGCTGCACGACGTTGATGACGTCCTTGCCCTTGCTCTGGAAGTCGAACGTGTGGATGTACCAGGCGCCGGCGAAGTCGACCTGGCCGGAGGCCATGGCATCCTCAGCGCCCACGCCGCCGTTCTGCTCGGTGGACAGCACGACGTTCACGCCGTACTTCTTGTAGAAGCCGAGGCTCTGCGCGAGCTGGTAGGGCAGGTAGATCTGCTTGTCGATGCCGCCGACCATGATCGAGACGGTGGGCATGCTCTTGTCGGCGGACGTGCCGGAGGTGCTGCCGGCGGTCGCTCCGCCGGTGCTGCTGCAGGCCGCGAGTCCGAGCGCCAATGCTCCGACCGCGACGACGCCCAGGAGGCGCTTGTTCATGAGGGTTCCTTTCGATGTGCCGAGGGATCTCGGCGGTTCCTTGGTGAGGGGTTCGGGTGGCCGCGACGGACGTCAGATGGATGCCGCGGAGGTGCGCGACGGCGGACGCCAGCGCAGCAGACGGCCTTCGAGCAGGGTGATGACGTACTCGCAGATGAGGGTGAAGGCTGCGATGAGGATCATGCAGGCCCAGACGGTGTCGGGGTCGAAGTTGCCCTGCGCCTGGCTGATGATGAGGCCGATGCCGCTCGTCGCGCCCAGCACCTCGCCGACGAGCGCGCCGATGATGGCGAAGCCGAACGCGGTGTGAAGGCTCGCGATGATCCACGTCATCGCCGAGGGGATCGTCACGTGGCGGGCGACCTGCAAGGGGGATGCCCCCAGCACGCGCACGTTCGAGATGAGATCGGGGTTGACCTCGCGCACGCCCTGGAACGCGTTGAAGAACACGGCGAAGAACACCAGCACCGCCGCCAGGAAGATCTTCGACGGCATGCCCAGGCCGAAGGCGACGATGAAGATCGCGCCGAGCACGATGCGCGGGATCGCGTTGGCGACCTTGATGTAGGGTCCGGCAACGTCGGCGAGGTAGGCGTTGCTGCCGAGCAGGATGCCGACGATCATGCCGAGCACGGTGCCGAGGGCGAAGCCGAGCAGGGCCTCCTGCACGGTGACCCACAGGTTCGCCCAGATGGACCCGAACGCGGTGCCCTGCGTGAACAGCTTCACGAGGCTGTCCCAGATGCCGGTCGGCTGTCCGAAGAAGAACGGGTCGACGATCGCGTACTTCGCGTGCGGGAGCTTGATCGAGGTGAGCAGCTGCCACCCGCCGAAGAAGGCCACGAAGACCAGCACGCGGCCGGTCCACACCCAGCGGGTGCGGTTGGCGCGCTGCCGGCGGCCCTTGGCCTGGAGCTCCGCCTCGGTCTCGGGGCGGAAGAAGTTCCGCGGGTCGTCCGCGGCGTAGCCGTACTGTCCCATGATGTCCGTCTTCGGGGGAGTCGAGGTCGCGGTGCTCATGCTGCCACCGCCGTCCGGCTGTAGGCGCGGGTGACTTCGTCGCGCAGCGACTCCCAGATCTGGGACTGCAGCTCGACGAAGCGCTTGTCGTGCCGCAGGTCCTGAACGTTGCCGCGCGGGCGGGGCAGGTCGATGTCGAACACGTCCTTCACCGAGCCGGGGCTCGACGTCATGATCGCCACGCGGTCCGCGAGAGCCACGGCCTCGTCGAGGTCGTGGGTGATGAACAGCACGGACGGGCGCAGCTGCTCCCACAGCTGCAGCAGTTCGCTCTGCATGATGGCCTTCGTCTGCACGTCGAGCGCGCCGAAGGGCTCGTCCATGAGCAGGATCCGCGGGTTGTTGATGAGCGCGGCCGCCATCGCGACGCGCTTGCGCATGCCGCCGGACAGCTGGTGGGGGTAGCGGTCCTCGAAGCCGCCGAGGCCGACGCGGCGCAGCCAGTCACGCGCCAGCTCGGTGGCATCCTTCTTGGACGTGCCGGTCAGCACCGGACCGGTCATCACGTTCGCCAGCACCGTCTTCCACGGGAACAGCGAGTCGCCCTGGAACATGTAGCTGACGCCGGACGTGATGCCGCTCACCGGCTGGCCGCCGACGAGCACCCGTCCGGCACTGGGCTTGTCGAGCCCGGAGACCTGTCCGAGCGTGGTCGACTTGCCGCATCCGGTCGGCCCGACGATGGCGCAGAACTGGCCGGGCTCGATGGTGAGGTTCACGTCCGAGATGGCGGTGAACGGCTCGCCCGTGCGGGTGAGGAATCGTTTGGTGAGCCCGATGATCTCGATGCGGGCGGCATCCTCCGCGCCGGGTGCGCGGCTGGATGTATGGGGGACTGCGACGTCCATGGCCAGACCTCTCTGTCTTCAGCGTTCGGTGGATTCGACTGTAGGCAGGGCGATGCGGGCGGCGCGCGCTTGCGCGCCATTCCCGTTTTGTGCGCGTTTCCGACGCTTCTGCACGTTTTGCGCACCTTGCATTCGGCGCCCGAAATGCCGACAATCAGGCGGATGCCCGTTCGTTTCCGCAAGATCAGCACCCAGATCTTTCTGGCCCAGCTGGCGATCCTCACCGCCTCCATGGCGGTGGGGTTCGTGCTGTTCACGCAGGCGGCACGGGCGAACCTCGACCACGACTACCAGGCGCGTGCCGCCGTCATCGCGGAGACCTTCGCGCAGATCCCCACGGTGCGGTCCTGCATGGCGTCCACGCCCGTGAGCGACGCCTGCGATGCGTCGATGCAGGCGCTCGCCGCCTCGACAGTGCGCAGCACGGGCGCGTCGTACGTCGTCGTGATCGGGATGGACCGGGTGCGGCACACGCATCCGGATCCCACGCTCATCGGCAAGAAGGTCAGCGAACCCGTCGTCACCGTCGACGGCAGGGTGCATCTGCGCGTGGATCCCGGGTCGACAGGCGTCAGCGCGAACGCGCGCGTGCCGCTGTACGCGCCGGAGGGCGCCATGGCGGGCGAGATCTCGGTCGGACTGCGGGAGAGCTCGGTCTCCAGCGAACTGGTCGGTCAGCTGCCCGCCTACGGAGTGTGGTTCGTCCTCGCGCTCGGTCTCGGCGCACTCGCCTCCTGGCTGCTGGCGCGGCGCATGAAGCGCCGCACGTTCGGACTGGAGCTGGACGAGATCGCCCGCCTCCTGCAGGAGCGGGAGGCGACGCTGCACGGCATCCGCGAAGGGGTCATCGCGATCGACCCCGACGGCCGGATCTCGGTGATCAACGACGAGGCCCGCCGCCTGCTGCGGCTGTCCGCGGCCCCGCTGCACGGCCGGCTCGAGGATGTGCTGCCGCCCGGACGCGTCCGCGACGCGCTGACGGATGCCGGCGGCGTCGAGGACGAGATCATCGTGACCGACGACTTCCGCCTCGTCGTCAACCGCATGCCCGTGGTGCTCAACGGCCGGCCGCACGGGGCCGTGGTCACCCTCCGCGACCGTACCGAGGTGGAGGCCCTGGCGAGCGAGCTGACCGGCACCCGGACGCTGACCGAGTCCCTGCGCGCGCAGCAGCACGAGTTCGCCAACCGCATGCACGCGATCGCCGGGCTGCTCGAACTCGGACGGCTGCCGGAGGCGCTCAGCTACGTGCACGAGATCCGCGGCACGAGCGCCGACCTCGACGAGACGCTGCGCGCCCACATCGCCGCCCCGCAGCTCATCGGGCTGCTGCTGGGCAAGGCCGCGGAGGCGGGGGAGCGCGGCATCGACCTGCGCGTCTCGCCGGACACGATGCTGGGCGAGGCGCCGGATCGCGTGCAGGCCCTGACCACGATCGTCGGGAACCTGGTGGACAATGCGTTCGACGCGGTCGCCGCGACGCGACCGCCGCGCCGGGTCGAGCTGAGCATCGTGGAGGGAGCGGATGCCGTGACCGTCCGCGTCGCCGACAGCGGGCCGGGCGTCGACGGTGCTGCGCTCCCGCACCTGTTCGAGACCGGCTACACCACCAAGGCGGGAGACCTCGCCGGGCACAGCGGCATCGGCCTCGCACTCGTGCACGCCGCCGCGGTGCAGGCCGGCGGCACCGTGTCGGTGTCGGCCGGCCCGGGCGCCGTGTTCACCGTCGTGCTGCCCCGTGCCGTCGCGCCGGTGCAGGAGGAGGAGCGATGACCGAGTCGGCGGCGGCACAGCCGCTCATCTCCGTGCTCGTGGTGGACGACGACTTCCGGGTCGCGGCGGTGCACGCCGGCTTCGTGGGCCAGGTGCCCGGATTCGAGGTGCGCGGCGAGGCGCACAGCGCGGCCGAGGCGCTCGCCGCCATCGAGGGGACGCCACCGGACCTCGTGCTGCTGGATCTCTACCTGCCCGACGGCAACGGGCTGGATCTGCTGCGGACGCTCCGCGGGATGCCGGAGCCCCCGGACGTCATCGTGATCTCGGCGGCGAACGACGTGGCATCCGTGCGCGCGAGTCTGCAGCTCGGCGCGGTCAACTACCTCGTCAAGCCCTTCACGTTCGCCGACTTCTCGGCGCGGTTGGTCGCCTTCCGGGATGCGCAGGCGCGCATGGCGGAGCTGCCCGGCGAGGCCACCCAGGCCGACATCGACCGCATCTTCGGGATGCGCCGGCCCGTCGCCGCCCCCGATCGCCCGGTCGAGGCCGCGCGGCTCGCCCCGACGCTGCGGCTCGTCTACGAGGCCGTCGCCCGCGGCGACGGGGAATCGGCCACCGAGGTGGGCGCGGTCGTCGGGATCAGCCGCGCCACCGCGCAGCGGTACCTCACGCAGCTGGAGCAGAGCGGGATGCTGCGTCTCGAGCTGCGGTACGGCGCGACCGGCCGGCCGGAGCACCGCTACTTCGTGCGTCGC
Organism: Microbacterium sp.; assembly: GCA_035564095.1. GTDB lineage: Bacteria > Actinomycetota > Actinomycetes > Actinomycetales > Microbacteriaceae > Microbacterium. The sequence goes on along the minus strand of DATMTQ010000127.1, from coordinate 5,918 downwards.
GGCTGATGAGCCGATTCTCACGGTGAAATCTTAAGGTTCGTCCACCTGATCCATAAGGTGGACGGTATGGCGACCCCTGACCCTCTCGTCGTGATCGAGAACGTGCAGAAGCACTACGGCGACTTCCAGGCGCTCACGGACATCGATCTGTCGGTGCACCGCGGCGAGGTCGTCGTCGTGATCGGTCCTTCGGGCTCGGGCAAGTCGACGCTGTGCCGCACGATCAACCGGCTCGAGACGATCACGAGCGGAACGATCACGATCGACGGGCAGAAGCTGCCCGCCGAGGGCAAGGGCCTCGCCCAGCTGCGCAGCGACGTGGGCATGGTCTTCCAGTCCTTCAACCTCTTCTCGCACCTCACGATCCTCGAGAACGTGACGCTCGGCCCGATCAAGGTCCGCAAGGCCTCGAAAGCCGATGCCGAGCGCGAAGCGCGGGTGCTGCTGGACCGGGTCGGCGTCGGTCAGCAGGCCGACAAGCTGCCCGCACAGCTGTCCGGCGGGCAGCAGCAGCGCGTCGCGATCGCGCGGGCGCTCGCGATGAACCCCAAGGTGATGCTGTTCGACGAGCCGACGAGCGCGCTCGACCCCGAGATGATCAACGAGGTCCTCGACGTGATGGTCGGCCTCGCCCAGGCCGGCATGACCATGATCGTCGTCACGCACGAGATGGGCTTCGCCCGTAAGGCGGCCGACCGCGTCGTCTTCATGGCCGACGGCCGGATCGTCGAGGAGGCCGCTCCCGACGACTTCTTCACCCACCCGCAGTCGGCCCGCGCGCAGGACTTCCTCTCCAAGCTCCTCACCCGTTGACCCGGGCTCCGGCCCAGACCGAAAGAGAGATGACATGCGAAAGACCCGCCTCATCGCGAGCCTGAGCGTGGCGGCCGCAGCGCTGCTCGCCCTCACCGCGTGCAACAGCGCAAGCCCCGGCGACAGTGGAACGGCGGGCGGCTCCGCAGGAAAGAAGCCGTGGACGGTCGCCACCGACGTGTCGATCACCGGCAGCCCGACCTTCGATCGCATCACGAAGGCCGGCAGAGTCACGGTCGGGGTGAAGGAGGACCAGCCCGGCATGGGCTACCTCGACACCACCACCGGCAAGCGCAGCGGATTCGACATCGACGTGGCGCGCTGGATGGCGGCATCCCTCGGCTACGACGCAGACAAGATCGACTTCAAGCCGATCGCCTCCGCCAACCGCGAGCAGGCGATCGTGAACGGCGACATCGACTACTACGTCGGCACGTATTCGATCACCGACGAGCGCAAGAAGCAGATCTCCTTCGCCGGCCCGTACTTCGTCACCGGTCAGGGGCTGCTGGTCGCCAAGGACGACGGCACGATCACAGGCAAGGACGCGCTCACCGCGAACGACGTCGTCTGCTCCGCGACCGGTTCGACGTCGATCCAGCGGATCAAGGCGGAGACGCCCGCCAAGACGAAGGAGTACGACACGTACTCCACGTGCGTGGAAGACCTCAAGAACGGACAGGTGGATGCCGTCACCACCGACCAGGCCATCCTCATCGGGTATGCCGCGCAAGACCCCGACACCCTCAAGGTGGTCGGCGACCCGTTCAGCGAGGAGCGGTACGGGATCGGCCTCGCCCGCGGCGACCGCGCCCTGGAGGCGGCGTTCGACAAGACGCTGACCGACGGCCACGACATCTGGCAGCAGATCTTCGACGACAACCTCGGCGCCTCCGGCATCAAGGCGGCGCAGCCCGAAGTCGACCAGGCCGACTGAGTCGCGTGAACGTCATCACCGACAACGGCGACCTGTGGGTGCAGGCCACGGTCGGCACCCTGGTGCTGTTCTTCGGCGGCGGCCTGATCGCCCTGGTGCTCGGCGTCGTCGTCGGTGCCATGAGGGTCTCGCCCGTCCCGGTGGCGCGCGCCGTGGGCGCCGTGTACGTGAACTGGATCCGCAACACGCCGCTCACCCTCGTGATGTTCTTCTTCGCGTTCTGCATGCCGATCCTGCTGCGCCAGCGCATCGATGCGATCACGCTCGCGACGGCGGCGCTCGGGATCTACACGGCGACGTACATCGCCGAGACGATCCGATCGGGCGTGAACACGGTCCCCGTCGGTCAAGCGGAGGCGGCGCGCGCGATCGGCCTCGGATTCGGTCAGGTGATGACGCTCGTCGTCCTGCCGCAGGCGTTCCGCTCCGTCATCCCGCCGATGATGAGCGTGTTCATCGCCCTGCTCAAGAACACCACGGTGGCCGCGGGGTTCTCGGTGGTGAACCTCGGCTCGGTCCGATCGTGGCTCAGCGAACGCGGGGAGAACCAGCTCGTCGTGCTGCTGTGGGTGGCGGCGGTCTTCGTCGTGCTCGTCCTGCTGCTGGCCTGGCTTCAGCGCGCCCTCGAGACCCGCTGGCGGGTGGCGCGATGAGCGGCTCGGTCCTGTACGACGCCCCCGGGCCCCGGGCGGTCCGCCGCAACCGGATCCTCGGCCTGATCACCGTTCTCGTGGTGCTCGGAGCGCTCGGGTGGCTCATCTGGCGCCTCTCGGCGACGGGTCAGTTCGACGCGCGCAAGTGGGCGATCTTCACCTACACCCGCCCCTGGCTGCTGCTGCTGGACGGGCTCGGGCACACGCTCACCGCCTTCGCGGTCGCCGCGGTCGGCGCCCTCGTCCTCGGATTCGTGCTGGCGGTGGGGCGGCTCTCCGACCACCGCGGGGTGCGGCTCCCGATCGGCTGGATCGTCGAGATCCTGCGTGCGGTGCCGGTGCTGGTGCTGATGATGCTGCTCTACTACGGGCTTCCCGTCGTCGGGGTCAAGACGGATCCGTACTTCGCGGTCGTGATCGCGCTCGTCGTCTACAACGGGTCGGTGCTCGCCGAGGCTCTGCGCGCCGGAGTGGAGGCGCTGCCCCGCGGACAGGCGGAGGCGGGCTATGCGATCGGCCTGCGCAAGAACGCGGTGATGCGGCTGATCCTGCTGCCCCAGGCCGTGCGCGCGATGATGCCGGTGATCATCTCGCAGCTGGTCGTCGCGTTGAAGGACACCGCCCTCGGCTTCGTCATCACGTACCCGGAGCTGCTGCACGTGATCAAGCTGCTCGGCAACCAGCCGGAGTTCGGCTCCCCCCTCGTCCCGTCGGCCATCGTCGGCGGAGCGATCTACGTCGCGCTCTGCCTGATCCTGTCGTACCTCGCCTACCGGGTGCAGCGCCGCACGCGCCGATCGCCCAAGGCGGCTCCGGCCGGTCGGAGCGGCGACGGGGCGGATTCGGCGACGGCCACCGAGGCGATCGCGCTGCGCGGGCGCTGAGGCGACCGGGGAGCGGCGGATGCCCCCGGTAGACTCGTCTCTCGTGTCCGAAGAGGTTCCCCAGATCACCCCCGAGGCGGTGTCCGAGGCCGTCGACGCCGCTCTTGCGGCGATCGCGGCCGCGGCCGACACCGCGCAGCTGAAGGCCGCACGCGCCGCGCACACCGCAGAGGGCTCGACCCTCGCCCGGCTGAACGCGAGCATGCGCCACGTCGCCCCCGAGCACAAGGCGGAGTTCGGCAAGCTCGTCGGGCAGGGGCGCGCCCGGGTGAACCAGGCGCTCGCGACCCGCGAGGCCGAGCTCGAAGAGGCCGAGACCGCGGCACGGCTGGAGGCCGAGCGGATCGACGTCACCGCGGTGGCTTCCCGCTCGCGCGTGGGCGCGCGGCATCCGATCTCGCTGCTGCAGGAGGAGATCGCCGACATCTTCGTCGGCATGGGCTGGGAGATCGCGGAGGGTCCCGAGCTCGAGCACGAGTGGTTCAACTTCGACGCGCTGAACTTCGACGAGGACCACCCGGCCCGCCAGGAGCAGGACACCTTCTACGTGTCGCCGGCCGCGCGCCACCTCGTCATGCGAACGCACACGAGCCCCGTCCAGGTGCGCTCGATGCTCGAGCGCGACCTGCCGATCTCCGTGCTGTGCCCCGGGCGCGTGTACCGCACGGACGAGTTCGACGCCACGCACCTTCCGGTGTTCACCCAGTTCGAGGGCCTCGTCGTCGACAAGGGCATCACGATGGCGAACCTCAAGGGCACGCTCGATCACGCCGCACGCGTGCTGTTCGGGCCGGAGGCGAAGACCCGGCTGCGCACCAACTTCTTCCCGTTCACCGAGCCGTCCGCCGAGCTCGATCTGTGGCATCCCACCTTCAAGGGCGGCGCGCGCTGGATCGAGTGGGGCGGCTGCGGCATGGTGAACCCCAACGTCCTGCGGGCCGCCGGCATCGACCCCGAGGTGTACTCCGGGTTCGCGTTCGGCATGGGCATCGAGCGCACGCTCATGTTCCGCAGCGACGTGCAGGACATGCGCGACATGGCCGAGGGCGATGTCCGCTTCAGCGAGCAGTTCGGAATGGTGGTCTGATGCGCGTCCCGCTTTCGTGGTTGCGTGAGTTCGTCGACGTCCCGCCGGGGACGACGCCCGAGGACGTCCTCGAGGCGCTCGTCTCGGTCGGATTCGAGGAGGAGGACGTCCACCGCATCGAGATCACCGGGCCCGTCGTCGTCGGACGCGTGCTCTCGGTCGAGTCCGAGCCGCAGAGCAACGGCAAGACGATCAACTGGTGCCAGGTCGACGTCGGCCCTTCCCACGGCGGGGTCCGCGGCATCGTCTGCGGCGCGCACAACTTCGGTCCGGGCGACAAGGTGATCGTGACGCTGCCGGGGGCGGTGCTTCCCGGCCCGTTCCCGATCGCGGCGCGCAAGACGTACGGTCACACCTCCGACGGCATGATCGCGTCGGCGCGCGAACTCGGTCTCGGCGACGAGCACGACGGCATCCTGCGTCTGGCCGATCTCGGCATCGACGCCGAGGTGGGGGCGGATGCCATCCCGCTCCTCGGCCTCGACGACGTCGCCGTGGACATCAACGTCACGCCGGATCGCGGGTATGCGCTGTCGATCCGCGGTGTTGCGCGCGAATACGCGCACGCGACCGGTGCGGCGTTCCACGATCCGGGCGTGCGCGCCCACGACGAGGTCGCACCCGGCGCGGGCTTCCCGATCGCGGTGCGGGACGACGCCCCGATCCGCGGACGCGTGGGCGCGAGCGAGTTCGTCGTGCGCGTGGTCCGGGACGTGGACGCCTCCCGCCCCACGCCGCCGTGGATGATCGCGCGGCTGGCCCTGGCGGGCATCCGGTCGCTCGGCGTGCTGATCGACATCACCAACTACGTGATGCTCGAGCTCGGCCAGCCGATCCACGGCTACGACCTGGACAAGCTCACCGGCGGCATCACCGTGCGCCGCGCGTCCGCGGGCGAGACGCTCACGACGCTCGACGGGCAGACCCGCACGCTCAGCATCGAGGACCTCCTCATCACCGACGAGTCCGGCCCGATCGGCCTGGCGGGCGTCATGGGCGGCGGCACCACCGAGATGTCCGACGAGACCCGCAACGTGCTCATCGAGGCGGCCACGTTCGAGACCGTCACGATCGCCCGCACCGCCCGCCGCCATAAGCTGCCCTCCGAGGCGTCGCGCCGGTTCGAGCGCGGCGTCGACCCGGCCATCCCGTTCGTCGCCGCACGGCGCGTCGCCGACCTCATGGTCGAGCTCGCCGGCGGCACGCTCGACCTCGGACTCGGCGCCGCACTGTTCGGCGAGAGCGTGCGCACCGCGATCGTGCTGCCGAAGCCGTTCGTCTCCGGCATCATCGGCGTCGACTACACCGATGCCGAGATCGTCGGCGCCCTCGAGATGGTCGGCTGCACTGTCGACGAAGGGCAGACCGCCTGGCAGGTCGTCGCGCCGAGCTGGCGCCCCGACCTCACGGACAAGTGGACCCTGGCCGAGGAGGTCGCACGCATCCACGGCCTCGACCGCATCCCCTCGGTCCTGCCCACGCCGCGGTCGGGCCGCGGCCTGACTGCGCCGCAGCGCGCGCGCCGCCGCGTGGCGAACGCGCTC
>DATMTQ010000126.1:0-2042 GCA_035564095.1 Microbacterium sp. | reverse complement strand
CCGCGTGGATCGCCGGCGCGCTGCTGGGGTCGCAGGCCGCGGCCGCGGCATCCGTCGACACGATCGGCGACGCCGTCTCGCAGGCGTCTGCCGCAGCCGCGGACTCGGCGGCGTGGGCCCGGCAGATCGCCCAGGACCCGTACGCCGCCGCACCGGCGTCCTCGCTGCTGCAGGGGCTGCGCGGCAAAGACGTCGTCATCGCGTTCGTGGAGAGCTACGGACGAGTCGCCGTGCAGGGCAGCGCCTTCTCCGCGGGTGTCGACGACGTGCTGCGCCGCGGCACCGCTGAGCTGTCCGCCGAGGGCTACGGGGCGCGCAGCGCGTGGCTCACCTCACCGACGTTCGGCGGGCTGAGCTGGCTCGCCCACTCCACGCTGCAAGCCGGGGTGTGGGCCGACACGCAGACGCGCTACGACCAGCTGATCGGCACCGACCGTCTCACGCTGAGCGACGCGTTCCGGCGGGCGGGATGGCACACCGTCAGCGACGTGCCCTCCGACACCCGGCCCTGGCCGCCGGGAACGTCGTTCTACCACTACGGCACTCTGCTGAACGCGGAGAACGTGGGCTATCGGGGCCCGGCGTTCGGGTACGCGCGCATCCCCGACCAGTACACCTGGAAGTACTTCGCCGACCACGAGCTCGCGGGGAGCCATCAGCCGGTGATGGCCGAGATCGACCTCGTCTCGTCGCACGCGCCGTGGGCGCCGCTGCCGCAGCTCGTGCCGTGGTCGCAGCTCGGCGACGGGTCGGTCTACGACCTGCAGCCGGCGCAGAGCGCGTCGGCTGAGGCCGTGTGGCAGAGGCCGCAGACGGTGCGGGCGTTCTACGGGCGCTCCGTCGAGTACTCGCTCGGCGCGATGCTCTCGTTCCTGGGCAACGTGAACGATCCGAACCTCGTGGTGATCGTCCTCGGAGATCACCAGCCGGCGGCGATCGTCAGCGGCGCGGATGCCGGTCACGACGTTCCGGTCAGCATCATCGCGCGCGATCCGGCTGTGCTGCACCGCATCGACGGCTGGGAGTGGCAGCCCGGGCTGCTGCCCGGCACGGACGCCCCGACGTGGCGGATGGACGCCTTCCGCGACCGTTTCCTCGCCGCCTTCGGCCAATAGACTCGGAGGATGCCAGCACGCACTGCCGCGTTCACGGACGCCCGGGGAATCCGGATCATCTACGACGTCCACGCCGCATCGGCAGAGCCGCCCCGGGGCATCGTGCAGCTGCTGCACGGGGTCGGGGAGCACGCCGGGCGCTACGGCGACCTGATCGCGGCGCTCACGAACGCCGGCTTCACCGTGTACGCGGACGACCATCGCGGCCACGGCCGCACCGGCATGCAGCAGTACAAGGGGGATGCCGCCAAGCTCGGGCGTCTCGGCCCGGGCGGGCACCGCGCTGCGGTGGATGCCGTGTGGCAGTTCACGCAGCTGATCCGTGCGGAGAACCCCGGCGTGCCGGTCATCCTGCTCGGGCACTCGTGGGGGTCGTTCCTCGCGCAGAAGCTCGTCAACGCCCACCCCGAGGCGTACGACGCGCTCGTGCTGTCGGGGTCGGCGCTGCTCACGCCAGCGACGCTCAACGCCGCCCCGCTCAACAAGCGCTGGAAGGGGCCGGACGCCAACGGCATGGAATGGCTCTCCAGCGTCCCCGAGGTCAGCCGCGCCTTCCTCGATGATCCGCTCACCACGTCGACCCCGCTGCTGAAGCTGTTCGGGCCCATCGAGGCGGCGCGCATGTACGGCAGGCCCCGGACGGGCCTGGCCGACGAGCGCGGCAGCGGCATCCCGACCCTGCTGATGGTCGGCCGCGACGACCCCGTCGGGGGGCCGCGCAGCGTCCACCTGCTCGCCGACGCCTACCGCGCGCGGGCGGGCTTCGCCGACGTCACGACGTTGGTGTACCCGAACGCACGGCACGAGATCTTCAACGAGGTCATGCGCGACGAGGTGATCGCGGACCTCCTCGCCTGGCTCGACCTGCGCTTCCAGCCCCGCGACTGACGCCGGCCGCGGGTCAGCGGCCGCCCGGGTGGGATGCCC
>DATMTQ010000125.1:0-39615 GCA_035564095.1 Microbacterium sp. | reverse complement strand
CCCGGACGTCGTGCAGCAGCGCGGGGACCGAGCGGGCCCGGGCGGTCCCCCGCGACGGGCCGATCACCGCGATCGCCGCGATGATCCCCGCGGGTCCATGGATCGGGAGCGCGTACTCCGTGATGCCCTCGGCATACTCGTCGTCTGCGGTGATCACCCCGGCCGCGCGATCCCGCTCCAGCAGCGCGGCGACCCCGGCGACCGAGCGCGCCGCGGCCGGTCCGCCCACGCCCACGAACTGCACGTCCCGCAACACGTCGTCGAGCTGCGTCCGGGTGTGCTCCCAGAGGAGCGCACGTCCCGATCCGGTGCACCAGATCGGCGTGATCATGCCGGGACGGACCGCGGCATCCACCGCCCCCACCCCCGTCTCGTACCGCAGCAGGAGCGCGCCCGCGCCGGCTGCGGCCGTGATGAGCGCGCTCATGCGCAGTCGCGAGGCGAGCATCCGCAGTTCGCGGCGGGACGCGCGCAGCCACGGCTCGTCGAGCGCCGCCGCGGTGCGGAAGTACGCGTCGCCCGCGCTCAGCACGGCCGCCTCGTCGCGCTCCAGGTAGCCGAGCGCCCGCAGCTCCTGCGTGAGCCGGGAGACCCGGCTGCGCTCGATGCCGGTCGCGTCCGCGAGACGGGAGGCGTTGTGCCCGACCCGGCCCGAGCGCTCGCGCTCGACGGCCGCCCCGAGAAGGGCCAGCCCCTGCGACAGCGACGAGGGCGTGGACATCCTTCCTCCTCTTCGCGGCCGCGATCCGGTGGATCGTTCGGGTCCGGGTCGGGCCAGCCTACCGATCCAGATCGGCCATCGGCTCTTCGACGGCGGGGTCGTCGACGAGGCTGACAGGGGCCTCCTCCGACGTGACGGTCGGCTTCTTCGCGCCCCGGCGTCCGAACCGCCACCAGAAGTACAGGTAGCAGAGGGCGACGAACGGCAGCCCGAAGTAGAGCGCGGCGATCTGGTTCGGGTCGAAGGCGATGGCGACCACGGAGACGAGCAGCAGCACGAACGCGGCGATCGGCACCAGCGGGAACAGCGGGGTGCGGTACGGCAGGACGGTGAGGTCGCCACCCTCACGCAGGAACTTGCGGCGGTGGAAGAACTGGGCCGCCACGATCGACATCCACACGGCCACGACGGCGAAGCCGGAGATCGACACGAGTGCGAGGTAGACGGTCTGCGCCGCGATCACGCTGGAGAGCAGCGAGACGAGGCCGAGCACCATGCTCACGCTGAGCGCGACGATCGGGATGCCGCGCTTGGTCAGGCGCATCAGCGACTTCGGCGCGTGGCCCTCCTCCGCGAGCGAGAACAGCATCCGGGCGCAGGAGAACAGTCCGCTGTTGCCGGCCGAGAGCAGAGCCGTGATGATGACGAAGTTCATGATGTCGGGGGCGAACGGCACGCCGACGTACTGCAGGACGTCCACGAACGGACTGGTCGTCACACTCGCCTTGGTGTACGGCAGGATGGCGGCGATCACCGTGATCGATCCGACGAACAGGACGAGCAGGCGCAGCACCGTGGACCTCAGCGCGCGCGGGATGTTCCGGCCCGGGTCCTTGGTCTCGCCGGCGGCGACCCCGATGAGCTCGGAGCCGCTGAAGGCGTAGAACACGGCGAGCGACGTCATCAGGACTCCGCCGAACCCGTTGGGGAACAGTCCCTTGGGCGTCTCGAAGTTGCTGAACAGAACCGCGGCGGGGTGCGCGCCGGACAGCGGCGTGAACCCGAAGATGGCGGCGCCTCCGAGCACGATCAGGGCGACGATCGCGACCACCTTCACGAGGGAGAACCAGAACTCGGTCTCACCGAACACGCGCGCGGAGATGGCGTTGATCGTGAACAGCACGACGGCGAACACCAGACACCAGACCCATACGGCGACCCCGGGGAACCAGCGCTGCATGAGGATTCCGGCGGCCGTGAACTCGGAGCCGAGCGCGACCACCCAGCACAGCCAGTACAGCCAGGCGGTGGTGAAGCCGGTCGCGGGGCCGATCGAGCGGGCGGCGTAGATGTGGAACGCTCCCGAGACCGGGTACGCGGTCGCCAGCTCCCCGAGGCACGCCATGACGAGATAGACGACGAGCGCGCCGATGAGGTACGCGATGATCGCGCCCAGCGGGCCCGCCTGGCTGATCGTGTAGCCGGAGCTGAGGAACAGGCCGGATCCGATGACGCCGCCGAGGGCGATCATGATCAGGTGCCGGGCGTCCATGGAGCGCTGCAGCCGGCGCAGCGGCACCTGGGTGGCGGTGGTGTGGGGCAGAGCGTTGGCAAGCTCTCTCTCCCCGGGAAGTGGGCTCATGGCATTCTCGCATTCGAGTGGGCGGAGATGGGTGGGAACAATCCTGTGTGCTATATCACCACATCCATGTGCCGATGCCACACAAGATTTCCTCCGGAGACTATCCACGGCCGCGAACGGGGCACAAGGGTCCGCGACGATGACGGCCCGGTTCGGGCAGAGCGTCCGCGCCGTGCGCAGATCGACCAGGTCGACGGGCGTTCCGGCAGGCGCGGGCTGACCGTGCCGCTTTGCAGGATGGGTGGCATCCCTCCCCGACCTGTGAAGGACTCCGAACGTGCCTGACCACGACATCGCTCTCATCGGCTTCGGCGGCGTGAATCGCGCCCTCGCCGAGATCATCCACGCCCGCGGCCCGCAGCTCGCCGACGACCTCGGGTTCTCGCTGCGGGTGGTGGCCATCACCGACCTGCGCCTCGGCTCGCTCATGCAGGCCGACGGGATCGACCTGGGCGAGGTGCTCGGGATGCCGGCGGGCGCGACGTTCGCCGGCCGGCCCGGCGGGGCGGCGATCCCGCAGAACGAGCACGTGATCCGCCACACCACCGCCGACGTGGTCGTCGAGGCCACGTTCACCAATCCGGTGGACGGCGAGCCGGCGGTCTCGCACGTGCGCGCCGCCCTGGAGAGCGGCAAGAGCGTGACCACGACCAACAAGGGTCCCGTCGCCCTCGCGGCGGCGGAGCTGAACCGCATCGCCCGCACGCACGGCGCCCGCTTCGAGTACGAGGGTGCGGTGCTCAGCGGCACCCCGATCCTGCGCTTCGCCTCCGAGACCCTCAAGGGACTGCGCGTGACGGGTGTCCAGGGCATCCTCAACGGCACGAGCAACTACGTGCTCGGGCAGATGGAGACCGGCATGTCCCTGCCGGATGCCGTCGCCGAGGCGCAGTCGCTCGGCTATGCGGAAGCGGATCCCACGGCCGACATCGAGGGCTCCGACGTGCAGCTGAAGGTCGTGATCCTCGCCAACGAGCTTCTGGACGCCGGCATCACCACGGCCGACGTCGTCCGCCGGGGGATCTCGGACCTGACGGCGTCCGACATCGTCGCGGCGGCGGCGGACGGCAAGCGCTGGAAGCTTGTGGGGTCGGCGTTCCGGAGCGACGACGGCACGGTGACGGCGAGCGTCGAGCCCGTCGCGCTGCCGCTCACGCATCCGCTCGCCGGCGTCTCCGGGCCGACCAACGCCGTCTCGTTCGACACCGACCTGCTCGGCACCGTGACCGTCGCCGGGCCCGGCGCCGGTCGCATCGAGACCGCCTACGCGCTGCTGTCCGACATCATCGCGATCGACGCGGGCCTGCGCGCCCCCAGCGAGGTGGCACGGTGACCGCCGTCATCGCTCCCGAGCCGACCGCCGCCCGGCACACCCTCGCGGTGTCCGATCCGTTCGACGTCGACCGCATCATGGCCCGTGCGCGCGCCGGCTCCGCCGCGGCCCGCGCCCTCTCCCGGTTCTCCCGGCATGCCGTGCTCGACCGGGCCGCCGGGCTGCTGCGCGAGCTCTCCGAGCAGGCCGCCACTCTGCTCGTGCGCGAGGCGGGCAAGACCATCCGGCAGGCGCGCAAGGAGGTGTCGCGCGCCGCGACGACCCTGTCACTGTCTGCCGAAGTCGCCCGCTCCCACGCCGGCGAGGTGATCCCGTTCGACGCGTTCGAGGGATCCGAGAACCGGCGCGGCTGGTTCACCCGCGAGCCGCTCGGCGTCATCGTGGCGATCACGCCGTACAACGACGCCCTCAACCTCGTCGCGCACAAGCTCGGCCCCGCGATCGCCGCGGGGAACTCGGTCATCCTCAAGCCGTCCCAGTTCACGCCGCTGACGGCGCAGTTCCTCGTGGACCTGCTGGTCGACGCGGGGATGCCGGCCGAGGTCGTGACCGTCGTGCACGGGGACCGGCACCTGGCGCAGGCCCTGATCTCGGTGCGCGACGTGCGGCTCGTGTCGTTCACCGGCGGCTTCGCGACCGGCGAGGCGATCGCCCGGGGGGCGGGGCTGAAGCGGCTCGCCATGGAGCTCGGCGGCAATGCTCCGGTCGTCGTCTTCGCGGATGCCGACCTCCCCGCCGCCGTCGACGCGTGCGTCTCGGGCGCTTTCTGGGCTGCGGGACAGAACTGCGTGGGCGTCCAGCGGATCCTCGTGCAGCGCGACGTGTACGAGCAGTTCCGCGACCGCTTCGTCGCCCGCACGGAGGCTCTGAAGGCGGGGGATCCCTTCGACGAGCGCACCGACGTCGGACCGATGATCTCGATCGCGGCCGCCGAGCGCGCCGAGCGCCTCGTCGACGAGGCCGTCGCAGCGGGGGCGCGCGTGCTGGCCGGCCACTGGCGCGAGGGGTCCGTGTACTGGCCCACCGTGGTGGAGGACGTCCCGGCGGCCGGAGAGCTGTGCCGTGAGGAGGCGTTCGCCCCGATCGTCGTGCTGTCGGCTTTCGACACGGAGGACGAGGCGATCGCCCGCGCGAACGAGATCGAGTACGCGCTGCATGCAGCCGCCTTCACGACCGACATCGGCCGGGCGCTGCGCGTCGCGGACCGGATCGAGGCCGGCGGCGTCATGGTCAACGATTCGTCCGACTATCGCGTGGACAGCATGCCGTTCGGCGGCGCCAAGTACGGCAGCATGGGGCGCGAGGGCGTCCGGTTCGCCTACGAGGAGATGACCCAGCCGAAGGTCGTCTGCCTCAACACGTGAGCAGCGGCCGGGGCCGACCCCACCGGACCATCCGGCACTCGGGTCAGCCCCGGTCGATCACGCGCGCGAGAGACACCGACGTGACCGTGTTCGCCACGCCGGGAAGCGCCGCGATCTGCTCCCAGATCTCGCCCACGCGGTCCATCGTGGCGGCCTGCACCGTGGCGAGCAGGTCGAACTCCCCCGACAGCACGTCGCAGCGCACGACCTCGGGGATCTGCTCGAGCGCCGTCACGACGTGCGCCCCGCGCATCCGGTCGGCGCGGTAGACGAGCACGATGGCGGTCACCCGGTGCGCTCGTGCCGCGCCGGGCCGCAGCGTGTAGCCCGCGATCACGCCGTCGCGCTCCATCCGCTCCATGCGCTGCTTCACCGCGTTGCGGGAGAGATGCACGCGCGCGGCGAGCGCGACGAGGGGCACGCGGGCATCCCGCGTCAGCTCGGCGACGATCCGGTCATCGATGGCGTCCACGGCGAAACCTACTTCTATGCATTACTGACATTTACAGATGTTGATACCACACGCTAACGTGAGAACGTCGGCCACGGAAGAAGGAGCATCCATGCGCGCACGCCCCGATCGCACGCGACCTGAGACGCTGGCGCACGCCAGCCTCGCCGTCCACGGCGGCATCCACGTCGATTCGACCCGAGCGCTGCGCACCCCGCTGGTGCTCGCCAACTCGTACCAGCTGCCCGACGACCCGAGCGAGATCAGCTGGTCGGCCACGGCGCCCGGGCTCTACACCCGCAACACGGGCGTGAACCAGCAGGCGCTGCAGGAGAAGCTGGCCGCTCTCGACGGGGGCGAGGATGCCGTGGCGCTGGCATCCGGGGTCGCCGCGCTGCATGCCGTGTTCTTCACGCACGTGCGCGTCGGCGACCACGTGGTCGTCAGCGACGTGACCTACGAGGCGACCTGGCGCCTGTGGACGGAGCTGCTGCCGCAGCGGTACGGCATCGAGGCCACCTTCGTCGACGTCACCGACCACGACGCCGTGCGGGCCGCGATGCGCCCGAACACACGCCTGGTGTGCATCGAGGCGATCGCCAACCCCACGACCAAGGTCGCGGACGTCGCCGCCATCGCCGCGATCGCCCACGACGCCGGTGCGGTCCTGATGGTGGACTCCACCTATACGCCGCCGCCCTGCTACCGTCCGATCGCCGACGGCGCCGATCTCGTCGTGCACTCGCTGACCAAGTACATCAACGGGCACGGCGATGCCATGGGCGGAGCCGTCATCGGCCGGCGCGAGCTCATCGAGCCGATCAAGGCGGATGCCATGGTCGACGTGGGCGGCATCATCTCGCCGTTCAACGCCTGGCAGATCCAGCGCGGCTCGGTCACCCTTCCGCTGCGGATGCGGCAGCACGTGTCGTCGGCGAATGCCGTCGCGGAATTCCTCGCGGGCGACGCCCGCGTCGCGTACGTCGCCTACCCGGGCCTGCCGTCGCATCCGCAGCACGACCTCGCCGCCCGGCAGTTCCGCGGGGCGTTCGGCGGGATGCTCGCCTTCGCGGTTGACGGCGACCCCGCTACCCAGAACCGCTTCGTCGCCAATCTGCGTCTGATCACCTCGGGGTTCTCCCTCGGACACGACGACTCGCTCATCGTGCACACCGGAACCGAGGGCGGTCGCGTCGCGGCGTATCCGGAGCCGTTCCGACGGATGGGTCACCTGCGCCTGTCGGTAGGGCTCGAGGACGTCGACGACCTCCTGGCCGACCTGAGCGGCGCGCTCGACGAGACGTTCCGCCGAGCGACCCCCTCGCGCCGGATTCCGTGCTGAACTGGGATCGACGTCCCGCCGGGACCGACAGGAGCAGGAATGAGCGCTTTCGACGACTGGAACAAGCCGATCATCGATGAGTTCCGCGCCACGGGCGGCACGGTCTCGCACGGTTTCGGCCGCGCGCTCGTCCTGCTGCATCACATCGGCGCGAAGACCGGCGCCGAGCGGGTCACTCCGCTGATGGCCATCCGCGACGACCCCGACACGTGGTTCATCACCGCCTCCAAGGCGGGGGCCCCGCAGAACCCGGGCTGGTATCACAACCTGCTCGCGCACCCCGAGACGACGATCGAGACACCGGACGACGGCATCGTCGCGGTGCGCGCCGAGGAGCTCACGGGCGCGCCGCGGGATGCCGCGTGGGAGCGTTTCAAGGCGCACAGCGACGGCTTCCGCCAGTACGAGCAGAAGACGAGCCGCGTCATCCCCGTGTTCGCCCTGCACCGGAGCTGACGGCGCGCGGCACGGTGGTCCGGCGACCTCGGCGGTCCGATCGGGTCGCCTGCGGGATCGGCGCGGGGACCGTGTCCCGAGTGAAATCGGTTGCGGCGTCCGCGGGTTCTGGCCGAGCACCGAGACCGCGGACGCCTCCGTGACGACGAGCATCGCAGCCACGTGCGGCCACGTGAGATCCTGACCGAGCAGCGCCCTGCAGGCGACGCCGGCTCCGCCATTCGCAGCAGCGGCGGCAGCAGCACCGGACGGGCGGCGAGCGCGGCCACCTGGCCGAGGCCGAACGGCATCACGAGGAGCGACCCGACCAGAGGGCGACCATGCTTTTCTATGCTCCCGCATGAGCCCCTACCGCACCAGGGCGAGGTACTGGTGCACGAAGGCGACCGCCATCCCGCCCTCGCCGACGCCCGCCGCGACGCGCTTGACCGACCCCGACCGCACGTCGCCGATCGCGAAGATGCCGGGCGCGCTGGTCTCGAGGGCGAAGGGCCGGCGGTCCTCGGTCCACTGCGGGGATGCCGCGGCGTCCTGACCCGTCATCACGAACCGGTGGTCGTCCCGGGCGATCTCGGGCGGCAGCCAGTCGGTGGCGGCATCCGCGCCGATCATGACGAACAGCACCGTGCAGTCGCGCATGGTCGTCTGCCCCGTGCGGCGGTCGACGACGTCCACGGCGCGCAGGCTGCCGTCCCCGTGCAGGGCCTCCACTTCACTGCGAGTCTCGACGCGGACCATGCCGTTCGCGGCGATCTGGTCGATGAGGTACCGCGACATGCTGGTCTCGAGGGTCTCGCCGCGCACGAGCATCGTCACCGAGCGGGCGTGCCGCGAGAAGAACAGGGCCGCCTGTCCGGCGGAGTTGCCGGCGCCGATGATGCACACGTCCGAGCCATGGGCGAGGGCCGAGTCGCTGCGCGCGGCGCCGTAGTAGACGCCGTTGCCGAGAAACCGGTCGACGCCGTCCACCGGGAGCTTGCGCCACTCCACACCGGTCGCGATGATCACCACGGGCGCGCGTACGACATCCCCGCCGTCGAGCAGCACGTCGCTCGGACCGGGTCGCACGGCCTCGACGGCGCGCGTCACGACGATCTCCGCCCCGAGCCGCTTCGCCTGCTTGAGCGCACGGCTGGCCAGGTCGTCGCCGGAGATCCCGAACGGGAAGCCCGTGTAGTTCTCGATGCGCGTCGAGGTGCCCGCCTGCCCGCCCGGCGCGAGCGACTCGATGACGACCGTGCGCAGCCCCTCGGCGGCCCCGTTCACGGCGGCGGTGAGGCCCGCCGGCCCGGCGCCGAGCACGACCACGTCGTATGCGGAGGCCGTCGGCCTCACGGCCAGCCCGACCACCTCGGCGATCTGCCGCATGCTCGGCGCGACGAACCGCGGGCCGCCCGCCACGTCCAGCACCGGATAGACCTCGCCCGGCACCGGCGCGTCGAGGGTGACGCGGTCGAACGCCACCTGATTGCGGGTGAGGAATCCCGCGGCTCGGTGCACGGCGGCATCCTGCCGCGGCCCGATGAGGGTGACGTCGGTCTCGGGCCGCTCCGCCGCGATCTGCTGCAGCCAGTCGACGTACCGACGGGCGAGCCCCGCCACCAGGTCGGGCAGCGAGGGGGCCATCGCGGCGACGGTGTAGTAGACGGCGGGCTCGAGCTTGATGATCCGCGACGGCTCGGCGGCGCGGCCGCTGGCGGGGAACGGCGTGCTGAACGTCATCGGCAGCTCGCCGAAGAACTGGCCCGGCTTGCGGGTGCCGATCACGCGCTCGTCGCCGTTGACGACCTTCGTCAGCTCGGCACCGCCCTCGATCACGATGAA
Organism: Microbacterium sp.; assembly: GCA_035564095.1. Taxonomy (GTDB): domain Bacteria; phylum Actinomycetota; class Actinomycetes; order Actinomycetales; family Microbacteriaceae; genus Microbacterium. The sequence goes on along the minus strand of DATMTQ010000125.1, from coordinate 30,542 downwards.
CAGAGCGCGCTCGTCGCCCTCGTGCGCGAAGTACTCGCCGGGCGCGAGGCGGATGTCCTCGACGGCGCCGGTGAGGTACTCGAGGGTCTCCTGCGGGAGCGGGGCGAACACGCGGATGCCGCGCAGCTCCGCGACCGTGATCATGCGCGGACTCCGGCCGCCGGACGGGTCATGCTGTCACGGTAGCGCTGCCCGGCGCCCGTGTGTCAGCGGTTCGTCTCGGACACCTGCTGTCACGGTGGCCCTGGCGGGTACCCGGCACGACCGTGGGTTACCGTGGCGGGATGAGCGGTTACAGCGTGAGCGAACTCGGCGGACTGGACACCTGGGGCGAGGAGGAGGGCACGGCGAAGCGCTTCGTCGACGGCGAATCCGCCCTCTACGCCGGCATGTCGGTGAACTCGACCGACCCAGGGCAGAGCTCCCCGTTCTGGCACCGGCACGGCCGGCTCGAAGAGCTTTACGTGTTCCTGGACGGCCGCGGTCAGATGGCGCTCGACGACTCCGTCGCCCCCGTGCAGGCGGGCACCGTCATCCGCGTCGCTCCGCAGGTGTGGCGCGCGGTGCACAGCGCCGCCGACAGCGACCGGCCGTTGAAGTGGCTGTGCCTGCGGGCCGGCGGCGACACGCTGGCCGCCATCGGCCGCGACGGCGAACGGGACGGGGAGCGCCCGTTCCCCTGGAGCGCGTGACCTGCGCGACACCGACCGGCTCCGGGCGGGATGACAGGGGGTCTGCCGTTACGGCGTCAACCCCCCTGGTCACGGCGCGTCCGCAGGTCTAGCATCGGCGTCGCGGCCATCGGCGACCGCCGAGGCCGAACCCTGAATGTCTGGAGATCCCGGATGCGCAAACATGTCCTCGGTGTGTCGATCGCGGCGCTCGCGACCGTCGCCGCCGCCCTCGGAGGCGCCGGTGCGGCCAACGCCGCCCCGACGTCTTCCCCGATCCCGAACTCGTCGCCCGGCTGGCTGGCCCACGGCACGAAGATCGGACCCGCCACCGGTCCGGTGAGCGCCCGCGTGTACCTCGCCCCGAAGGGCGGAATGGCCGCGCTCCAGGCGCTGGCGACCGCGGTCTCGACCCCGGGCTCGACCCAGTACCGGCACTTCCTCACCGCCGCGCAGTACCACGCGAAGTTCGACGCGAGCGCCGCGACCGTGAGCGCGGTGACGAGCTGGCTGACCGGCGCCGGCCTGAAGGCCGCGGTCGACGCGAACCACCGGTACGTGGATGTCACGGGCGGCGTCGGAGCCGCGGACAAGGCGTTCGGCGTCACCATCTCGAAGTACGCGCACGACGGGATGACGGTGCAGTCCCCGTCCGGTCCCGCGAGCGTTCCGGCATCCCTCGCCGGCGCCGTCATCGCGGTGAACGGCCTCGACACCACCCCGTCGGTCGTCTCGCCGAAGACGCAGAAGCCGGGTCCCCCGGACGGCGGCTTCCGCAACGCGCCGGTGTGCGGCACATGGTACGGATCCGCGACGCCGGCGAACACGCCCACGCCCGACGGCACCAACCTGCCGCTCTTCGAGGGCAATGCCATCCCGTTCTCACCGTGCGGGTACACCGGGCCGCAGCTGCGCGGCGCCTACGAAGCCGGCGCCGCTGCAGGTCTCGACGGCAAGGGCGTGACGGTGGCCATCACGGATGCCTACGCGTCGCCCACGATCGAGGCGGATGCCGACCGCTACGCCACCGACACCGGCGATCAGCCGTTCACCACGGGCCAGTTCTCGCAGAGCCTCCCCGGCTCGTACACCCGCGTGAACAGCGGCCCGCGTCAGTGCTCGATGCCCGGCTGGTACGGCGAGGAGACCCTCGACGTCGAAGCCGTGCACGCGATGGCTCCCGCGGCGAACATCCGCTACTACGCGGGCAAGAGCTGCTACGACGCCGATCTGCTCGACACCTTCGCGCGCATCAACGACGAGAACGTCGCCCAGATCGTGACGAACTCGTGGGGCGGGGTCGGCGACGCCGTGAAGCCGGCGCTGCTGCTCGAGTACCAGACCCTGTTCCTGCAGGGCGCGGCTCAGGGCATCAGCTACGTGTTCTCCAGCGGCGACAACGGCGACGAGGCGACCGCGGTCGGCACCCCGCAGACCGACTACCCGGCATCCGACCCGTACGTCACCGCGGTCGGCGGCACCTCGACGGCCATCACGCCCGACGGGGTCGTCGGCGAGACGGGCTGGCAGACGTCGAAGTACGCGCTCTCGAACGGCTCCTGGACGCTGAGCACGTCGTTCCTCTACGGAGGCGGCGGCGGATACTCGTCGAACATCGCCGAGCCGCAGTACCAGAAGGATGCCGGCATCCAGAGCCCCAACGGCGGGCGCGCGGTGCCGGACATCTCGATGGACGCTGACCCGACCACGGGCATGCTCATCGGTCAGACCCAGACGTTCACGGGCGCAGCCGCGTACGACACGTACCGCATCGGCGGCACGAGCCTCGCGTCCCCGCTGTTCGCGGGCATCACGGCGCTGAAGATCCAGGCTGACGGAGGGGCGGGCCTCGGCCTGCTCAACCCGCTCATCTACGGCTCGCGCGGCGCCGGATTCCACGACGTCACCGGGGCCGGGATCGACAGCGGCGCGATCCGCGTCGACTTCGTGAACGGGCTGGATGCCTCGAACGGCTACGTCTACTCGGTGCGCACGTTCAACGGAGCGACCACCAGCCTCACGGTGGGAAGCGGATGGGACACCGAGACCGGCTGGGGCAGCGCCCGCGCCGGCTGGGTCTCCCGGTAGCACGATCGACGGGAAGGGGATCCGGCACCGCCGGGCCCCCTTCCTCGTGCCGTCATCGCCCCCCTGCGCCGACGCGCCGGCGTAGCATCCCGGGGTGGATGATCGCATCGTGACCTGGACGTCGGACGGCACGGAGGTGCCCCTTCTCGGCGGGGACGTCACCGAGAGCATCGTGCGCATCGACGATACGGTCCGGCGCCCGAGGAGCCGGTCGTCCGAAGCCGTGCGCACGGTGCTCACGCACCTCGAACACGTCGGCTTCGCGGGCGCGCCCCGCTTCCTCGGCGTCGACGACCGCGACCGGGACGTGCTGAGCTTCATCGTCGGGGACGTCGCCGGGCGCCCGGCTCCCGCCTGGGTCGCCGACGACGACCGGGCGATCAGCGTGGCGCGGCTGCTGCGCGCCTACCACGACGCCGTCGCCGCGCTCGGCGTGCCCGAGGTGTTCGAGGCATCCCGGCTTCCCGAGCCGGCCGACCTCCCGCCGGCCCTGCAACTCGACCGCGACCTCATCGGGCATCGCGACGTGACGCTCGAGAATGTCGTGTTCCGTGACGGGCAGGCGGTCGCACTGATCGATTTCGACCTGGCTCGGGCATCGTCCCGCGTCGAGGACGTGTGCAACATGCTGCAGTGGTGGGCGCCCTGGATGCCGGTGCAGGATCGCCCCGCCCCGCTCGCACACGTCGATCCCCCGGCGCGGGCGGCGGCGATGGTGGACGCCTACGGCCTCGACCCGGGCTCGCGGGCTCTGCTCGTGCCCACGGCTCGCAACGCTGCCGAGCGATCCTGGCATCTGATGCGGTTCCGGGCCGAGCACGACGGCGGCGGCTGGCAGCGCATGTGGGATGAGGGCGTCGGTGACGCCATCCGCCGCCGGCAGGAGTGGCTGCGCGCGAACGCGGACGCTCTCGCCGATGCGGTGTGCTGAGCGTCACGCTCCGGGCGCGGCATCCAGCACGGTCGGCACGTACTCCAGCAGCTGGATGCGGCCGTCGAACGTGCGGGCCTCGACGAGCTCCAGCCGCACGTCGGGATAGCCGTCGAAGATGCGATCCCGTCCGGTCGCCCCCGTGATCACCGGGAAGATCCCCACCCGGTAGCGGTCGACCAGTCCCGCGTTCAGCAGCGATCGGCACAGTGCGACGCTGCCGAGCGTGCGCAGCGGCCGGTCGGACTCGTCCTTCAGCGTCCGCACGAACTCGATCGCGTCCGAGTCGACGAGCGTCGAGTTGGCCCAGGTCAGGGGCCGCTGCAGCGTCGACGAGAACACGTACTTCTGCACGCCGTCGAGCATGCCGGTGCCCGGTTCGCCGCCGGCCGTGAGCGCCGACATGAGACGATACGTGGTCGCGCCCATGAGCAAGGGACTGTCCTTCTCCGACGACTGGCCCAGCCAGCCGATGTACTCCGGGGCCTCGATGCCCCAGAATCCCGGCCAGCCCTCCGCGGCGCCGTATCCGTCGAGCGAGATGATGAAATCGATCGTCAAGGTCTGCACGGGAGCCTCCTTCGTGCGGGGCTCGCCGCGGTGGTGCGAGAGCCGTTCCCGGGGTGGATGCCTCGTGCCGAGCCTAGGCACCGGCGCGGGCCGGCAACAGGGGGCGGCCCCTCCAGGCGCTCCCGCGATGTCGGATGCCGATGCGTGCCGGATGCGGCATACGCTCAGGACATGACTTCTGCGGATGCCGGCTGGCGGATCCTGCGTGCGATCGACGACGTGCCGCCCGCCCCCTGGGCCAACGGCGCCGGCACGACCCGCGAGCTCGTGGGCTACGAGCGCTCGGCCCGACTCAGTCCCGCCGGAACGCCGCACTGGCGTCTGAGCATCGCCACGCTCGAGCGGCCCGGCCCGTTCTCGCCGCTGCCGGGCGTGGACCGCACGTTCCTGCTGGTCGGCGCGGACGCGACCCTGTCGGTCGATGAGAAGGTCCACGAGCTGCACGACGGCGACGCGCTGTGGTTCCGCGGCGACCAGGATGTGGTGCTGGTGTCGCTCAGCGCGACCTGCCACGCGGTGAACCTGATGAGCGCGCGGGCCGAGGGCGCCACGGCGCCTCGGCTGCACGCTGGCCTGGCCGACGGCGCCGCCCTCGCTGTGGCACTCGAAGACACCGCGGACGTGGCCCGGTTCGACCTGCTCGAGCGGACGGAGGACGACGGGCGGGCGGTCGCGCTGCCCGCGGAGGTGGCATCCCTCGTTCTGGGATGACGGCGTGCGGGCTCAGCCCGCTGCTTGCCAGACGAAGCCGTCCGGGTCGGTGAAAGCGCCGGCATCCCCGCCGATCAGGATGCGGTGCGACCCGGTGCCGTCCGGCGCGACACCTGCGGTCTTCGCCAGCGCTGCGCGCTTGTTGAGCGTCACCTTGATCGTCCCGGTGTCGAACTCGACGTACCGGCTGCCGTAGCTCTTCGCGACGGTCAGGCCCCGGTCCGCGTAGAACCGCCGGCTCGCGGCGACGTCCGCGACGCCCAGCTGCAGCACGACCGCGTCGACGTCACGCGTCACCGGGCCCGCGTCCTTCTTCGACGAGGAGGCGATCGTCCAGATGGTGCCGTCCGGCGCCTGAACCCCGCCGCCGTAGCCCCACAGCGACTTCGCGGCGGGCTTGAGCACCGTCGCGCCTGCGCCGACGGCCGCCTCGATGAAGCCGTCCACCGTGGCCGGCTGCGCCACGACGAGCGACATCGTGAACCCGCGGAATCCCGTCGACGGCTCTCCCGACTCGCGCACCCGCACGCGGTCGTCCAGCCCGAACGCCGCGCGGTAGAAGTCCTCGGCGGCCGCCGCATCGACGACCTCGATCGTAACGAATCCGATGGCACCCATGGCGGTCATGCTAGACGCTGTGCGGCACTCGGCCTCGGTGCCTCTCACGAAGATCGTGGGCTGCAATCCGGCACATTCCGCTCAGCCCGCCGCGACGATCTGCTCGACCAGCGATGCGCCGCGCAGACCGAAGCGATGACGCTCATGGCGCTCGACCGCCCGCGAGAGCGCCGACAGCCCGATGTTGACGAGCATGAACAGCACCGCGGCCACCACGAGCGCCTGCAGCGACGACTGGCTGTAGTACGAGCCGATCACGGTCGCCGTGTGCAGGAGCTCGATGTACCCGCCCAGCACGTACGCCAGGGCGGTCCCCTTGAAGACGATCACGAGCTGGCTGACGAGGGCGGGCGCGATGTTGCGCACGGCTTGCGGAAGGAGGATGGTCACGAGGGTCCGTGTCGGCGAGAACCCCAGCGCCGCCGCGGCCTCCGACTGCCCACGCGGCAGGGCCCGGACCCCGGCCGCCAGCAGGTCGCCGATGACCGCTCCGCTGTACAGCGTCAGGGCGATCACCAGGAACCAGAAGTCGGGCAGCTGCAGCCCCCAGGCAGGCAGCATCAGTGACGCGAAGAACAGCAGCAGCAGGACCGGGATGCTGCCGAGCATCGCGGTCACCGCCCGTGAGACGCCCTGGACCGCCGGCGCCGAGCTCGTGAGCCCGAACGAGAGCAGCACGCCCGCCATCATCGACAGCACCATCGCCACGACCGCCGCCGTGACGTTGTTCAGCAGTCCGAGACCGACGAGGCGCCAGAGACCCCACTGCGCGAACGGCGTCCACGCCCCCGGGGTGAAGAATTCGTGCGACGCGAGCATCGCGATCACGGTGGCGGCCACGGCGACCAGCAGGAGGATCGCGCCGACCTCGAGGAGGCGGTGCCGCCCGCGTGCCTTCGGGCCGGGCGGATCGAACAGAGCAGTGATCATCGGGCGAATGCCGCCTTTCTTTCGAGTGAGGTGATCATCCGCCGCAGCAGCAGGCCGATGACGATGTACGCCACCGCCGCGCCGCCGAGCACGATGAACGGCTGCACCTCGGCGATCGCCACCTTGTCTGCGACGAACGTCAGTTCGGCGACGCCCACGATCGCCGCCACGGACGTGTTCTTGACCATCGTGATCAGCACGTTCCCCATGGGCAGCACCATCGAGGCGAACGCCTGCGGGAAGACGACGTTCACGAGCGCTCCCGCGCCCGAGAACCCGAGCGCGCGGCTGGCCTCCAGCTCGCCGACGCTGACGGTGTTCATGCCGGCCCGGAGCGTCTCCGCGACGAACGGAGCCGTATAGATCACCAGCACCACGGCCGCCGACGCGAACAGTGGCAGCTGGATGCCGACGAGAGGGAGCCCGAAGACGAACAGCACCATCTGCACCGGCAGCGGGACGTTGCGGAAGACGAGCACGTACGCCGCCGCCGACGCCCGGGCGCTGCGCAGCGGGCAGACGCGCAGGGCCGCGAGGAGCGTGCCGAGCACCAGGGCACCCGCCCACCCCAGCACGATGAGTGCGAGGGTGCGCAGGATGCCCTGGCCGAACTCGGCGAGATGCGGCATGAGGAACGACACGTCCGAGTCCTCCGGCCGTTCAGTACAGGATCGGCGGCGGGGTCGGCGAGTCGTGTGAGATCTTGCCGACGGTGTCGTCGTAGATCTTCTTCCACGTGCCGTCCGCCTCGGTCTTCTTCAGGAAGCCGTCGAGGTAGTCGTGGAACGCCTTCTCCCCCTTCGGCAGGCCGATCGAGTCGTTGTCGGATGCCGGCTTGCCGTCCTTCAGGAGGTTTCCGGGCGCGATCTCGAACTTGCCGGGGTTCTGGCTGATCAGCCCGAGCAGGATCGAGTTGGTGCTGGCGACCCCGTCCACGCGGTTCTGCTCCAGCGCCTGCATGCACTCGGTGATGGAGCCCAGGGTCAGCAGGTGCGCGGAGGGGGCGTTCTGCGGCACCATCTCCACTGCGCCCGATCCCGCCGTCACGCAGATGTTCCTGCCGTTCATGTCCGAGGGCTTGGCGATCGCGTGGTCGCCCTTGCGGACCATCACCGAGACGGGGCTCATGAGGTATGGCCCCGCAAAGTCGACGGCGGCCAGGCGCGCGGGGTTGGGCGGGTACGTCGCGATGACGACGTCGACCTTGTGCTGCTGCAGGAACGCCTCGCGGTCGGCACTGGTGACGACCACGTACTGGATGTTGGTTGCGCTGCCTGTCAGGTCCTGGGCGAGCCGGTCTGCCAGCTGGATGTCCATCCCCTCGAGGTCGCCGGTCACGGGGTTGCGCATGCCGAACAGGGGGAAGTCGTCCTTCACACCCACGATCAGCTTTCCGCGCTGCTGGATGTCGGCCATCGGCGTGCCGGCGGCGAACGACTGAGTGGGCTTCGGAGCGGAAGCTCCCGACGCTCCGCCGCTGCAGGCGCTCAGCCCGACGGCGAGCGCACCGGCCAGGGCGACCGTGATGATCGCGGGAAATCTTCTCATGCGGATACCTCTTTCATTTCTTGGGTTGCAGGATTCGTGTCGGCGTGCCGGGGGCACGTCGCAGGGGGACGTCACCGCCGCACAGAGCCCATGGAGGACAGGAACTCGGCGGCCCGCTCGCTGCTCGGCGCGGTGAAGAACGTCTCGGGGTCGGCGACCTCGAGGATCGCGCCGTCCGCCATGAAGACGATGCGGTCGGCGACCGAGCGGGCGAACGACATCTCGTGGGTGACGACGATCATCGTGGTTCCGCGGTCGGCGAGGTCGCGCATGACGCCGAGGACGTCCCGGGTCGCCTCCGGGTCCAGGGCCGACGTGGGCTCGTCGAACAGCAGTGCCTTCGGGTTCATCGCGATGGCGCGCGCGATCGCGGCGCGCTGCGACTGGCCCCCGGAGAGCTGGGCGGGCATGGCATCCGCCTTGGCACCGATCCCCACCAGGTCGAGCAGTTCCCGCGCCCGCGCCCGCGCAGCCGCCTTGTCCATGCCGAGGATCTTCCGCGGCGCCAGGGTCACGTTGTCGATGATCGAGCGGTGCGCGAACAGGTTGAACGACTGGAACACCATGCCCACCTCGGTGCGGAACCGGTAGAGCGCCCTGCCCTCGACCGGTTGGGGCCGGCCGTCGACGAGGATCTCGCCCTCGTCGATCGTCTCCAGTCGGTTGATGGTGCGGCACAGTGTCGACTTGCCCGACCCGGACGGCCCGAGGATGACGACGACCTCACCACGCGCCACCGAAAGGTCGATGTCGCGCAGCGCCCGCACGTCGCCGAAGTGCTTGCCGACGCCGCGCAGCTCGACGACCGGCGTCTCTTCGTCGCCGTGAGCCGTCTTCCGGTTCCCTGTCATCCTGTCCTCGTCTTCCGTTCGCCCCGTCAGGTGCGTGTTCTGTCTGTGTGCGAGCGCTCCCAAGGCATGGCTGCGCCCGGCGCCGAGCGCCCGAAAAGCCGACGGGCTCAGTCGGCGTGCGCACCGTCCAGCTGCTGCATGACCTGCGCCTCGAGCCGTTCCTGCGCCGTCAGGAACCGGGCGAATGCGCTGCCCGTCTTGAAGGCATCCGTCCAGCCGTTCGCCACCAGGGCCTGCCGCCATTGCGGACTGGCGCGCAGCCGGGTGAGCATCTCGATGAGGTGCGACCGGGCCGCGGCGGAGATGCCGGGCGGCGCGAGCACCCCGTGCCAGTTGTCGAAGACCAGGTCGATCCCGGATGCCTTCAGGCTCGGAACCCCGCCCGCCGAGGTCGCCGACGCCGACGTGGCGAGCACCCGCAGCTGTCCGGCGGCGATCTGGTCGCTGTATTCCGCCATCCCGGACGCGCCGAACGTGACGGTGTGCGCGAGCAGCGCGGGCAGCATGTCGCCGTCGCCCGAGAACGCGCGGTATCGGACACGCGCGGGAGGGATGCCGACGGCCTTGGCCAGCAGCATCGGGAACAGGTAGTTCGGGCCGCCGGTCGACGAGCCGCCACCGACGGTCACGCTGCCGGGGCGAGCCTTCCACGCATTCACGAGCTGACCGATCGACCGATAGGGCGAGTCCGCGGGCACGACGACGATCTCGGGCTGCTCGGTGAGCTCCGCGAGCGGCGTGGCGTCGGTCGGCCGGTAGGTCGAATGGCGGCTGTAGCAGGCGCCGACCATGCCGAGGCCCATCATCATCATGAGCTGGTCGTTGCCCGACTCCTTCATCAGCCGGGCCATGGCCACCGTCTCGTCATCGCCGACGACGTTGAAGACGTCGATGTGCCCCGTGATGCCCGCGTTCTCCATGATGTTGGTCATCGTGCGCGCCGTGATGTCGTACCCGCCGCCCTGGGCGTTCGGGATCATCACGGTCATCTGGCGCACTTGACCGCGGTCACCGGCGAGCAGGCTGCAGCCGCTCAGCACTGAGCACAAGCACACGAGGGCAGCAAGCAGCCGAAGGCGACGGATCGTCATCGGGCCTCCCTCTGCTTCGTCGACGGTGGGTACCATCGCATTGTGAACGGGGGCAGAAGCAGATGTCACCGTTAGCGAACCAAAGAAAGTTGTGGTCGTTGTGGTCGCGGCCGAGGCGGCGCGGACGCATGTCGCTCTCCGGCCGGGTGTTCCTGCTGCAGCTGGCGGTGATCACCGCCGTCCTCTTCGCCGTCACCTTCGTGTCGATCGCGCAGTCGCGCTCGGAGTTCCACGACGTGCAGGGCCAGCGCATGCTGGCCAGCGCGCAGAGCTTCGCGTCGTCGCCGCTGGTCACCAGCCAGATCAGCGGGCCGCAGGCATCCCTCGTCCTCGCGCCGGACATGGAGAAGACCCGCGACCTCTCGAACGCGTCGATCGTCGAGATCGTCGACCCGCAGCAGCGCGTGATCGCGTCCTCCGATCCGACGACCGTGCGGCATCGCTCCGGGCTCGTCGCGCGCGCCGCGCTCTCGGGGCGGGCCTGGGCGGGCGACCTCGTCCGCGGCGACCAGCAGTACATCGCGGCGAACGTGCCGGTGCTGAAGGACGACGGCACCCTGCTGGGGCTCATCGTCGTCGCACAGGAGTACCCGCCGCTCGGCACCGAGCTGCTCGCCGCGGTGCCCGGTCTCGTCTTCTTCCTCGGCGTCGGCGCCCTGCTCGGTGTGCTGGGCTCGTGGGTGCTGTCCCGCATGATCCGGCGCGGCACGCGCGGACTCGAACCGCACGAGATCGCCGAGCTCGCGGACCACCGCGAAGCACTCCTGTTCAGCATCCGCGAGGGGGTGATCGGGGTCGGCACGGACAGCCGGGTGACCCTTCTCAACAAGAGCGCGATGGAGCTGCTCGGCCTCGAGGCGGACACGGTCGGAGCCCGGATCGACGAGCTGCCGCTTGATCGACCGATGCGCGAGGCACTGTCGGCGGCCGGCGCGGAAGGCGAGACGATCGTGAGCACGCGGGCGCGACTGCTGGTGCTCAACCGTCGGAACGTCATGAGCCGCGGTCACCACGTCGGCACGGTGACGACGCTGCGGGACCGGACCGAGCTCGCCGAGCTGCAGAGCCAGCTGGCGATGAACCAGAGCATCACCCAGACCATGCGCGCGCAGACGCATGAGTTCTTCAATCATCTGCACACCATCACCGGTCTCATCCAGCTCGGGGAGTACGACGAGGCCCGGCACTTCATCGGCCACCTGTCGCGCCAGAGCACGGAGGTCAGCAGCGAAGTCGCCCGCCACGTGCAGGACCCGATGGTCGCCGCCCTGCTGATCGCCAAGTCGAGCTTCGCGCGGGAGTCCGCCATCTCGCTCACCCTCTCGGAGGACACCTCGCTGGCGCCGCTGGAGTCGGCGCTCGCCGCCGACGTCATCACGGTGCTCGGGAACCTGATCGACAATGCGATCGACGCGACGGCCGGCAAGCCCGGCATCACGATCGTCGTCCGGCTGACCGACGACGGTCGTGCGGTCACCGTCTCGGTGAGCGACCCGGGCCCGGGCGTCCCGGAGGATCTCGAGCAGCGCATCTTCACCCGCGGCTTCACCACCAAGCCGTCGGGCCCGGCCGGTCGCGGGGTGGGCCTCGCTCTCGTGCGCCTGGTCTGCTCGAAGCGCGGCGGCGACGTCACGGTACGCTCGCACGACGGGGCGACCTTCGTGGCCACCCTGCCCTACCTGGAGGTGTCGCCGAGGTGATACAGGTGATGGTCGTCGACGACGACCCTCGCGTCGCGCGCATCCACGCCCAGTTCGTGGCGAGGACGGCGGGCTTCGCCGTCGCCGCCGTGGTGCACACGGCGCAGCAGGCGGCCGACACGGCGCGATCGCTCCAGCCCGACCTCGTGCTCCTGGACATCCACCTGCCGGACGTCAACGGGCTCGACCTGCTCCGGCGGTGGCGCGCCGAGGGTGTGACGATGGGCGTCATCGTCATCACGGCCGCCCGGGAGATGGACGCGGTCCGGGCGGCGCTCGCGGGCGGTGCCGCGCGGTACCTCATCAAGCCGTTCGAGTACCCCGATCTGGCGGACACGATGCGGGCATTCCAGGCGCAGCACGACACGGTTCAGTCATCCGCCTCGGCATCCCAGGACGACGCCGATCGGATCTTCGGCCATCCCGCCGGAAGTGGTTCCGTGTCGTCCTCCGAAGCCCGTCATGCCGCGCCCCCTCCCCCGCGGCCGCTCCCGAAGGGGCTGAGCATCGAGACGGCCGACCTCGTCCGCACCGCGCTGTCGGACGTGCCCGAGCTGTCCGCGGCCGAGTGCGCCGACCGACTCGGCATCTCCCGCGTGAGCGTTCGGCGGTATCTCGAGCACTTCGTGCAGGTCGGCGCCGCGACGGTACGTCTGCAGTACGGCCGCTCCGGCAGACCCACCCGCTACTACCGCAAAGGCTGAGCGCCGGAGGCCGGAGCGACGAGCGCGCGCCTGCCGGACGCGGGACCCCTGCCTGTCCTTCACCGCGCGGGGGCCGGGCTTCGGCGCCCGCGGAAGTTAGTCTGCTGGAATGCTGACAACCACGGAGTCGCGGCTGCTGCGGGTGCTGATCGCGCTGAGGGATGCCACCGGCGCGAAGACCCGCACGCCCGTCTCCGAGGATCTCGTGGCCGACCTGCTGCGCAACGACGCCGCGTTCGACGGTTCGGTCGCCGACGAGCTGGACGACCTCGAGCGGCAGGGCTTCGCGGTGATCGACACGGATCGGTCCGGCGGCCGGCGCGTACAGATGACCGCACCGGGAAAGATCAAGGCGGAGGAGTTCACCCAGATGATGGCGCGGGCCGGCATCCCGCTGGGCACGGGCACGACGCCTGTCCCCGTGCCGATTCCCGCCCCGGGCGCGCCGCTCGCCGCCACCCTGCACCTGCGGGCTGATCCGCCCGATCCGGCCATGCCCGTTCCCTCCCCTGCCGTCCCGCTTCCCGCGCCGGGAGACGACTGGAGCAGGACCGTCGGCGACCTGCTGGATGCCGTCACCCAGGCGGTCCCGCTGCTGCCGGCCGACACCGCGACGGTCGTCAGCACCCTCATCGAAGACGCCCGCGGTGCGGTGTCCGCGAATTCGGCCGCGCGCGCCAGGCGCGCGCTGGCATCCCTCGGCGGCTTCCTCGGGGACGCGGCATCCGGCACCCTGGGGAACGTGCTCGCCGCGCAGATGCTCACGCTGGCGTCAGCCCTCGGCGACTGAGCCCGGAAGACCTCCGTCCGGGGCGTCGCGCACGTCGCGCACGTCGTCGCGCACGTCGCGGGCCGCTGCCTGACGGCGCAGCTCGGCCCGCGCGAGCGCGTCGATGTGCGCCTCGTCCGGACCGTCGACCAGGCGCAGCGTCCGCACGGCGGCGTACGCCCTCGCCAGAGGGAAATCCTGCGACAGCCCGCCGGCCCCGTAGAGCTGCACCGCGTCGTCGACGATCTGCTGCACCACCCTGGGCGTCGCGATCTTGATCGCCTGAATCTCGGTGTGCGCACCGCGATTGCCGACGGTGTCCATGAGCCACGCGGTCTTCAGCACGAGCAGCCGCAGCTGTTCGATCTTGACGCGGGCATCCGCGATCCAGGCGCGGACGACGCCCTGCTCGGACAGCTTGCGGCCCGACGCCACGCGGCCGTCCGCCCGGGCGCACATCAGCTCGACGACGCGCTCCGCGATGCCGATCGCGCGCATGCAGTGATGGATGCGGCCCGGGCCGAGCCGCGCCTGGGCGATCGCGAACCCCTCGCCTTCGCCGGCGATCAGGTGGGATGCAGGCACCCGGACGTGTTCGAACAGCACCTCCGCGTGGCCGCCGTGGGCGCGGTCGTCGTAGCCGAGCACGTGCATGCCCCGCACGACCGTGAGGCCGGGGGTGTCGCGCGGCACGATGATCTGCGACTGCTGACGGTGGCGGGATGCCCCGGGGTCGGTCTTGCCCATGACGATGAACACCGCGCAGTTCGGGTTCATCGCGCCGGTGATGAACCACTTGCGCCCGTTGACGACGTACTCGTCGCCGTCGCGCACGATCGAGGTCTCGATGTTGGTGGCATCCGACGACGCGACGGCGGGCTCGGTCATCGCGAACGCGGACCGGATCTCGCCGTCCAGCAGCGGCTGCAGCCATCGCTGCTTCTGCGGGTCGGTGCCGAACTCGTTCAGCACCTCGATGTTGCCGGTGTCGGGCGCGGCGCAGTTGAACACGGGCGGTGCGAGCTCGATGTGACGTCCCATGATCTCGGCCAGCGGCGCGTACTGCAGGTTGGTCAGGCCCGCGCCGCCCTCGCCCGGCAGGAAGAGATTCCACAGCCCTCGGGCGCGGGCGTCGGCCTGCAGCTGCTTCAGGATCGGCACCGAGTCCCACGCCCACGGGTCCTCGAGCCCGGCGAGCTGGGCGTGGAAGGCCTCCTCGGCCGGCACGACATGGCCGTCCATGAAGTCGAGCAGCCTCTGGCGCACCTCGAGCGTGCGGTCGTCGAATCCGAAATCCATCGCGTGTCTCCGTCTCAGCGTGCCTGGTCGGTGTCGAGGGCCTCGAGCCCGGACCGCAGCAGGGGCTCGACGAGCGCGCCGATGCCCTCGAACCCGGCCCCGACGGTCTGCCCGTGCAGGTACCGGTGGTGGATGCCCTCGAGGATGCCCGCCAGCTTGAACGACGCGAGCCCCAGGTGGAAGCCGAACCGGGAGAGGTCGCGCGAGCTCTGCGCCTCGTACCGGTCGATGATCTCGTCCTCACCGAGGTAGCCGGGTGCGAGGTTCGCGTCGGTGACACCGGCGCCGGCGCCGAGGTGCTCGGCCATGCGCCCGTAGACGAGCATCAGCGCGAGGTCGGTCAGCGGGTCACCGAGGGTCGCCATCTCCCAGTCGATGACGGCTGCGGGACGATCCTCGGCGTCGATGAGCACGTTGTCGAGCCGGTAGTCGCCGTGCACGATTCCGGCGTCCCTTCCGGCCGGAACGGCGGCGGCGAGGCGGCGGTGCAGTTCGTCGGCAGCGGGCAGGTCGCGGGTGCGGGATGCGTCGAGCTGCACCTTCCAGCGGCCGACCTGACGGGTGAGGAATCCGTCGGGGCGTCCGAAATCGCCGAGGCCGACGGCATCCGGAACCACCGCGTGCAGGTCGGCGAGGGTGTCGACCAGCCGCTCGGAGACCGTGCGGGCGCGCGCGGAACCGATCGCCTCGAGCGCGGCTGCCCGCGCGTACGACGTGCCTTCGACCCGCTCCATCACCGTGAACGGGGCGCCGATCACAGCCTCGTCGGAGCAGAGCGCGAACATCCGCGGCACCGGCACCGCGGTGCCCTGCAGCGCCGACATCACGCGGTACTCGCGGGCCATGTCGTGGGCGGTCGCCAGCACGTGGCCGAGCGGGGGACGCCGCACGATGAAGTGCCGGATGCCGTCGCTCACGTCGTAGGTGAGGTTCGACTTGCCCCCTGTGATCAGGGTGGCCCGCAGCGAGGCACCGGCATCCGGAACCGCCTGCGCGAACCACGCGCCCAGCCGGGGCAGGTCCAGCCCCGGCAACGCGGTCTCAGCCAACGGAGGTCCCGGCGGCCTCGCCGTTGCCGAGCGTCGCGCCGCCGTCGACGACGAGCGTCTGACCGGTCATCCAGCCCGCGTCGTCGGACAGCAGGAACGCGACGACGCCGCCGATGTCGTCGGGAACCCCGAGCCGCTTCAGCGCATAGACCGACGCCACCGACGCTTCGCGCCCCTCGTACAGGGCTTTCGCGAAGTCCGTCTTGACGACGCCCGGCGCGACGGCGTTGACCCGGATGCCCGGCCCCAACTCCACCGCGAGCTCTTCGGTGAGGTGCACGAGCGCGGCTTTGCTCACCCCGTACATGGCGATCTTCGGCGCCGGCCGGATCGCGGCGACCGATGCGATGTTGACGATCGCGCCGCCGTGTTCGCCCATCCACGCCGCGTGCAGCTTCTGCACCCAGGCGAGCGCCGCGAGCACGTTGACCTCGAGGATCTTGCGGCCGACGCCGAGGTCGAGCTCCAGGAGTGGCCCGTACGCCGGGTTGATGCCGGTGTTGTTGACGAGCAGATCGGCACCGCCGAACCGGGCGATCGCCGTCGCGATGACCTCGTCCTGGTGCGCCGGGTCGTCGGCCTTGCCGGCGACGTATCCGGCGCGGTCGCCGAGGGATGCCGCGGCATCCTTCAGCGCATCTTCATGCCGAGCGGTGATGACGACGTTCGCGCCCTCGGCGACGAGCCGCTGCGCGACCGCGAATCCGATCCCCCGGCTCGCGCCGGTGACGATCGCGGTCTTGCCCTGCAGCCGGCCCCGGGCATCGCGTGCAGCATCTGCGGCTTCGGGCATGGGCAACTCCTTCGTCGACTCCGCGGCGTCGCGGCGTCGCGTCCACTTCGAGGATGCCACGCACGCCACCGAGCGCACGAGTGGCCCGACTCGACGCCGACTGAGCGGACTACATGCCCGAGGTGCCAGATCGACGGCTGACCCCTGGCGCAACGCGGGCATCGGACGTATGTTTCCGATGGATCTCCCCTCGAACCCGACCGGAGACATCGAGATTCGCAACCGAAGGAGTGTCAATGAAGCACTCATCCCTGGCCAGGATCGTCCTGGCCGCCGCCGGAGCGCTGGGCCTCATCGCCGCAGCCGCCGGCCCCGCGACAGCGGCCACGAGCCCGTCGTCCGGTCTCGTGTACAGCGTGCACCCGATCATCCAGCGCGCGCACTTCTCGCACGTCGCGGCCCTGCCGCAGAACCCCGCGGACTGTCTCGCGGCCACCGGCGGGGAGTTCGCCTGCCAGACGCCCGACAGCATCCGCGCCGCCTACGACATCCCCGCCACCGTCAACGGCGACCCCGCCGGCACCGGTCAGACGATCGTCATCCTCGACGCCTACGGCAGCCCGACCGTGCGCAGCGACCTCGCGAACTTCTCCGCGGCGTTCGGCCTGCCGGCCGCGACGCTGAACGTGTACTACCCCGTCGGCATGCCGACCTGGACCGGCTCGCGCACCCAGGTGAACTGGGCAGAGGAGACCTCGCTCGACGTGCAGTGGGCCCACGCGGTCGCGCCCGGCGCCACGATCGACCTCGTCGTGTCGGCGACCCCCTACGGCGACAACCTCAACGCCGCCGAGAAGTGGGCGGTCAGCCACCACCTCGGCAACGTCATGTCGATGAGCTTCGGCATCCCGGAGAACACGATCCACGGCAACAACGGCCAGCTCGCGCAGGCGCACGGCGTGTACGTCAGCGCGGCCGCCCAGCATATGTCGGTGTTCGCCTCCTCCGGCGATGCGGGCTCGGACAACGGGGCCGGCTTCGCGAACTTCGGGTTCCCGGCATCCGATCCGCTCGTCACCGCCGTGGGCGGTACGAACCTGTGGGTCGGCAGCGGGCTGAACGAGCCGCGCGAAACCGTGTGGGGCGACTTCACGAACTGCCCGACCACGTGCGGCGACGGCCCCTTCGGCGCCACCGGCGGGGCACCGAGCCTCATCACCTCCAAGGGCGGGTCGGATGTCGCGTACAACGCCAGCGTCTACACCGGCGTGCTGACCTACCTCGGGTTCCTCGGCGCGGCCAACGACGGGTTCTACTTCTTCGGCGGCACCTCGGCCGGCTCGCCCCAGTGGGCGGCGCTGACCGCGGATGTCATCCAGGCGGTCGGACACCCCGTCGGCGGCGTGAACCAGTACCTCACCGGCTGGGCTGCGAACGGTCAGCTGAACGACGTCACCGTCGGCAGCAACGACACCCCGACCTTCATGGGCGGATTCTCCGCGACCGGCGGATGGGACCGGCCCACCGGGTACGGCACACCGGATGTGGGGGCGATCATCACTGCGCTGAGTCACTGATACACGACCGAGGAGGGCGTCCCCGACCGGGGCGCCCTCCTCGCTGGGTCCGGACGCTCAGGAGTAGCCGCGTCGCAGCAGCATGACGGCCGCGCGGTCGAAATCGTCGATGCTCGGGATGTCGAAGTCCAGCACGTTGGCGTTGCGGGTGATCACCGCGAACACGGCGGCGACGGCCGCGGCATCCTCGAGGTCCGCGGGCGAGAGCCCGGCGTCGAAGGCAGTCTGCGCATCGGCGCCGGAGAGCTCGTCCGGCTGCCGCGTCAGCCGCTCCAGGAACACGAGCGCGGCCCGCAGCCGCTCGCCGATCGGCGCCGAGCGGTAGTCGGCGAGCGCGGCATCCGCGACGACCGGGTCCATGCCGCGCACGGCGATCGCGCGGTGCGCGCCGACGCAGAACGGGCAGGTGTTCCACGACGCCACCATCGCCGCCATGAGCTCGCGCTCCGACACCGACCAGCTGCTCGGCCCGCGCATCGCCCGCTGCGTCCATTCGCCGAGCACGGGGCCGACGAACGCCTTGTCGTAGAACGCGACGCGGGCGGCGTCCGGCAGCCGGTACCCGGCCACGCGCGAGATCGTCCGGATCAGCAACCGGTGCGCCAGGGTGTCGCCGTGTTCGACCTCAGCCAGCCGCATCGGTCGCCTCCCGGATCGCACGCATCGCGGCATCCCACCGGGCGAGTCCGGCGCCGACGCTCGCCGACATCACGACCTCGAAAGCGGCCCGGTCGGAGCCGGCGACGTCCCGCACGGCGGCGACCTGGGCGTCGGTGACACGGTACGACGCCACGCCGATCGTGCGCGCCACCGAGCCGTACGGCTCCGCGAGCTCGGCGGGGGCACCCGCGCCGGCGTGCATCGCGCCGGTGCGCAGGCCCGCCCCGATGACGCCCGAGTCCTGCAGGCGCCGCCGCAGCGCGACGGCCAGTTCGGCGTGACTCCGGTGCGTGGCCATACGCCCGAACCTACTCCGGCCGTGGGGCCAATCCGTCCTCTCCGCCGTCGTCGGTTGCGTGGCGCTTCCGGCGGAGAGCCAAGCCGGCCCAACAGCCGGCGAGCACCGCCAGCGCGGCCACCGTCAGCGCGGTGGCATCCCACCCCGCACGCGTGAACACGACGCCGCCGGCCCAGCCGACGATGCTCGAACCCAGGTAGTAGAAGAGGTTGTACAGCGAGGTCGCCTGCGCCCGCCCGACGGTGGCGCGGGCGGCCGTCCAGCCGGAGGCCACGGCGTGGGCGCCGAAGAAGCCGATCGTGAAGACGATCAGCCCGACGAGCACGAACACCATCAGCGGCACGAGAGTGAGCAGCACTCCGGCGATCATCGTGGCGGTCGAGACGAGCAGCACCGGCAGCCGTCCGCGCGTCGTCGCCGCGAGGCCCGCCCGCCGCGACGACCACGTGCCGGCGAGGTAGGCGAGGAACAGCAGCGAGGTGATCCCGGTCGGCAGATCGAAGGGCGCCGCGGTGAGCCGGAAGGCGAGGTAGTTGTAGATCGTCACGAACCCGCCCATGAGCAGGAATCCCTGCGCGTAGAGCACGAGCTGCGCCGACGACCGCAGGTGGGCGACCACGAGGCGCGCTAGCGAGGGTCGCTCGGCGGCGGGCGTCTTGCGGAAGCCGCGAGCGCGCGGGACGAGCAGCATGAATGCGGCGGCGGCGAGCGCGGCCAGGATCACCACCGCGCCCACTCCCCAGCGCCAGCCGAGCCAGGACGCCACCGGAGCCGCGACGATGCGGCCGAGAAGGCCGCCGATCGTGGTGCCGGCCACGTAGGTTCCGGCGGCGACGGCGGCGTGCCGCGGGTGGATCTCCTCCTGCAGGTAGGTGATCGCGAGCGCCGGGACACCGCCGACGGCGATGCCTTCGGCGACGCGCAGCGCCAGGATGCCGTCGAAGCCCGGGCAGGCGATGACCGCGAAGCCGAGCACCGTGGCGGCGATCACCGAACAGTTCATCGCCTTCAGGCGCCCGATGCGGTCCGCGACCCACGACCACGGCAGCACGCCGGCCGCCAGCCCGATCGTGGCCGCCGAGATGAGCAGGGCCGACTGGTCGGGGGTGATGCGCAGCGCGCCCGCGACCTCCGGCAGGATCCCCTGCGGCGAGTACAGCTGCGCGAACGTGGCGACGCCGGCGCAGATCAGGGCGATGAGGATGCGGCGGTACTCCCGCGAATCTCCGCGGTGCCCCTCCCACACCTCGATCCCGCCGGTCGCGCCCTTCGTCATCGTGCTCACCTCGGCAACGCTAGGCCGGCCGCAATCGTGACTCAAATGCATCGATGCCATCCCACTGATCCGATGTCGCTATGAATTGATCGGTACGATGCGGTCATGAGCGCAGCGACGGCCGAGCTTCGGGAGGTGCTCGCCGACCTTCCCTACCTGGTCGCCGTGGCGGATGCCGGCGGGGTCGGCGCCGCGGCCGATGAGCTCGGCGTTCCGCAATCCACCGTCAGCCGCGGCTTGGCGCGCCTGGCCGATCGTCTCGGCTCCCCCGTGCTGACGCGGCGCGGGCGCGGCGTCGAGCTCACCGAGGAGGCGCTCGGCTTCTTGCCGCATGCCCGGCGCGCGCTCGACGAGGTGCTCACCGGCACGGGGGCGGCGAAGCGCCGCGCCGAACAGCGCGACAACACCGCGACGGTGCATTTCCAGCACACGCTGGGTCGCACCGTGGTGCCGGCACTGCTGCAGGCGGTGCTTGAGCAGCGGCCGAGCACGCGGTTCGAGCTGCACCAGGGCTCCCGCGACCTGTGCCTGCACGCGCTCGAGAGCGGGCGCACCGACGTGGCCCTCCTCTCCCCGCCGCACGAGGGCGGTGCCGGCATCCGCACCGTCCGCCTCTACGCCGAACCCCTCGTGCTGGCCGTCCCGCCGCAGCATCCCTTCGCGCAGCGCAGCGGGGTGCGCCTGCGCGAACTCGACGGCCAGGTCATGCTGCAGATGGGCGCCGACTTCGGTCTGCGCGCGCACGTCGACCACATCCTGCGCGACGCCGGGGTCGACCCCGTGCGCGGGTTCGAGGGCGAAGACGTGCAGACCCTGCGCGGGCTGGTGTCGGTGGGGCTCGGGGTCGCGATCCTGCCGCCCGCGAATCCGCCCTCCCGGGACGTCCTCGAGATCCCGATCACCGACAAGGCCGCGAACCGCGAGATCGGGATCTCCTGGCGCACCGGGCAGACGGCCTCGAGCGCGGCCGAGGTCGTGTTCGAGCTCGCCGCCCGGCCCGCGGCGTGGCTGCCGGAGCGCTGAATCAGGGGCGCAGCAGCACCTTGCCGATGCGGCCCGGGGTGAGGCTGGCGTCCACGGCGGCGCGCACGTCGTCGAGCGGGTGGATGCTGTCCACCGGAAGGGCGAGCCGGCCGGTGCCGATGAGGTCGAACAGCTCCCCGAACAGCGCGCGCCGGGTACCCGAGTCCATCGCCGCGGAGACCTTGCTGCCCCAGAATCCCTTGACCGTCGCCTGCTTGAAGATGAGGTCGCCCGACGAGAGCTCCATACGGTCGGAGGCCATGGCGCCGAAGGAGACGAGCGTGCCGCCTTCGGCGAGCAGGTGCAGCAGGTCACCCGATGCCGACCCCCCGACGGAGTCGACCGCGAACCCGATGGGCTGGTCCCCGGCGAGTTCGCGCACGCGGTCCCGCCAGCCGTCGTCCGCGGTGGTCACGACGTCCGGGATGCCCGCGGCCGCGAGCGCGGCGACCTCCTCCGCTCGCCGCACGAGTCCGATGACGCGGATGCCTCGGCCCGCGGCGATCTGCGCGACGAGCCGGCCCACCGTCCCGTTGGCCGTGTTCTGCAGGATCACCTCGCCCGCGGAGGCGCCCAGGAACTCGACGAGCGAGATCGCGCTGAACGGCATGGAGATGAGTTGCGCGGCGACCTCGTCGGGGATGCCGTCGGGCACGGGGACGACCGCGCCGGCCTTCGCGATCGCGGATTCCGCCCACACGCCGAACGTGCCGCCGGTGGCGACGCGCTGGCCGAGCGCGATGCCTTCGACCTCGTCGCCGACCGCGTCGACGATCCCGACGGCCTCGGTGCCCGCACGCGCCGGCAGCTCGGGTTTGTAGCCGTAGGTGCCGCGCACCGTCCAGAGGTCGTGGTTGTGGATCGGCGACAGCAGCACCCGCAGGCGCACCTCGCGGGGCCCGGGTTCGGGCAGAGGCAGGTCTTCGACGCCGAGCACCTCGGCCGGGTCACCGAATTCGTGATGGATGATCGCACGCACGGAGGCGAGCCTACGCCGGGTCGCCTGTGCCGTCGGACATGCAGCGCGCCCCGATCAGCGGTCCGTGCGAACCTCCTTGCCGACTCCCAGCTCGGGGACCTCGACGCCGTTGCCCAGGGAATCGGTCTCGTTCAGGATGCTCACGCCTGCTCTCCGCTCGTGCGCAGCTGTCCGTACACCTCGTCGGTGACGGGCTCGAGCCATTCGTTGCCGACGTCCTCGCCGGGAGTGATGAAGGCGACGTGCGAGAACCACGAGTCGGCCTTCGCACCGTGCCAGTGCTTGGTGCCGGCCGGCACCCGGACCACCGTGCCGGGCTGCATGCTGACGGGCTCCTCGCCCTCGACCTGGAACCACCCGCTGCCCGCCGTGCACATGAGGATCTGGTCGCCTCCGCCGGCGCTGCCGTGGTGAATGTGCCAGTTGTTGCGGCATCCCGGCTCGAAGGAGATGTTGCTGACGGGGACGCTTCCGCCGGCCAGCAGGGCGTTGTAGCTCTGCCCGGTGAAGTACTGCGCGTAGGCGTCGTTCGGGTCGCCCAACGGGAAGATCTGGTCGAATGCGCGGTCGGTCATGTCGTGCTCCTTCAGTTCGGTCCCGGCGGGGATGCCACTGTCTCGAGTCAACGTGCTGTGCGCGACACATGCCAGCCCCTGCCAGTACCCCTCACGACGGGACCTCCCACATCTGAACCGTTCCGCGGTTCGATGGAGTGCGACAGCGGAACAGTCCACGGATGAACGGAGCAGACATGAGCACCGACGAGCGGAGCACCGGCTGGACCGGCGGGAAGAACGCCTTCGGCGACTTCGCGCCCGGGATGGTCCACTACACCGATCGGGTCCTCTTCGACGAGGTCTGGGAACGCGAGGGGCTGTCCAAGCGCGACCGCAGCCTGGTCACCGTCGCGGCGCTGACCGCGATGGGCAAGACCGAGCAGCTGAAGTTCCACCTCGCCTTCGCACGCCGGAACGGAGTCACGGATCAGGAGCTGCAGGAGGCCCTGCTGCACCTGGCGTTCTACGCCGGCTGGCCCAACGGCATGGGCGCGACGAGCGTGCTGAAGGGGATCGTCGAAGGCGAGGAGTCCCCCGGTCGGCTTCAGCGATAGGCGGGGTCGATGGCGTCGGTGATGCGTGCGACGACGATCCATGCGAAGATCGCGGCCGCGATGGAGAGCACGTCGCTCAGGATCGAGATCGTCAGAGCGCCGGTCAGGGAGGGGATCGTGTCGGCCGAGGTCAGGAGGCGGCTCGCGATCCCGCCCGTCAGCCCGCTCATGATCCACAGCGCCCACCAGGCTGCCCGGGTGCCTCCTCCCAGTGCTGCTCGGGAACCACGCGCGAGGTCGGAGATGTTCCGGAAAGGAATCCACGCGCCCGCGAAGGGAATGAACCACGAACCGGCATGCCACCCGGGCGAGCGGCGCAGGACGCCCACCGGGAGGGATGCCGCAGCGCGGTACTGCCACACCACCCAGCAGATCCCCGAGGCGACCAAGACGACCAGCGAAACGATGCCGACCAGCACCGACAACGAGTCATAGGCCTGAAGCGCGCCGATCCCCACGGACCCGAGGCTGTAGGCGTCGAGCGTGACGATGCCCCACCCCTCCAGGATGATGCTTCCCAGGGCCAGCACCGCGGACACCAGGATCAGTCCGCGTGTGACGCCGCCGATGCCGCGAAGCGGACGGACCTGACTCGACCACAGCGACCCGGCCCCGAGGTACATACCCTGCGCATTCGGCTGCACGTTCGTCGGAGGAGGACCGAACTGCGGCTGCGGCGGCTGCGGAGGGTACGCGGGAGCGCTGTACTGGGGCTGAGGAACGACGGGCGGAACGGGGTCACTCATGGGAGTCCTCGGTGATCGACGGTGATTGCGAAGCGCTGCCCGAACGATAGCAGTGCGGAAACCCCTGGTCGAGAAGGTTTACCGTCGACCGCGGTGCGCGAGCCGTACAACACGACGAACTCCTCCACCGTCAGCACGACGCCCAGGCGCGCCTCGGCATCCGATACAGGATCGGGAGACCCTGCCACCCTGACGACTCTGCGCCGCACCGAGACGCCGTCGAGTCGGGCTCACGGCCGAGGCCCGGACGGAGGGAAACAGCCATCTGTCCGTACGAAACCTCGTCGAAGTCCCCGGCGCGGCCGGCCACCGTGCGAGTTCGCCTAAGCCGAGACGGCCCGACGCATCATGTCGATGGCTGCATGAACGTCGGCGGCAAGCTCGGGCTCCGTGAGCGGTCGGATGATGAGCCAGGTATCCATTGCCTGCCCCATGCCGAGCAAGACGGCGATCAGAAAGTCCGCGGGCAGGTCGGTGCGTATCGCACCGATCCGCTGCCCGGCGGCGACCGTTTCCGCGAGCCAGGGGAGGGTGGCCTGCTCGGCGCTGTGCTGCGCTTCGCGCAGGGCCGGGGATGCGGCTCCGGTCAGCCAATCGCGCAGGAGCGCAGCGGTCTGAGGTGTCGCCACGAGGAGCCGCATCAGCCGCAGATAGTGCCCCTCGATGATGTTCCAGAACTCGTCGGCCTCAGTGGCCTCGGGAACGGGCAGCGGCACATCCTGAAAGAGTCGCTCGACCTGTCTGCGGAGGACGTCGGCGTAGAGGTCTTCCTTGCTGTCGAAGTAGTAGTACATCGAGCCCTTTGAGACACCCGTCACGGAGATGATCCGGTTCAGCGACGCCCCGGCGAAGCCGTGAGCGGAGAACTCGTCGAGCGCCGCGTCGAGGATGGCCCCCTGTCGTTCGCTGGGAAGCGCGTGGAATCGCGGGCGCGCCACGGGCTCAACCGACCGGAACCGGAGGGAGGCGAATGGGGTCGACCAGGCTCCGCCCCATCGCCATGTTCGCGATCGGCGGGATCACCATGAGGCCCACGATGGCGTTTCGCAGCAGCAGTTGGAGGCGGTTGCGCGGGGCGAAGGCGGCGCCCATCCTGGTCGCGGCCTCCTGTTTACCGCGCACGAGCGGTGCCAGCCGCCGCTCATATCCTGTGAACGCCGCCCGGTGATCGCCGTGCGCTTCGTGCAACTCACAGGCCAGGACGTAGGCCTCGATCATCGCCAGCGCGGAACCTTGCCCGGCCAGCAGCGAGGGTGCTGCCGCGGCGTCGCCGATCAGTGCGATGCGGCCACTCGACCATGACGGCATCCGGATCTGGCTTGCCCGGTCCAGGAAGAAGGTGCGAGCCAGCGGCATCCGCTCCAGGATCGCCGGGACCTCCCAGCCGACATCGCCCATGCGCCGCCGCAAGAGCTCCTGCTGGGCGTCCACGTCGTCCTGCGGCACCTCGCCGTCGTACCGGAACATGAAGCAGAACATCGTCGCATCATCGTGCAGCGCGAGGCGCAGCACCTGATCGCCCACCTCCGTATGCATGACCGCGACCAGCTCGTCGCGTGGGCGATATCCCGCCACATCGAAGGCGGCGACGGTGATGCCGAGATACCGCTCGAACTCCTCGTCCGCGCCGAACACCAGCTTCCGTACCCGCGAATGCAGGCCGTCAGCGCCCACGACGAGATCGAACTCGCGCGGTGCCGCGTACTGGAACTCGACCTGCACACGGTCGCCGTCGTCGTTCAGCGAGGTCACGGTGTCGCCGAAGACCGCCTCCACGTTGCCGTCCGCGGCGTCATAGATGGCCCGCGACAGATCGGAGCGCCCGATCGTGACGAACCGGCCGCCGCTGATGCCGATCACGTGACGCGGGTCGAAGTGGGCGATACGACGGCCACCACCGGAAACCTCTCGTGCCTCGCGGACGACGTAGCCCTCGTCCATCAAACGGGGCACGATCCCCATCCGATCGGCGACATCGAAACCTGCACCCCAGAAGTCCACGACGTAGCCGCCCTCACGTAACTTCGGAGCGTGCTCGACGAGCGTGACCTCGTGGCCGAACCTCTGCAGCCAGTACGCGAGCGTGGGACCAGCGATCCCCGCACCAACGATCAAGACGCGCATGGGCAACCTCTCCGAGTGCCGGTTAGACCAGTGGTCTAATTCTCTCACCCCGAGGTCGCCCGCACAATGCTGGATCTGGCGGCCCTCTCGGCGGCCGAGGTGCCGTGCATTCCCGGGCAGCCGCAGCCGGGAGCTTCTACTCGAAGTCCCCGCCGCCGCCGAAGTCGGCCGGCGCCATGTCGGTGAAGCGTGAGAAGTGGCCCTGGAACGCGACCTCGATGGTCGCGGTCGGGCCGTTGCGGTGCTTCGCCACGATGAGGTCGGCCTCGCCGGGCCGGTTCTCCTTGTCGTAGACGGAGTCGCGATGCAGCAGCACGACCATGTCGGCATCCTGCTCGATCGACCCGGACTCGCGCAGGTCGCTGACCTGGGGCCGCTTGTCGGTGCGCTGCTCAGGGCCGCGGTTCAGCTGCGACAGCGCGATGACCGGCACGCCCAGCTCCTTGGCGAGGAGCTTCAGCGCACGCGAGAACTCCGAGACCTCCTGCTGACGCGATTCGACCTTCTTGCCGGACGACATCAGCTGCAGGTAGTCGATGATGACCATCTTCAGGCCGACCTTCTGCTTGAGCCGGCGGCACTTCGCCCGGATCTCGACGAGCGTCATGTTGGCGCTGTCGTCGATGAACAGCGGCGCGTCGTTGATGCGGCCGCGGGTCGACGCGATGGTCGTCCAGTCGCGGGAGTCGAGGGTGCCCTTGCGCATGGACTGCAGCGGCACCGACCCCTCGGCGCTCATCAGGCGCATCGCGATCTCGGACTTGCTCATCTCGAGCGAGAAGATGATCGTCGGCATGTTGTTCGCAATTGCGGCCGATCGCGCGAAGTCGAGCGCGAGCGTGGACTTTCCCATCGCCGGACGCGCCGCGATGATGATCATCTGCCCGGGGTGCAGCCCGTTGGTGAGCTGATCGAACTCGACGAACCCGGTCGGGATGCCGGTCATCTGACCGTCGCGCCCACGGGCCGCCTCGATCTCGTTGACGGCGGCGTCGACCGCGATCGTGAGCGGCACGTAGTCTTCGGCCGCCTCGGCGCCGGTCACCCCGTAGATCTCGGCCTGCGCGTTGTTGACGAGATCGACGGCGTCGCCCTGGCCGTTGTAGCCCATCTGCACGATGCGGGTTCCGGCATCCACGAGGCGGCGCAGCAGCGCACGCTCGGAGACGATGCCCGCGTAGTACCCGGCGTTGGCCGCGGTCGGCACGATCGACGTCAGCGAGTGCAGGTAGTCGACGCCGCCGGCGCGGTCGAGCTCGCCGGTCTTCATGAGTTCGTCACCCACGCTGACGACGTCCGTCGGCTCGCCGTGCGAGTACAGCGACAGGATCGCCTCGAAGATCAGTTCGTGCTTGGGCAGGTAGAAGTCGGTGCCCCGCAGCGACTCGATGACGTCCGCCACCGCGTCCTTCGACAGCAGCATGCCGCCGAGGGTGCTCTGCTCCGCGACGACGTCATGAGGGGGCTTGCGCTCGAATTCTCGAGGCCCCCCCAGGCGCTCTTCAGAGATGTCAGCGATCGACACGAATCTGGTTCCCTCCCGACGCAGCGAGAGATGGCATCCCCCGTGCGGCCAGACCCAACGCTAGGCAGGGGTTCCGACACTGGCAACACGGCCTGTGGATAACTCTGTGGAGAGCCTGCGCGAAACGCCGCGAGGTCTGTGCACAACACCTGTGGACAGGTGGGGGATATCGTTCGCGAGCGTTTCAAAATCCAGCCTGTGATCTGGATCTTCTTCTTTCACACCCTGTGGATGGATATGTGGGTTGAAGTGCTCATTGAAGGTTTTCCGCGCGCGAAGTTATGCACAACATCGCGGGCGCGCGCAAGTCGGCGTGCGCCCGGGCGCGCCTGGCTGGGAATTTCCTGTTGACACCGCCCGGGGCCGCGCGTACGGTGGCAAATCCAGGCACCTCAGGACCGCGAGGCGGCTGCCATCACGCTGTGGTGGAGCCCCTCGGCAGGCGGTCGGATTTTCGGGTGGGGACGAGCATGGGCGCAGCAGTGACGCAGCGACGCAATGGCGTGGTCGCACACCTCGGCGTGCTCGCCGCCCTCGGTGCACTCGGCGCGCTCGTGTGGATGTTCGTGAGCATCGCGCTCGGCGGTTCTGCCGCCCACGCCGACACCACGTCTCCCGGGGGGAGCGGTCCACTCGGCGGCATCGCCGCCACGGTGTCCGCCACGACGGGCGACGCGACCGGGACGATCGGGCAGGTGACCGGTACGGTCGTCGCGACCTCGACGGATGCCGCGATCGCGACAGTCGACCGGGTCCCGGTCGCCGCCACGGTCGCCGCTCCGGTCGTCCAGACCGTGCGGAGCACCGTCCGGACCGCTGTGACGACCGTGGTGACGCCCGTCGTGAAGACGCTCGACATCGGCGTCGTGAGCCCGGTCGTCGACCCGATCGTGGGCGCCGTGGCGAGTGCCGCCGCCGGCCTCGCCACGGGCGCGACGCCTGCGGTCGCCGGCGAGCCGCCGACGGCGGGAATCGGGTCCCCCGGACCGACTGACCTCGAGCGTGTCGTCGCTCCGGCGCCGCCCGCCGTGGGTCTTGTGGGCGGCCCCCTGCAGGATCTGGCGCTGCCGGCCCGCGCGTTCGCGACAGCCGCCACGATCGCCTCCCGCAGCATCCTTCCGGTCTGGATGTCCTCTTCGACCAGCCCCCCGCCGACGTTCCCGTTCCCGGGCGCATGCGCACCGGGTGCATCCTGCTCCTCCGCGGGCGCCGGCACCGGCGCGGCGGGAGCGCTGTCCGCCCTCGCCTTCTTCGCGGCATACCGTGCCTGGCTGCGCCGCGGATCGCCGGGTGACGGCATCCCCCACTCCCCGGTCTACGCCACGGACACCTCCCCGGGCTGATCGGCGCCTCGACCGTGCGCCTCGCACGGCAGCCGCAGTCTCATCTCCCGACCTGGTTTTCGGTCGCATCGGCGACCACTGCACGTCCGCGGCATCGGCCATGTCCGCGGACCTCGCCGAGACGGGAGGGACGAGCACGTTCCGCGCGCACGGCGCCGGCACGCGCTCGTATCTCGGCGACTGCGCATCGCGCGGACGTCGGCGGGCGGCTCTGCCGGGCCGCCCCCACATGGACGTCCACGCCGTGCGCGGGGGCGCCGCGGCATCTCCCCGGCCGCTGCGGCGCCCTCACTCCGGCCTCCTGGACGGCGGGTCCTCCCTGCACGATGCTGGGAGGATGCCGCTTCCCTCCGATTACCGCATCCTCCCTGTGCCCGAGTCGCGCCTGCGCGATGTGCTGACCCTCGACATGTGGGCGTTCCCGTCGGAGCACTCCGTCGAGACCTTCCTCGACCTCCCGTCGTCGCTGTCGTGGGATCGCAGCTACGGCGTCGAGCGCACCGGATCCGCCGACCTCACCGCCTTCCACGCCGCCTATCCGCTGCGTGCCTACCCGGTGCCCGGAGCGGAGGTGTCGTGCGGCTGGCTGACGTGGGTCGGCGTGCACCCGGGCCACCGGCGACGCGGCATCCTGCGCGCGATGATCGAGCACCATTTCGCGGACTGCCTGGCGGCGGGCGAGGCGATCTCGGCTCTGACCGCCTCGGAGCCGTCGATCTACGGCCGCTTCGGCTACGGCCTGGCCGCTAACGTGCTGTCCCTCACGATCCCGCGTGGTGCCTCGCTGCGGGAGGTTCCCGGCTCGGATGCCCTCGAGGTGACGCTCGCGGAATGGGATGCCGCAGCTCACGGCGAACTCGCCGCCGGCATCCACCGCCGGTTCGGGCAGCTTCCCGAGGGCCTCGGCCGGCCCGGGTGGGCGACGCGCGAGACGCCCGAGCTGCAGACGTCGCACGCCTCCGATCCGCAGAAGCTGCGCGGTCCGCACGAGTCGCGGCGGATCGCGATCGTGCACGACACCGACGGGCGGCCCACCGCGTACGCGACGTTCCGCCGCAGCCTGAAATGGGGTGGCGTCGGCCCGGAGGGCACGGTCGACGTGCGCGAAGCGGTCGCGCTGGATGCCGCCTCCGCCCGGCGGCTGTGGTCGGTGCTGCTGGACCTCGACCTCATGAGCCGGGTCAAGATCTCGAACCTCCCCGTCGACGACCCGATCACGCGTCTGCTTATCGACCCGCGCGCCGCCGACCCCACCCTGTTCGATCACACCTGGGTGCGCATCCTCGACCTGCCACGCGCCCTGTCCGAGCGCCGCTACGCCGCAGACGTGGACGTGGTGCTCGAGGTGACGGACGCCATGCTCCCGGCGAACGCGGGCCGCTGGCGGGTGCAGGCAGCCGCGTTCGGGCACGCGGAGGTCACCCGCACCGACGCGGAGCCCGACATCGTGCTGGACGTGCGCGAACTCGGCGCGGTGCACCTCGGTGCGATCCCGCTGACCGCGATCGCGCAGGCGGGTCAGCTGGAGCTGCGCACGCCCTCCGCGCTCGGACCCGCGGCCGTGGCCTGGTCGTGGCCAGTCGCCGCCGGCATCCACCGCCGGTTCGGGCAGCTTCC
>DATMTQ010000124.1:0-7936 GCA_035564095.1 Microbacterium sp. | reverse complement strand
GACGCCGGCCGCTGCTGCGGTGACCGCACCCCGCCGCGCGCCGAGCGGATCGAGCGGCCACGCGAGCGTGCGCCGCTCCCCGCGGTAGGGGTTCTCCCCCGGCTCATCGTCCGCCAGCGGGATCCGCAGCGCGCCGGCGATCTCGCGCAGGAAGGGGCTCGTCGCACGCGGTCGGGTCGTGCCCGACCAGGGGGATGCCGTGAGCAGGAGGTGGTCGCGGGCCCGGGTCACCGCGACGTAGGCGAGGCGGCGCTCCTCCTCGAGCTGCTTGCCCCGGTTCGCCTGCTGGTACCGGTCGAGGGCCGCCTTCAGCTCCTGCTGGGTCGTCGCGTCGCGCCAGGCGAACTCCGGCAGCCAGGCGGCATCCCCGCGGAACACCGTCGGCAGCACCCCGAACGCCAGCCAGCCGCTCTTTCCCTTGACGGCCGTCGGCAGCTCCCCCTCCACCATGCGCACGACAGCGACGGCGTCCCATTCCAGCCCCTTGGAGCCGTGGATGGTGAGGAGCTGGACGACGTCGTCCTCCGGCGGCTCGGTGCGCGGGGCGAACTCGTCGAGCTGCTCGGCGTGGTCGAGCCAGGCGAGCAGGCTCGCGAGGGAGCCGGATTCGTCGGCGGCGAGGAACGCGTGCACCTCGTCGACGAACGCCCGCAGCTGCGCCCCCGCGGTGCGCGCCGGGCCGCGCGCCTCGTTCGCCGCCAGTTCGACGTCGAGCCGGAGCTCCTGCTCGACCAGACGCACGAGCTCCGCGATCGGCAGCCCGGCCGCCTGCCGCAGACCGGCGAACACCGCCGCGGCCTCGCGCAGACGTTCGCGTGCGGCGGGCGTGAATCCGCGCAGCCAGCCGTGCTCGGGGTCGCGGCGCAGCACGAAGTCCAACGCGTCGACGAGGGAGCCGCGATCGGCGTCGGCCGATGAGCGGATGCGCTCGGCGACGTCGGGCTCCAGCTGCTGGCCCGTGCCGTCGTGTTCGGCGATGCGCCGGGACAGGCGCTCGAGCTGCCGCAGATCGGCCAGGCCGATCGCCCAGCGGGGTCCCGCGAGCAGGCGGATGAGGGCGGACCCGGCGCTCGGGTCGTTGATCACCCGCAGTGCGCTGACCACGTCGACGACCTCCGGTGTGGACAGCAGTCCGCCGAGACCCAGAATGCGGTGCGGGATGCCGCGGGCGGCCAGGGCATCCCCGAACCGCACCATGTGCTTCTTGCTGCGGAAGAGGACGGCGCCCGTGGTCGTGCGGCCCTGCGCCGCGCGATCCGCGCGCACGGCGGCGAACCAGTCGGCGACGCGGGCGGCCTCGTCGTCGATGTCCGCACATGCGTCGACGTCGACCTGACCGGCCCCGGCACCCGGCCGCGGCCGCAGCTCCCCCACCGGCACCGGCGGCTCGAGCGCGGCCAGCACCGCGTTCGCGGCTACGAGCACCTGTTCGCCGTTGCGCCAGCTGGTCAGCAGCGAGAACACGGCGCAGTCCCCGTGCGGGGCGAAAGCGCCCGCGAAACCGCCGAGGTTCCCCGCGCTGGCGCCGCGCCACCCGTAGATGGCCTGGTGCGGGTCGCCGACGGCCATCACGGCGGTGCCGGCGAACAGGGCCGCGAGCAGGTCGGTCTGCACGACCGAGGTGTCCTGGTATTCGTCGAGCAGTACCACGCGGTACTGCTCGCGCAGCTCCGACGCGACCGGCGGATGCCCCTGCACGATACGGATCGCGCCGGCGACCTGGTCGGTGAAGTCGATCACGCCGAGCCGGCGCTTCTGGGCGTCGTACTCGCGGGCGAGCGCCGTCAGCACGGCGAGGGCGTCGACCTCGTCGGCGGCCTTCGCGATGTCGGCGTAGACGGTGGTCCCCGCCTTCACCGAGGGGACCTCCCGCACGACCCCGAACTGCTCCGGAAACCGCTCCAGCGCGTCGAAGTCGCACAGGTTGTCGACTCCGTCGCGGGCGATGCGCAGAGCGGCGTCGATGACGGTGCTCAGCGCCCGCGGAGTCTGCTCGAGCCGCGGATCGTCGGACGCGAACACGACCCGCCGCATGAGCAGCCACGCGGCGGACTCGGACAGCACCGCCGACTCGGCGTCCCGCCCGATGCGCACTGCGTTCTCGCGCACGATGCCGTCGGCGAAGCTGTTGTAGGTCATCACCGTGGGCCGGCGCAGCAGGCCGTCGGCATCGGCCGCCTGCGGTTCCGCGTCGGCGGCCGCGGCCAGCCGGTCCAGGATCGCGGCCCGGGCCGCGTCGGAGCCGTTCTCCGGCAGCGCGAGAGCGTCGAGACTCCCCTCGGCGTGCAGCCGCGGAAGGTGCGGCACGAGGCCGCGCCGCTCCAGCTGCGACCACCGCGCGAGCCGACGCTGCAGCCGCTCGCCCAGCTCGCCCGCCGCCTTGCGCGTGAAGGTCAGGCCGAGCACCTCGTCGCGCTCGACGAGGCCGTTCGCGATGAGCCAGACGACGCGGCCCGCCATCGTCTCGGTCTTGCCGCTGCCGGCGCCGGCGACGACGAGTGCCGGGCCGAGCGGCGCGGCGATCACGGCCGCCTGCTCCGCGGTCGGCGACGGCTGCCCGAGGGCCGCCGCGATCACATCCGGGGCGATCAGCTCGGTGTGCTGCAGGATCGTCGCGCAGCTCACGCCCGGCTCACCGCCCCGACGGTGTGGATGCGGCACAGGCCGTGACTGTGGTCGTCCCGGCAGTGCTCCTCATACGGTGCCAGAAAGGCGGTTCCCCGCATCACCTCGGCGGCTTCGCGGACGCGGTCGATGAACTGCTCCTTCGCGGTCCGGTCGAACGGAGGCTGACGCGGGGTCACGTACGCCTTGGAGGCCGCCGTCGGGCGCACCACGAGCAGCTTGGCGCCGCCGGGGACGCCGGCCGGCGCCCCGGGCACCGCTCCCGCCTCGTACGCGAGCTGGTAGGCGGCCAGCTGCGGATTGTCCGCGACCTTGGCATCCGTCTGGGCGACGGACTTGCCGGTCTTCAGATCCACGATCTCGACGCGTCCGTCGCGGGTGAGCTCGACACGGTCGATGGTGCCGCTGAGCACGGCGCCGTGCGCCCCCTCGCCGGCATCCGCGCCGACGGCGAGCGCGATCGGCACCTCGAAACGGGACTCGGCCCCGAGCACCGTGCCGCCGGCGGACTCGAAGTCGCGCAGGTACCGGTGCAGCCGGTGCACGAGGTCCTGCGCCCGCGTCTTCTCCGCCCGCCCGACCCACGCGGCCTCGAACTCGAGCTCGCCCCAGCGCGACTCGACCTGCCGCCACAGGACGTCTTCGTCGGGAAGCTCGTCGGCAAGGGATGCATGCTCCAGCGCTTCGTGGATCAGGATGCCGACGCCGGCGGTGACGCCGCCGAGGTCGGCGCCGAGGTCGCGGATCACCCAGTCCAGCTGGCATTCCGCCAGCTGCTCGAGCTTGGACGGCGACACCCGCACGTCTTCCACGGTCAGGTCGCGCAGCGGCGCCGTCGTGCTGGGCGGCAGGATGCCGTACCACTGTGCGGGATCGGCGCCCGGCACTCCGGCATCCGCCAGCAGCGCGAGCTGGGAGCCGGCGTGCGCGCCGTCGCCCGCGCCCGTCGTGAGCGTGCGCCGGTGACGGGCGACGAGGCCCCGCAGCGACAAGGGATGCGCCACCTCGCCGTGGGTCGGCTGGGGCAGCAGCTCGAACAGCGGGCTCGGTCCGGTGTCGTCGTCGTCGACCGCGGTGACGAGCACCCGGGAGGATGCCCGGGAGACGGCGCGCACGAGCAGCCGCAGCTCGTCGTGCAGCACGGCCCGACGTCGGTCGAGGGCCGCCGCTCCCCCGCGCGCCGGATCGTCGAGGGCATCGGCGAGCCGCCATGCCTGAAGCAGCCCACCGCGCAGCCGGGTGTTCGGCCAGACGCCTTCTTGCACGCCGGCGATCACGACCGTGTCGAACTCGCATCCGACGGCCTGGGCAGGGGTGAGCACCGCGACGCCGCGCACCGAGGCGCTCGTGTCGAAGCGGTCGTCGGCGACGGAGCTGTCGAGCATGCCGCGCACGTACACGAGGGGATCCTCGTCGGGCCGCCGTTCGCCGAACCGCTTGGCCGACTGGAAGAGGGCGACGACGGCATCCAGATCCCGGCCCGCCTGCACCCCGAGCGGACCGCTCGACCGCGAGGCCTCCTGCCAGGCGTGCGCGACGGCGGCGCCCTGCCAGGCGGTCCACAGCAGCTCGTGGGCGGAGACATCCGTCGCGAGCTGGGCGCGCAACGTGGCGAGGGTCTGCGCGAGCCGCGCCGCGCGCGTCCCCTCGCGGGTGCGGAGCATCTCGAACTCCACGGGGTGCGCGAAGGCGGACGCGAGCAGCTCGCGCGCCGGACGGTCGCCGCCGGCCGCGAGCTCGACGTGCCGCAGGGCGGTGCGCAGCCGGCGCAACTGCACCGGATCGAGGCCGCCCACGACGCCGAGCAGCGCGTCGGTGAGCTCACCGGGATCCACGTCGTCCGCAGGCCGGGACGCCAGTACGATCGCGCCGAGCAGATCACGTACGGGCCGGACTGTCACCGGTGCCGCTCCCGCACCCGTGGCGCGCGCGGGCACCTCCCGCGCCGACAGCTCCGCCTGCAGCGCCGCGACCTGCCGGGTGTCGTGGGCGATGACCGCGCAGTCCTGCCACGGCACGTCGTCGTGCACGTGGCGCTCGCGCAGCATCCGCGCGATGTAGTCGAACTCCTCGGCGGCCGACGCCACCGTGACGCATCGCACCGCCCCGTCGTCTTCGGACACCGGATCTTCGATCGCGCGCGGAGGGATGCGGTGCGCCACCACGCCGCCCGCGCCGACGTGCTGGGTGACGGCGTGCACGACGTCCCCGATCCGCGGGGCCAGCCGGTGTCCCCGCCGCAGCACGTGCACGTCGACGAGGTTGTGCAGCAGTCGCGTGAAGTTCTCCGGCCGCGCTCCTCGGAACGCGCCCGTGGAGGTGTCCGGGTCACCGAACGCGAGCACGGCGATCCCGCGCTCACGGCACGCCTCGACGAGCTGCACCCCGCCGACGGTCAGCTCCTGCGCGTCATCGACGAGAATCGTGCGGATCTTCGCGAGGTCTCCGAGCTCGGTGTCCGAAGCAGTGCGCAGCAGCTGGACCGCCTCGCGGACGAGCCCGGCGGCGTCACGATGCGCGCCGCGCATGGCCGCGCGCACCTGCAGGTACTCGCCGAAGAAGGAGGCGAGGGGCGGCCACTCGCCGACCGCCACGGCGCGCCCGAGCGCATCGAGCTGCTCCGGCCCGATGCCGAGCTCTGTGCACTCCGCAAGGAACGCGCGCACCTCGGCCCGGAAACCGGCCGTCGCGCGAACGGGTGCCCCGAGCTGCGCGGGCCACCGCGACGAGCCGGACTGCTCGTCTTCGGCGTCGCCGGCCAGCATCTCCTGGATGATCCGGTCTTCGTCCGCCCCGGTGAGCAGCTGAGGGGCCGCAGCCCCGCGTCCGACGGCGGCGGCCCGGACGATCTGGAACGCGAACGACACCAGCGACCGTGCCGGTGCTCCGTGCGTGGCAGCGCCGGTCTCCAGCGAGATGCGGTCGCGCAGGGCTGTGGCGGTGACGCGGCTCGGCGTGAGCGCGAGCACGGCGTCGGCATCCGCACCCGCCGCGATCAGGGCGCGGATGCGGGCCACCAGGGTGTGCGTCTTGCCCGAGCCGGGCGCGCCGACCACGGTGCCCGATGCTCCCGCGGGAAGCGCCACGACCAGGGCCTGATCGGCGTCCGCGTGCACGGGGTCGGCTGCCGGTGCGTCATCGGGTGCTCTGGTGTCCATCGTCCCGCTACGCTAGCGCGCCGCTCCGACATCGAGCGGTGCGACGGCGTCGTTCGCGTGCGCGCGCCGGGCAATGCGTATGATCGACGCGACCCATGGACTTCGGGAGGCGCAGTGGCGGCCGGCGGCAGGAACAAGGATGCGCGCGTCGCGCGGGAGCGTGCCCGCGCCTATCACGCTCGCCGGCAGCTGCACGCCGCGCAGGTGCACCGCCGCCGCCGCGACAACCTCGTCGCCGGCATCGGCGGCGGCATCCTGCTCGTCGCGATCCTCGCCGGACAGTTCGCGTTCTTCACCGCCGGCCCCGGCAAGCACCCGACGAGCGCGAGTCCGTCGCCGAGCGCATCCGTCGCGTCGCCGAGTCCGACGTCCTCCCGCTGACGACGACCCGATCCGTACTAGGCTGGGGCGCGTCCCCCTCCCCCACAGGCTCCACGCCGCGATGAGGTGCATCACCGTGACTGCCGACGCAGAATCCACTCCCGTCAGCCCCGCCGAGACCGCCGCCGCTGTGGCCGCGCAGACCGAGACCGCCTGGGGACGTGTCGAATCGGACGGGACCGTCTCAGTGCGCGAGGCCGACTCGTGGCGCGTCGTCGGCGAGTATCCGGACGGCACCGCCGAGGAGGCGCTCGCCTACTTCGAGCGCAAGTACAGCGACCTCGCCAGCGAGGTCTCGCTGCTCGAGGCCCGTCACCGTCGAGGCGGAGCCTCCGCAGCCGATCTGCGCACGGCGTCCTCCTCACTGCGTGCGAAGGTCACCGGGGCCGCCGCGGTCGGCGACCTCGCCGCCCTGGAAAAGCGCCTGGACGCACTGTCGGACGCACTCGCCGAAGCCTCCGAAGCGGAGAGCGCCGCTGCCCGCGCCGCCGTCGAGGAGGCGATCGCCGATCGCACCGCCCTCGTCGAGCGCGCCGAGGCGCTGGCCACGCAGGATCCGCAGTCGATCCAGTGGAAGCAGACGACGACCGAGCTCAACGCCTTGTTCGACCGGTGGCAGGCGCAGCAGAAGTCCGGCGCCCGCCTGCCGAAGTCGGTCGCGCAGGGGCTGTGGAAGCGGTTCCGCGATGCGCGGGCGACCCTCGACAAGGAGCGCCGCGCGTTCTACGCGTCACTCGACGAGACGCACAAGTCGGCCCGTGACCAGAAGACGCGTCTCATCGAGCGTGCCGAGGCGCTCGCCCCGAAGGGCGAGGACGGCATCGGCACGTACCGCGAGCTGCTGGACCAGTGGAAGTCAGCGGGCCGCGCCGGCAAGAAGGCCGACGACGCGCTGTGGGCGCGGTTCAAGGCCGCGGGCGATGCGCTGTACGGCGCCCGCTCCGCCCGCGAGAGCGCGGAGGCCGAGGCCTCGGAGGAGAAGATCGTCGCCAAGCGCGAGCTGCTCGAGGAGGCGAAGTCCATCGTCGACGAGCCCGATCTCGGTCGCGCCCGGTCGCTCCTGACCGGCATCCAGCGTCGCTGGGACGAGATCGGACGCATCTTCCCGCGGGACCGCGAGCGCACCCTCGACGACGAGCTGCGACGCATCGAACAGAACGTGCGCACGCGCGAGGAAGCCGACTGGAAGCGAAACAACCCCGAGACGAAGGCGCGGGCCGACGACATGACCCGTCAGCTCACCGACGCGATCGCGAAGCTCGAGGACGACCTGGCCGCGGCCGAGGCATCCGGCGACCCCCGGTCGATCGCGGCCGCCCGCGAGGCACTCGAGGCGCGCCGCGCCTGGCTGCGCGCCCTCGGCGGCTGACGGTTATCCACAGCCGAGCCGTCCCGCGGGCGGGCGCGACCGGATCCGGCGCACACTGTGGGTGTGGCATCCGTGTTCCTGTACGCCCCAGGGGCGGCGCTGAGCCTCGCCGAACTGTGCGCCGCGCGCATCGACGGGCATCTGGTCGAGGTCGGTGACGCCTACATCCCCGCGGATGCGGTGGAGACGGCTGCGCTGCGGGCGGCATCCCTCGCGGCCGTCGTGCCGGCCGACTGCGCCGTGACGCACGTCGCCGCGGCCTGGATTCACGGAGCCGTCCCGTCGCCGCCGGGGCGCCTGGCCGTGCAGCGCACCCGCGCGGGCCGGCGCCGCATCGACCAGTCCCTGCGCGTCGAGTACCGGGACAGCCTCATCGCGCCGGCCGACCTCGTGGTCATCGGCG
>DATMTQ010000123.1:0-6744 GCA_035564095.1 Microbacterium sp. | reverse complement strand
CCGCGCTCGGCGCGTTCCGCGCCCAGGTGCGCACGGACCTGCGCACGCACGTGGCACGCGGCGGGTCGCTGGCGGCCTCCGTCGTCGACGATCTGACCGCGGCGCTGGATGCCGCCGCCCGCGAGGTCACCCGCGCCCTCCGTTCCACGACCCCCGATCGTTGAGCGAGCGAAGCGAGTCCCGGTGGCTCGTCAGTCCTCGTCGCCCCAGGAGATGTCCTCGTCGTCGGGCACGGGCTCGCCGAGCGGAACGACGAGCACCGGACGGGTCTGGCGGTGCGTGAGCCGCGCCGCCACCGAGCCGGTGAAGAACTCGCGCACCGACTCGCCGAACCCGCGGCGGCGGGTGCCGACGACGATCATCTTCGCGTCGCACTGCTCGGCGACCTTCTTCAGTCCGATGGCCGGGTCGCCCACCAGCTGCTGCACGCTCCATCGGACCTCATGGCCCTCGAGCACCTTCGTCGCCTGCGTGGTGACCGTGGCGAGGTCGTCGCCACCGGTGTCGATGTCCATGTCGATGGGTGCGGAGTGCACGGACCCGTCGGGATCCTCGTAGGTGATGAACCGCATCACGTCGACGTTCACCACGACCAGCGGTGCTCCGAGCAGGGCGGCATGCCGGGCCGCGACCTTGAGCACACGCGGCGGCTGATCGGGCGTGACGCCCACGACCACGGCGCCCGTGGTGGACGCGGAGACCTCATCGGCAGGCTCGTTCTGGCTCTGTTGCTCGGACATCGTCATCCCTCTCGCCGGGGCGGTCTCACCCGGGGAGAAAGGCCGGGCCGGACCCGCCGTGATATTCTGGATTCTACTCTTCCCGGCCTCGGGCCGGCATTCACAATGCACCGGGTCCGGCACGACCCGCGACACAGACAAGAGGGGGTTGCGCATGGGGCGTGGCCGTCAGAAGGCGAAGCACACCAAGATCGCCCGCGAACTGAAGTCGTACAGCCCGAGTGTCAATTACACGGCACTGGAGCGGGAACTCGGTCACCACGACGAGAACGGCGAAGACCAGTACGTCGACAAGTGGGCTGACCAGTACGACGACGAAGACGACGAGGACGAAGACCAGGACCTAGGGTCCCTGCAGACCGCCTGAGTCGTCCCTTCGACGCGAGCACCGGGTGCGCCTCGACGCATCCGGTGCTTTTTGCGCGCCCGCATCGGCCGGGCGTGCGCGCCCCGGCGGGGCATCCTCAGCTCTGCTGGGAACCCTCCACCCAATCGAGGTACTCGTCGGTCACGGTGCCGGTGACGTATCGGCCGTCGAAGCAGCTCATGTCGAGGTCGGTGATGCCGGAGTCGTCGAGGATCGCCGCTTTGAGGTCCTCGACCTCCTGGTACACGATGTGGTCGCAGCCCAGTTCCTCCGCGATCTCGGGGATCGTGCGGCCGTGCGCGACGAGCTCGTGCCGCGAGGGCATGTTGATGCCGTAGACGTGCGGATGCCGCACCGGGGGCGCCGCCGAGGCGAACGTGACCGATGCGGCGCCGGCATCCCGCGCCATCTGGATGATCTGCTTGCTGGTGGTGCCGCGCACGATCGAGTCGTCGATCAGCAGCACGTTCTTGCCGCGGAACTCGCTCGACATCGCGTTGAGCTTCTGCCGCACGCTCTTCTTGCGCACCGCCTGCCCGGGCATGATGAACGTGCGTCCGACGTAGCGGTTCTTGTAGAAGCCCTCGCGGTACTCGATGCCGAGCTTGCGGGCGACCTCCATCGCGGCGGGCCGCGAGGAGTCGGGGATCGGCATGACGACGTCGATCTGGTCGCGCGGCACGTGCTTGGCGATGGTGTCGGCGAGCTTCTCGCCCATCCGCAGCCGCGATTCGTAGACCGAGATGCCGTTCATCACCGAGTCGGGACGCGCTAGGTACACGTACTCGAAGGCGCACGGCGCAAGGGTCGGCTCCGCGGCGCACTGGCGCGAGAACAGCTCGCCGTCGTTCGTGATGAACACGGCCTCACCGGGCGCGACGTCGCGCACGATCTCGTAGTCCCCGTTCTCGAGTACGAGCGATTCGCTCGTCACGACCCACTCGTCGCCGGTCTGGGTCGGCGAGCCCGTCGAGCCGTCCGCCACGCGGCGGCGCCCGAGGATGAGGGGGCGGATGCCGAACGGGTCGCGGAAGGCGAGCAGGCCGTAGCCCGCGATGATCGCGATCACCGCGTAGGCGCCCTCGATGCGCTCGTGGGTGCGCGCGACCGCCTCGAAGATCCGGTCGGGCTCGAGGTCGACGGGCGACGTCGTGGTCTGCAGCTCGTTGGCGAGCACGTTCAGCAGCAGCTCGGTGTCGCTCGACGAGTTCAAGTGGCGGCGGTCGCGCTGGGCCATCTCGCTCGTCAGCTCACGCGTGTTGGTGAGGTTGCCGTTGTGGATGAGGACGATGCCGTACGGCGCGTTCACGTAGAACGGCTGCGCCTCCTCCTCGCTGGACGCGGTGCCCTTCGTGGCGTACCGCACGTGGCCGAGGCCGACGCTGCCGAGGAGGGAGCGCATGTCGCGGGTGCGGAACGCCTCGCGCACCATGCCCTGAGCCTTGGCCATGTGCATGACGCCGTTCGACTCCGCGGTGGCGATGCCGGTGGCATCCTGACCGCGGTGCTGCAGCAGCAGCAGGGCGTCGTAGATCTCCTGGTTGACCGGGCCGTTGCCGACCATCCCGACGATGCCGCACATCGCTCAGTTCGCTCCTGCTTCTGCGTAGCGGCCGACCAGGCGCACCGCTCCGCCGTCGACGCCCTTGGCGCCCTGTTCGAAATCTCCGTCGGGTCGCGCGTCGTCGCGCACGACGCCGACCTGCCACGCCTCGATGCCCGCGTCGCGGATCGAGCGGATGACGGCATCCGCCTGATCGGCCGACACCGCGGCGAGGAATCCGATGCCGAGGTTCCAGGTGCCCTCGGTCTGGGTGAGCTCGAGACCGCCGAGGCCCGCGAGCACGCGGAAGACCGGCAGCGGCGACCACGTGGACCGGTCGACGTCGACCCAGGTGCCCTTGGGCAGCACGCGGGCGAGGTTCGCCGCGATGCCGCCGCCGGTGACATGGCTGAGCGAGTGCACGGCACCGGGGTGGTCGGCGAGCAGCTGCAGCAGCGGCGCGGTGTACAGGCGGGTGGGCTCGAGCAGCGCCTCGCCCCACGTGGTGCCGAAGTCGGGGGCGTTCGAGCCGTAGACGATGCCGTTGTTCGCGACGATGTGGCGCACCAGCGAGTACCCGTTGGAGTGCAGGCCGCTGGATGCCAGGGCGATGATCGCGTCGCCGGCGACCACGCGGGAGGCGTCGAGCACGGCATCCTTCTCGACGACGCCGGTGGCGGCCCCCGCGACGTCGTAGTCGTCCCGGCCGAGCAGCCCCGGGTGCTCGGCGGTCTCGCCGCCCACGAGCGCGGTGCCGGTCAGCGCGCAGCCCTCGGCGATGCCGCGCACGATGTCGGCGATGCGCTCGGGCACCACCTTGCCGCACGCGATGTAGTCGGTCATGAACAGCGGTTTCGCGCCCACCACGACGATGTCGTCGACGACCATGCCGACGAGGTCGTGCCCGATGGTGTCGTGCTTGTCGATCGCCTGCGCGATGGCGACCTTCGTGCCGACGCCGTCGGTGCTGGTCGCCAGCAGCGGATGCCGGTACCCCGCGAGGGCCGCCGCGTCGAAGAGGCC
The DNA here is from genome assembly GCA_035564095.1 of Microbacterium sp. GTDB lineage: Bacteria > Actinomycetota > Actinomycetes > Actinomycetales > Microbacteriaceae > Microbacterium. The sequence goes on along the minus strand of DATMTQ010000123.1, from coordinate 3,071 downwards.
GGCGAATCCGCCGACACCGCCCAGCACCTCGGGCCCGTGGGTGCGACGGACGGATGCCTTCATCAGCTCGACGGCGCGGTCTCCCGCGGCAGTGTCGACTCCGGCAGCGGAATAGGGATCGGCGTGCGAGGGTCCGGCCACCAGAACAGCCTACCCGGCGGAAAGGGCCGCGCGTTCCGCCTCCCACTTAGAATGTCGCCATGACCGGCGCTGCAGAGTGGACCATCCGCGAGGACTCCAGCACCGCCGTGCTCGTGGCCCTGTATCTGCGGCAGGTGCTCGGCATCCGCTCGCCCGAGGAGCTGCCGCATCTGCGCGGCATTCCGCCCCGGCACGAGACGGCGGATCCCGCACCCGCCGTCGAGAAGCAGTGGCGGGAGTACTGGGAGCTGACGGTCGAGCCGACGGCGCACCCGTCGCCGGTGCCGCTCGATCTCGTCGACGGGTTCGAGATGCTCGTCGCACTGCCCGTCGAGGGGTTCGACGACCTGCGCGCGGCGATCGAGCCGCACGCCCAGGATGCCATCGACTACGCGGTCTCGGCGCACCACCGATACGCGCGCACGCCGGGCGCCTCGTACCGCGCCTACGCGGGGGCGATCGCGGAGTACGAGCGGGAGGTGGGCCGCCGGGCGCACGCGTTCGAGCTCAACGTGCAGGTGCTGCCGCTCGTGCAGCGCGGCGTGTGGTGGATCGGCGCCCTGACGATCGCGGTCACCGACGGCCTGCGGCAGGACATCGTGATGTTCGACGCCGCGATCCAGCCGATCATCGCCGAACTGGCGTAGAACCCTCGCGAGGCCGCTCCGACGCCTCAGGAGTCGAAGTCGTCCGTCTCGCCGAGGTACTCCTCGCGCTCGATGGTGACGATGTGCGTGCGGCGGCTGCTGCGTCGATCCAGCACGACCGCGACGAGACCGCCGAGCAGCAGCCCGACGGCTCCGCAGATGATCGCCAGGAAGCCGAAGACGGTCGATGCGGAATACGTGACCCCTGTCACGGCGCTCGTGTCGGCCGAGCTGAAGGCGAACGTCAGCACCATCGCGACGAAGACGCCGAACGCGGCTCCGAGCACCAGGAACACGACGACCTTGGGCGCGCGGCGCACGCGCGCGGTCTCGGTGTGCTCGATCTCAGCCATGCCCCCATTGTCTCACGCGCCCGCGAGCCCGGCCCCGGTCGGGCGCACGTTCAGGGCCGCAGCGGCAGCAGGGCGGACAGGTCGGCGCGCGTGCCGGATGCCGCCACCCGGCCGGCGGCGACGGCATCCGGCCACGACTCGGCGCCGGTGGCCACGGCGATCCACGTCTCGGCGTCGGTCTCGACGACGTTCGGCGGCGTGCCGCGCGTGTGCCGGGGCCCCTCGATCACCTGCGCCGCGCCGAACGGAGGAACGCGCACCTCGACGGTGTGCCCGGGCGCCTTCTCGACCAGCAGCTGCAGCAGGTACCGCACCGCGGTGGCCCGGTCGGAGCGCGCGACGGACCCGGATGCCACCGCGGCGAGCGCCGCGCGGCCGGCCTCCGTCGTGATCGTGGGAAGCGGCATCCCTCCACGCTACGCGCCGCATCCCCATCGGTCGTTGAGCGAGCGAAGCGAGACGAAACGCGAATCCCTGCGAGGCATCCGCGTTTCGTCCCACTCGGTCCCTGAGCCTGTCGAAGGGCACTCAGCGGCCGGCGGTACTCAGCAGCTCGCGCTCCAGGCGGGCGTACGAGGCCTCCATGCCGTCGACCATGCCGGTGGCGAGGATCATGTCGCGCGTGGCCAGGTCGGGGTACTCGATCAGCAGCGTGATGAGCGTCGCGCCGTCCTCCTCGTAGAGGCTCAGGTCGTTGAGAGTCGACGGCCCCGGCATCCCCTGCATGCGCTCGGTCGTCACCGCGCGGCGCGGGGCGTCGACGAGCAGCGCCTCGCCCTCGAAGCCGAACGCCTGCCCGGCGGTGTCGCCGACGGGCTCCCAGCCGTAGCGGTAGCTCTCGCCGGCGGCGGCCGCGAGCTCGCAGTCGGTCATGACCCAGCCGTCGGGGCCGAGCAGCCATTGCCGCATCAGCTCCGGGTCGTGGTGGGCGCGCCACACCAGCTCGCGCGGGCCGCCGACCAGCCGCGTGATGCGCACGTGCGTGTCATCCAGCAGCTCGAGCCGGGTGCCCTTGCCCTGGGCGTACTCACGCAGGTCCTGCAGCACCGCGTCGAGCTGGCTCATCGCCATCTTGGTGCCCTCGATCATGCCCATCTCGACCATCTGCTCGAGCGACTCGTGCGAGGCGAACCAGGCGGTCGAGGTCATCCGCGTGCCGAGCTCGGACGGCTCGAACGCGAACGTCATGCGCGACTGCCCGCCGTCGAGCGGGACGCCGTCGTCGTCGACGAACGCGTCGATCACCTCGAAGCCGCGCGGCTCGTCGATCGCGGTGAACTCCCACGCGCCGGACGACGTCTCGCCGCGCGGTCCGGTCATCGTGTACAGCGCCCGGCCACCGACCGTGAAGTCGAACTGCGCGAACGTGGCCGGCCACCCGGGAGGGCCCCAGAAACGCTCCAGCTGGCGCGGATCGGAATAGGCGCGCCACACCCGCTCGACGGGCGCCGCGAGGTCGGCGACGACGGTGATCGTCAGGTTCTCGGGATCGGTGGTGATATCGGTGACAGGCATGTCAGCCTCCTTGGTTCGGTCGGTCGGAAGACGCGGACGGAGCCGGTCCGGGGTCGTCGGCAGGACTCGCTGCGTCCTCCGCGAGCAGGTCGTCGAGGCGGGCGATGCGGGAGCGCCAGAGCTCCTCGTAGCGGGCGAGCAGCGCCCGCGCGTGGGCGATCATGTCCGGATTCGCGCGGACCAGCCGCTCGCGTCCCTCGGCGCGCTTGACGATGAGCTCGGCGGCCTCGAGCACGGCCACGTGCTTCTGCACCGCCGCGAACGACATGTCGTAGTCGCGGGCGAGTTCGGACACGGACTGCTCGCGATCGATCGTGCGGCGCAGGATGTCGCGCCGCGTGCGGGCGGCGAGGGCCTGGAACACGCGATCGATCTGCTCATCGCTCAGCTCATTTCGTACAACCATTTGGTTGTA
>DATMTQ010000122.1:0-5423 GCA_035564095.1 Microbacterium sp. | reverse complement strand
CGGCGGCGGGGATGCCACGCCCGGCGCCCTCGACCGCATCGCCGCCGGCCTCGCCGCGGGCACGCTGCAGTTGCCGATCGCGGCGCGCTTCCCGATCGAGCGGATCACGGATGCCGTCGCCCTGCAGCGCACCGGCCACGTGCGCGGCAAGGTCGTCGTCACCATCTGACCGGCGCCGGTCTCCCGCCGCCCCGGACCCCCGGTCGTTGAGCGAGCGGAGCGAGGCGTGGGACGGCTCAGAGGCCGAGGTCCTGGAGCAGGAACCGGGCGCCCATCTCGGCGATGAGCACGGCGGGGGCGTTCGTGTTGCCGGTGGTGATCTGCGGCATGATCGAGGCGTCGACGACCCGCAGGCCCGTGACGCCGCGCACCCGCAGACGCGGGTCGACGACGGATGCGGCATCCGCCCCCATCCGGCACGTGCCGACCTGGTGGTGGTACGTGACCGCGGTGCGTCGCACGTAGTCCTCGAGCTCGTCATCGCCGACATCCTCGCCCGGATACACCTCGGTGGCACCCCACTCGGCCGCCAGTGCTGGCCGTCGCCCGACCCGCCGCATCTGCCGCACGGACGCGACGAGGGATGCCACGTCCGCGTCGTCGGCGAGCGCCTGCAGATCGATCTCGACCGGGTCGTCGAGGCCGGCCCCGGTAAGCGTCAGCCGGCCGCGGCTGCGCGGGGTGACGATGCCCGCCATGAGCGAGAAGCCGTCGTCGCCGACCGGCGGCAGGTCCTCGCCGTACATCGGCACGGAGAAGTGGATGGGCTGCGTGTCCGGCACCGGGAGATCCGGCTGCGACCGCCAGAACGCGTGCGTCTGCGTCACCGAGACGCCCGCGACGGGCGGCCCGACGCGGCGCTCCGTGGCGAACACCACGGGCGAGAGCAGGTGGTCGTGCAGGTTGGCGCCGACGTCCGGGGCATCCACGACCACGTCGATGCCGAGCGCCTCGAGCTGTGCCCGCGGGCCGATGCCGGAGCGCTGCAGGATCTGCGGCGAATCCAGCGCGCCACCGCACAGCACCACCTGGTCGGCGTGGCGCACCCGCATCCGGCCCGTGGCGTCGCGGTAGCGCACACCGGGGGCAGCGCCGTCCTCGAAGACGACCGAGTGCACGTGCGCCCCCGGGACGACGTCGACGGCATCCCGCGCCGACTTAACGAAGACCATGTACGTGTCCACGCGCCGGCCGTCGACGAGGGTGACCTGCTGCTGCGAGACGCCGTCCTGCTGTTCGCCGTTGTAGTCCGGGTTGAACTCGACGCCCTCCTGCACGTACGCGTCGACGATCGCCTGCTGCACCGGCTCCACGGGGTGGTCGCCGACGATCGGCAGCACGCCCTCGATCTGCTCGTACACCGGCAGCACGTCGCGCCACGACCAGCCGTCGCAGCCGAGCGCCGCCCAGTTGTCGAAGTCCCACGCGGCACCGCGCACCCAGATCATCGCGTTCAGTGCGTGCGAGCCGCCGAGCACCTTGCCGCGGGGCAGGTGCAGACGGCGGCCTCCCGCGTGCTCCTGCGGCACCGTGCGGTAGTCCCAGTCGTCGGGGCTGTGCCAGAGCTCGGCCATGCGGGCCGGGTCGTGGATCGCGGGGTTGGCGTCCTCGCCGCCTGCTTCGAGCAGGGCGACCTGGATGCCCGCATCGGCGAGCCGGCGGGCGACGACGCTGCCCGCCGACCCGCCGCCGACGACGATCGCCGTCGTCATCGCGGCTCAGCCCTTGCGGCCCGGGCCCGACACGACCTGCGGCACGGCGACCGACTTCAGACCCTCGACGCCGAACTCCATGCCGTAGCCGGAGCTCTTCGTGCCGCCGAACGGCACCATCGGGTGCAGGCCGCCGTGCGAGTTGATCCACACGGTGCCGGACTGCATGCGCGTCGCGGCCGCGCGGGCGGCATCCACGTCACTCGACCACACCGAGGCGCCGAGGCCCACCTCGGCGGCGTTCGCGCGGGCGAAGGCGTCATCGACGTCGGTGTAGCGGATGACCGGCAGCACCGGGCCGAACTGCTCCTCGTCGACGACGGCGGTGCCGTCGGTGACGTCGGCGACGATGGTCGCGCGGTAGAACAGCTCGCCGAGCTCCGGCGCCGCCTCGCCGCCGGTGACGACGCGTCCGCCGTGGGCCTTCGCGTCCTCGACGAGGCGCGAGACGATGTCGAACTGGTCCCTGTTCTGCAGCGGGCCGAGTACGTTGTTCTCGTCCAGGCCCTTGCCCATCGGCGTGTTCTTCGCGATCTCGGCGAGCGCCTGCACGGTCTCCTCGTAGATGGAGTCGTGCACGTAGAGGCGCTTCAACGCGGCGCAGGTCTGGCCGGTGTTGATGAACGCGCCCCAGAAGAGGTCCTGGGCGATCGCGGCCGGGTCGGTGCCGGGCAGCACGATGCCGGCGTCGTTGCCGCCGAGCTCGAGGGTGAGACGGGCGAGGTTGCCGGCGGATGCCTCGATGATCTTCTTGCCGGTCTCGGTGGAGCCCGTGAACATGACCTTGGCGATGTCCGGGTGGGATGCCAGGCGTGAGCCGGTGTCGCCACGGCCCGGCACGGCGATCAGCACGTCGGCGGGGAGCACGTCGTTCATCACCGACACCATCGCGAGCACGCTCAGCGGGGTGTTGCCGGAGGGCTTCAGCACGACCGTGTTGCCCATGCGCAGCGACGGGCCGATCTGCCACATCGAGATCATCAGCGGCCAGTTCCACGGGGAGATCGCGCCCACGACGCCGGCGGCCTTGTAGACGAGCTCGGCGTGCAGGTTCTCGTCGTCGACCAGCACCTCCGGCTCGAGCACCGTGGTGGCATTGGTGCGCAGCCACGCGGAGCACGCGCCCACCTCGAACCGGGCGTTCGGCCCGTTCAGGGGCTTGCCCTGCTCGCGGGAGAGCAGGTGCGCGAGGCCCTCGGCGCTGGCGTCGATGGCGTCGGCGGCCTTCAACAGCAGCTCGCTGCGCTTCTCGTGGCCGAGCGCCTCCCACGCGGGCTGGGCGGCCTTGGCGCGCGCGACGGCGGCATCCATGTCCTCGACCGTCTGGACCGGGACCCGGCCGATCACCTCCCGGGTGGCGGCGTCGAGGATCTCGCGGCCCTCCCCCTCCGGCGCCTGCACGCGGGCGAGCAGCGCGTTCTCATCGAGCCCTGGGTTCTGGGCAAGCACAGTCGAGTCGGACATCGGTGTCTCCTTGAGTCGATTCGGCGCGCGTCGGCGCGTCGGGTGCTCTCATTGTCCGTCCGGTATCCCACGCCCGTCTTGACTCAGCGCGCATCATCGGTGCCCGCGGGAGCAGACCGCGCGATCAGGGATGCCAGGTCACGACGACCACGATGAGCGCCGTGACGGCCCCGACCGCCACGGAGGCGGCGACCAGCAGGGGCGTGGTGCCGCCAGAGGCCAGCATCCCGTGCTGCACCAGCCCGTGGTGCACCCGCCGGTAGCGCAGGGTCGAGACCAGCCAGGCGACCCCGACGAGGCCGAGCCCGAGCGCGCCGAGCGCGATGGCCCACAGGCCGATGGCGTCGGTGAAGTACTTGATCGTCGCGACGAACCCCGCTGCGATCGACAGGCACGTGCGACGCCACGCGAGCAGGGTCCGCTCCGGCTGCAGCCCGGCGTCGTACACCCGCGCCCGCGGGTCGTCGTCGGCCGGGACCCCGGTCACAGGAAGAGCCCGATCGCGATGATCGCGACGGCCAGCACCACCCCGACCACGAGCACCGGGCCGAGTGCCGGGCCGGGAAGCGGCCGGCCCTCGCGCATCGCGCGTTCCGCCCGCGCCCACGCCAGCCAGGCGAACGCCGAGGCGACGACGGCCAGCATGCAGAAGATCAGAGAGGCGATGAACCGCAGCACCGGGTTGATGTCGAGCTTGAGCGCCTCGATCGCGATGCCCACCGCGAGCAGGCCGAGGGCGGTGCGGATCCACGCCAGGAACGTGCGCTCGTTGGCCAGGCTGAATCGCGGATCCGGCTCCGTCCCGACGCCGAAGACGCTGCGGGGGAATCGGCGGTCGCTCACGGGTCGATCCTACGGCGGCGCGGCGGGTGCGCTCAGGCGGCCTCGACGAAGTCGATGGCCTTGGCGGTGATCCGGTCGGGCTGGCCGGCGAAGGCCGCGGCTCGCTCGGCAGACGCGACGTAGGCCTCCTCGACCCTGTTGAAGGCCGCGGCGTCGCCGGGCGTGGAGACCGCCCACACGAACTCGTTCGTCTCCCGGATGCCGTACGCGAACTCGACGGCGAACCCGGTGGCCGTCCGCGCGGGGCGCAGCGATTCGTCGAACCACGCGACGAAGTCGTCGTAGGTCCCGTCGGCGAGCACGTAACGGCGCAGCTGGATCGTCTTCACCCCTCCATTGTGCCGGAGCCGGATCTTGCGTGACCGCGCAGCGATCTGTTCTCGCGATGCAGGATGCCGCACATCGCGATGCCCGAACCCGGATGCCCCGGGACGCGGACCACTACTGTGTGTGCCATGCACCGTCGCACCGACGCGCTCCTGCAATGCGCGCACATCGCGGTGCTCGTCGTGCTCGTGCTCGCCGTCGTGGTGACGGTGGTATCCGTGCCCGCCGGTGCCCCGCGCTACCTCGCTCCCCTGCTTCTGGGCGTGTACATCGTGGTGATGTGCGCGGCCGGGGTGTCGGGCGTGATGCTCATGCACCGGCGCAGCATCCGAGGGCTCGACGAGCAGTGACCGGCCCCCATGCCCTAGAGTGAGGGATGTCCGGCCCGGTGCGACGACGTCGCCGCACAGCGCATGTGCGCCCAGGGGCCGGTGCTCGAAAAAGGAGCACGCAGCCGCCCGGGAAGGGCCGAGCGCGCGAGACATACACGGCATCCTCCGTTTCCTGTCTCGAAAGGCTCCGCCATGCCCACCGTGTCCGCGCACGTCGCCGTCACCCTCGCCCGTCACATCGACCACGTGTTCGGGGTGATGGGCAACGGGAACGCGTACTTCCTCGATGCCCTCGAGCGTCAGACCTCCGCCACCTACACCGCGGTGCGCCACGAGGCGGGCGGGGTGGTCGCCGCCGACACCCACTACCGCGCCTCGGGTCGCATCGCCGCCGCCACCTCCACGTACGGCGCCGGGTTCACCAACACGCTCACCGCCCTCGCCGAAGCCGTGCAGGCCCGCATCCCGCTCGTGCTCGTCGTCGGCGACGAGCCCACGTCCGGCCCGCGCCCGTGGGACGTCGACCAGATCGCGATGGCGTCCGGCGTGGGCGCCCGCACGTACACCGTCGGACGCACGGATGCCGCCGCGACCGTCATCATCGCGATCGAGCACGCGCTGTCGTACCGGGTGCCGGTCGTGCTGGCGATCCCCTACGACGTCGCCGCGCGCGAGGCGGGCCCGGTGCCCGAGGTCCCCGCACCCGCGCTGCCGGCCCCGCTCGCGCCGTCGGGGGCGTTCGCCG
>DATMTQ010000121.1:0-2571 GCA_035564095.1 Microbacterium sp. | reverse complement strand
AGCTCGCGCCCGTCGGCGGCGACATCGCCGCGCTCGGGGACCGGCTGCGCGAGGTGGTGGCGCACGGCGGTCACTACCTGCCGGCCGGGGACCGGGTGCTGCGCGCGTTCGCGCAGCCGCGGGACGCGGTGCGCGTGCTGATCGTCGGTCAGGATCCGTATCCCACTCCGGGGCATCCGATCGGGCTGTCGTTCGCCGTCGACAAGCACGTGCGGCCGGTCCCACGCAGCCTGCAGAACATCTACCGCGAACTCAGCGACGACCTCGGCATCCCGCCCGCTCCGCACGGCGACCTGTCGGCGTGGGCGGAACAGGGCGTCATGCTGCTGAACCGGGTGCTCACCGTGTCGCCGGGGCAGCCGGCTTCCCACCGCGGCTGGGGCTGGGAGAAGGTCACCGAGCACGCGATCCGGTCGCTCGTCGCCCGCGGCGGTCCGCTCGTCGCGATCCTGTGGGGGCGGGATGCCGCGAACCTGCGGCCGCTGCTCGGCGACGTGCCTATCATCGAGTCGGCGCATCCGTCGCCGCTGTCGGCCAGTCGCGGGTTCTTCGGGTCGCGCCCGTTCTCGCGCGCGAACGATCTGCTCGTGCAGCAGGGAGCGCAGCCCGTCGACTGGCGGCTGCCCGCGTAACAGTGCGGAAACCTGCTGGCGCTAACGTTGGCACATGCTTCCCGAGGAATACGAGAAGCGGCGTGAGCTGCCGCGGCACCTGAAGCCGGTCCCCGAGGCGGAGCGGCCGTTCGAGTACGTGATCCGCGAGGCGCGCGAAACCGACATCCCCGACATCCGGGCGATCTACAACTACTACGTGACGAACTCGGTCGTCACGTTCGACGAGTCGGAGTGGTCCCTCACGCAGTGGCGCGACAAGTTCGCGTACCTGCAGAAGCAGGGGATGCCGTTCCTCGTCGCCCAGGCTCCCACCGGACAGATCCTCGGTTACGCGCTGGTGCAGCCGTGGTCGGGCAAGTCCGCGTACCGGTACACGGTGGAGAACTCGATCTACCTCGGGCAGGCGGCCACGGGCAAGGGTCTCGGCCGCGTGTTGATGGAGGCGCTGCTGGACGCGTGCGCGGAGGCGGGCATCCGCGAGATCCTCGCCGTCATCAGCGACAAGGGCGCCGAGGGCTCCATCGCCTTGCACGAGCGGTACGGGTTCACGGAGGTGGGCCGACTCGGCCGGGTCGGGTTCAAGTTCGGCCGGTGGCTCGGCGTCGTGAACATGCAGAAGAGTCTCAAGCCCGCTCGCGGGCGCCGCGCCCAGCGCTGACGCCGGGTCAGGATGCGCCCGGCGACGCCCCGGCTGCGCGCACCTCGTCGACCAGCGTCTGCCACGGCCCGGTGACCGCGTCGTCGGGCAGGTCCACCGATCGGTCGTCGGCATCGGCCTGCTGCACGCTGATGCGCCACATGAACCGGTCTGCACCCGTGGTCGGCGGCGGCGGGTCGTCCCAGGGGCAGTCGTCGACGAGGGCGATCCAGTGCGGGGCCGCGTCCGCGCCCGCTTCGGCTGCCCACCGGCGATGCAGCCCGGCGATGCCGCCGGACCGCACCACCGTGACCACCACGACCGGCTCCGGGTCAGGCATCGCCGAGCACTCCCACCTGCTGCCACGCGGACGTCACCGCCGCCGTCTCGACGGCGCCCGCACCGAATTCCGCCGTCGCCGTCGCGATCGTCGCACGCGCGAACGCGGCGAAGTCGACGGAGGACTCGAGGGTACCGCCGGTCAGGGTCTGGTACCAGATCAGGCCCGCCTTCTGCCAGGCGTGCCCGCCGATGGCGATCGCCGCCAGATAGAACGCGTGATTCGGAATGCCGGAATTGATGTGCACGCCGCCGTTGTCCTCGCCGGTCTGCACATAACCGGCCATCGTCGCGGGCTGCGGGTCCTTGCCGAGCGCCGGGTCGTCGTATGCGGTGCCCGGCGCCTTCAGGGACCGCAGGGCGACGCCGTGCACCTTCGGGGCGAAGAGCCCCGCGCCGATGAGCCAGGACGCCTGATCGGCCGTCTGGTTCAGCGACCACTGCTCGGTGAGCGCGCCGAACACGTCTGAGATCGACTCGTTCAGCGCGCCTGACTGCCCGTCGTAGTCGAGCCCGCCGCTGTTCTCGGTGACCCCGTGCGTGAGTTCGTGCGCGATGACCGTGAGGTTGCCGGTGAAATCGCGCAACACCTCGCCGTCGCCGTCGCCGAACACCATCTGCTCACCGTTCCAGAACGCGTTGTCGTACCCGTCGCCGTAGTGCACGGTGGCATCGAGCGCCAGCCCGCGCCCGTCGATCGAACGGCGCCGGTACGCCTCCCAGTAGAAGTTGAAGGTGGTGCCGAGCCCGTCGTAGGCCCGGTTCACGGCGCCGTCGGCGACCGCCGGGTCGTCTTCGCGGCGCACGGTGCGGCCGGGAAGGTTCTGCGCGTGCCCGGCGTCGGCGATCGTGCGGTCGGGGCCCGGCTCGGACGTCGCGACCAGCGTGCCGCCGTTCTCGACGGAGAGCTCCAGCTGCGTCCGCGCGGCACGGGCGTGGCGCGGCCGGCCGATCGCGAGCGTCTGCCGGGCGGCGGGCGCG
>DATMTQ010000120.1:0-4731 GCA_035564095.1 Microbacterium sp. | reverse complement strand
CACCCGCAGCATCCGGTTCCCGGCGTCGGGGCACATCTGGATCCCCGCGCACGGACGCCGGGCCGCGGCATCCGGCCTGTCGATGCACTCGCCGTGCCGTCCGCTGAAGGTTCTCGCGCAGCGCGCCCTCTGGCTCGGGGTGCGGGTCGCCGGGCCCCGCCTGATCCCCGGCGAGCGGGTGGCCTGGCAGGCGCCGCTGTCGGACGACGACTGGCAGGCTCTCCTCACGCAGTGGCGGGATGCCGCCGGCGCGTTCGACGGCCTCGCCGTCTACCACCGGCCGCAGACCGGCCGCACCGGGTTCGCCGCGCTGCTGCTGCAGGCGGGGCGCGGCGTCGCGTTCGCGCGGCTGCATCCGGATGCCGGCCGCATCCAGCGCGAGTTCACCGTCGTCTCCGGCGTGCATCGGGCGCAGCCGCGCTCGTTCCGCATCGCCGAGCCGATCGCGAGCGGCGGCGGGGCGCTGGCGTGGATGCTGACGGCCTCCGTGCCGAATTATCCGCTCGGTGCGCTGCGCAGCGCACGGCGCCGGGCCGCGGTGACCGACGAGATCGGCGGCATCCTCGCCGCCGTGCTGGAGCGGCCCGCGGACGTGCCCGCGCACTGGGTCGCCGCACACGGCGACGTGACGCCGTGGAACGTGCGCACGGATCTGGGCGGCCGGGTGCATGTGATCGACTGGGAGGATGCCGGCTACGCGCCGCCCGGCGTGGACGCCCTGTACGGCGCGCTCACCGCGCACACCACGTTCGGCGCGCCGCTGCCGGCCGATGCTCCGGAGGAGGCGCGGGACTGGCTCGATGCGCTCATCGCGGAGCGGGCCGCGCGCGAGTCGGGGTCGGCGGCGGCGAACGCTGAACTGCGCAGGCTCCTGGACTCGATCCCGGCGCGCTGAATCAGCGGCAGCCCCTCCTGTTTTCTGCGCGGGGCGGGTCTACGCTGGCGCCATGCTGGGGAATCTGACCTGGTGGGCCGTCGTGCTGGTGGGCGGCGCGCTCATCGTCGTCGCGACGTGGGCCCCGCGGCGCCTGCTGCCCGGATCGCCGCGCCGGGCGCGTGCGAGCCGCGTGATCCTCACGGCCGTCATCCTGGCTCTGGTGCTCATCGCCCTGTGCGTGCTGGTTCGCGTGCGCGCCTACGACCGGTTCGATGCCGGGGTGGTGGGAGAGCTCGCTCTCGCCCGGTCCCCCGGCCTCGTCGCCGTCTTCACGGCCGTGACCACGATCGGGGACGTCGTGCCGTCGCTGCTGCTGGCGGCGATCGTGGGGATCGCCCTGTTCGCCCGGGAGCGCCGCCTCGACGTCGCTGTGATCCTGCCGGTGGCACTGGCGGCCCAGCGGTCGTGCAGGAACTGCTCGGCCACCTCGCCGGATTGGACATCGCCGAGGTGCGTCCCGGGCTCGCACTGGGCGGCGCCGGTCCGATCCCGTCCGGCTCGATCTCACGCCTGTACGTCGTGTTCGTCCTGGGGGCGGCGCTGTGGACCCGGTACTCCTCCCGGACAGCGGCGGGCTTCCTGCTCACCGGTCAGGCGCTGCTGCTCATCGAGCTGACCTCGCGGCTGTACCTCGGTCGCCACTTCCTCGTCGACATCGCCGGCGGCCTGCTGCTGGGCGTGCTGCTGCTGATCGGCGGGGGCTGGCTGCTGGCGGGCATCGAATCGGCGCGCGGGACGAGACCGGCCCGGGAGGCGGATCGGTCCCCCGCGGGGGTCCCCGGCGGCACCTGAGCGCGGGCCGGCGCGACCTCAGACGGTGTCGACGCCCTCCGCGGCATCCCGCGCCCGCACGGCCGCGGGCCGCTTCTCGGCGTCGGCCTGCCGGTAGACGACGAGCGAGTTGAACACGAAGCGCACCACGAATGCGACCAGCAGGGTGATGCCGGCGGCGATCACGCTGGAGATGTGCCAGGTGTGCACGAGCAGCGCGATCACGGGGATGCGCACGACCAGTTCGATGTTGTTGAACAGCGCCGCCTTCGCGAACCGGCTCCAGACGCCGGAGGTCGCCGAGCCGCGCATGTCGTGGAAGACGAAGCGCTCCTGGGCGAGGAAGTTCGCGATGATCGTGACCTCGGCCGAGACGATCGCGGCGGTGATGTACTCGACGCCGAAGCGGATGAGCACCCACATGATGAGCAGGTTCGCGATCGCGCCGAGGCCCCCGATGATCGCGAACAGCGACATCTTGCCGAACCGCAGAGCGGTGAGCTGAGCGAGGAAGTGCAGGCCCTGGGCGAACGACGCCTTCGACTCGCCGGCGTGCCGGTCGGCGAACCGGAACGGCATCTCGGCGACCCGCATCACCTTGCGGGCGAGGATCTCGAGCAGGATCTTGAACCCGCGCGGGCGCAGGGTGTCCAGATCGATCGCGCGACGGTCCACGAGGAAGAAGCCGGTCATCGGGTCGGTGACGTCGCGCAGCTTGATCGGGAACATCGCCTTGGTCAGCAGCGTCGAACCGCGCGACACGAGCACGCGGCTGCGGTCGGCGAGGCCGCCCGCATCGCCCTCGCCCACGTAGCGGGATGCCACGACCAGGTCGACGTCGCCGCGGCGGTGCCGGTGCAGCAGCGCGGGGATGTCCTCCGGCGGATGCTGCAGGTCTCCGTCCATCACGACGCACACGTCGGACGCGGCGGCATGGAACCCGGCGACCACGGCGCCGCCCAGCCCGCCGGTGGGGCTGTCGCGGTGGATCAGTCGCACCGGCAGGGGTGCGGTCGCCGCGACCTCGCGGATGACCTCGGGGGTGTCGTCGCTGGAATCGTCGACGAACACGATCTCCGCCTCGACGTCCCGCACGGCCAACGCGACGCGGCGCACCAACTCGGCGACGTTGGGCGCCTCGTTGTACGTCGGGACGACGATTGACAACTGCATGGGAGCTCCGATCCGGTGAAGCCCCGAATCGGTCGGCGCTCCGTGATCCATGGTGTCACGGGGGCCCCGGGGAATCCCCTCGCTCGTACGGCTTCCATGGGTGGCACCGAGAAACTCACGGGGGCCGTCCAGAATTCGCGGATTCTCAGAGAGCCCGTGCATCCGCCCGCTCCGAGCTTCCTCTCCCGCGGGTACGGAACAATGGAAGCATGACTGACACGACGATCACGATGTACGGCGCCGAGTGGTGCGGCGACTGCCGACGCACCAAGAAGCAGCTCGACGGGCTCGGAATCGAGTATCGCTACGTCGACCTCGAGGCCGACCCGGCCGCCGCCGACGTCGCGCGCGACATCTCCGGCCGCACGAACATCCCCGTGGTCGTCTACCCGGACGCGAGCCACCACGTCGAGCCGTCGAACGCCGACGTCGAGGCGAAGCTGCGCGAACTCAGCCTCATCTGATCGACTCCGGTCAGTAGGCTGGGCGCCGTGGACGACGGCGTGCAGCACAACACCCGAACGATCGAGCAATCGGTCATCACCGACCTCGCCGACCGCATGACCTACGGCGGGTATCTGGAGCTCGGCACGCTGCTGGACGCCCAGCATCCGCTGTCGGACCCGGAGCATCCCGACGAGCTGCTGTTCATCGTCCAGCACCAGACCACCGAGCTGTGGCTGAAGCTGGTGCTGCACGAGTTGTCTGCGGCGTGCGCGCACCTGCGCGCGGATGAGCTCGCACCCGCCCTCAAAGGCATCGCGCGGGTCAAGCACATCCAGAAGACGCTCACCGAGCAATGGTCGGTACTGGCGACGCTGACGCCGACGGAGTACGCGCAGTTCCGCGGCGTGCTCGGCAACGCGTCGGGCTTCCAGTCGGCGCAGTACCGGGCGATCGAGTTCACGCTCGGAAACAAGCACGCCGGGATGCTGCGCGTCTTCGCCGGCGAACCGGGGAACCTCGCCCTGGTCACCGAGGCGCTCGAGGCGCCCAGCCTGTACGACGAGTTCCTGCGGCTGCTCGCCCGGGCCGGCTACGCCATCCCGGCATCCGTGCTCGAGCGGGACGTCACGAAGGCGTGGACCTTCACCCCCGAGCTCGTGCCCGTGTTCACCGGGATCTACGCGGATGCGACCGCGCACTGGTCTGCGTACGAGACGTGCGAGGAGCTCGTCGACCTGGAGGACAACTTCCAGCTGTGGCGGTTCCGGCACTTGAAGACGGTGGAGCGCATCATCGGCCTGAAGCCCGGCACCGGGGGCTCCAGCGGGGTGCCGTTCCTGCGGCGGGCGCTGGAGCTCACCTTCTTCCCGGAGCTGTACGCGGTGCGCACCGAGCTGCCCCAGGCGGTGTGGCCGTGACCGACCTCGACGCGTTGCAGGCGGTGCTCGGTCCCGGTGCGCGCCCGGTGCGCCACGCCCTCACCGGCGAGGCGGGCATCGCGCTGCCGCCGTTCGCCGACCACCACGTGCACCTTCATCTCATCGACCCAGGGCCGCTGGCCGCGGGCGGCATCGCCGCGGTCGTCGACCTCGGCGGCGACCCGGACGCCCTCGCCGGACGCCGCGTCGGCACACCGCGGGTGGCCTACTCCGGCGCATTCCTGACGGCACCCGGCGGGTATCCGTCCGGACGCGCGTGGGCACCGGATGCCGTCGTCCACGCCGTCACGTCGCCCTCGGCGTCGCCCGGCGTCGCGGGCGGGGCGCGCACGGCCGTGGACGAGATGGCCGATGCCGGGGCATCCCTCATCAAGGTCGTGCTGCACGCCGCGGGACCGGCGCTCGCCGACGACGTGCTCGGCGCGATCCTCGACGCCGCGCGGCTGCGCGGGCTGCCGGTCGTGG
>DATMTQ010000119.1:0-11219 GCA_035564095.1 Microbacterium sp. | reverse complement strand
CGCGAGCCTCGGCAGCCAGCGGTCCACGCGGGCGCGCACCACCTCCGCGCCCGGCCAGGCGACGAGGTTGCCGATCGCGTGGTCGGTGGCGCGGGCATCCGACTCGACGCTCGTGACGTGCCGGCCGGCGTGCGCGGCGATGGCCGTGGCGAACAGCCCGACGCCGCCGTACAGGTCGAAGTGCTGCGCCTCCGGGTCGACGCCGAGTCCGCCGAGGAGGCCGCTCACGGTGGCGAACAGCGTGTCCGCCGCCAGTCGGTGCACCTGCCAGAAGCCGCCGGCATCCAGCCGGAAGCGGTGCGCGCCGACGGTCTCGAGGACCGTCTCGCGCGCCTCCGGCCCGGAGCCGCGCCGCGCCTCGGGGCGCGGGATGACGCGCACGACGCCGTCGGCGGGCTGGACCAGGTCGATGCGGCCCGGCTGCGCGTCGCCGCGATCGGCGACCGCGCGGGCGACGCGCTCGATCTCGGCCGTCGCGAGCGGCAGGTCGTCGAACCGCACGACGCGATGGCTGCGGGCCGCATATGGTCCGACCGCTCCGTCGGCGTCGACGTGGAGACTCACACGGGTGCGCCACCGGGTCGCCTGCGGACGCTCCCAGGTGCGCTCGTCGTCGCCGACGCCGGCGGGATGCACGAGCACGGAGGTCTCGATGCCCGCGAATCGCTGCAGCGCCTCGCCGATCACGTGCGCCTTGAGACGGCGCTGATGCCGGATGTCGATATGGCCGAAGTCCGCGCCTCCGGGTCGATGCTCCGGGGCGACGTCGACATCCGCCTGACGCCAGACGTGCGGGCGGCGGTGGCTGGAGGCATCCAGCACCTCGAGCACCTCGCCACGCCAGAACGCCGCCTTCGACGTGTCGGTCAGGCGCACGCGTACGCGCTCGCCGGGGATCGCGTCGGGCACGAACACGACGCGCCCCTCGTGCCGCCCGACGAAGACGCCGCCGTGCGCGACATCCGCGATGTCGAGGTCGATGAGCTGGCCCGGCTGCATCCCTCCAGCATCCCACGGCAGCCGGCCCGCGCGGAGGGAGGCGGAAGCCTAGGCTGAGGGAGTGCGCGTGTGCCTGGCCTCCACCTCCCCTGCCCGCCTGATGCTGCTGCGTCAAGCCGGCATCGAGCCCGAGACGATGGCGCCGGGCGTCGACGAGGACGCGGTCATCGCGGCCGTCGAGCAGGCCGAGGAGCGCACGCTCACCCCCGACGAGCACGTGCTGCTGCTCGCCCGGCGCAAGGCCGCGGACGTCGCGGCGACGCTGCGCGAGCGCGACCCGGACTTCGACGGCATCGTCATCGGCGGGGACTCGATGTTCGCGTTCGGCGACGAGGTGCTCGGCAAGCCGTACCGGCCCGAGGTGGCCACTGCCCGCTGGCACGCGATGCGCGGGGGCACCGGCATCCTGCACTCCGGGCACAGCGTGTTCCGGCTGCAGCCGGGGCGGCCCGCGGTCGAGGCGCACGCCGTCGCCACCGCGTCCGTCACGTTCGCCGAGGACATCGACGACGCCGAGATCGAGGCGTACGTGGCATCCGGCGAGCCGCTGCAGGTGGCCGGGGCCTTCACCGTCGACAGCCTCGGCGGCGCGTTCATCGAACGCGTGGACGGCGACCCGTCCACGGTCGTCGGCATGTCGCTGTCGACGCTGCGCCGGCTCGTCCGGGAGCTCGGCGTGGGGTGGCCGACGCTGTGGCAGACGCGCGACGCGTAGGAGGCTTCCGACGAAGCTTCACAGGTTTTCTTGTGCGGGGTGCTCAAAACCGGACGTCCGAGCATCGCTAGGCTGACATTCATGCCTGACATCGCCAAGGTTCTCGTTGCCAACCGCGGCGAGATCGCCGTTCGTGTCATCCGTGCCGCACGCGACTCCGGAAAGGCGTCGGTCGCCGTCTACGCCGACCAGGACCGCGACGCCATGCACGCCCAGCTCGCCGACGAGGCGTACGCGCTCGGCGGCAGCACCAGCGCGGAGACGTACCTGTCGATCGAGAAGATCCTCTCCGTCGCGCGGCGCTCGGGGGCGGATGCCGTGCACCCCGGTTACGGCTTCCTCGCCGAGAACGCGGACTTCGCCCGTGCCGTGATCGCGGCCGGCCTCATCTGGATCGGCCCGTCGCCCGAGGCCATCGAGGCGCTCGGCGACAAGGTGACCGCGCGTCACGTGGCCGAGAAGGTGGGCGCCCCGCTCGCCCCCGGAACCCCGGGCCCGGTGGACGGTGCCGACGAGGTCACGGCCTTCGCCCGTGAGTTCGGCCTGCCGATCGCCATCAAGGCGGCATACGGCGGCGGCGGCCGCGGCCTCAAGGTCGCGCGCGAGTTCGACGAGATCGCGGAGCTGTTCGAGTCCGCCACCCGCGAGGCCATCAGCGCCTTCGGCCGCGGCGAGTGCTTCGTGGAGAAGTACCTCGACAAGCCGCGCCACGTCGAGACGCAGTGCCTGGCGGATGCCGCCGGCAACGTCGTCGTGGTCTCCACCCGCGACTGCTCGCTGCAGCGCCGCCACCAGAAGCTCGTCGAGGAGGCACCTGCGCCGTTCCTGTCCGATGAGCAGAACGCCACGCTGTACGAGTCGTCCAAGGCCATCCTCCGCGAGGTGGGCTACGTCGGTGCAGGCACGTGCGAGTTCCTCATCGGAGCCGACGGCACCATCTCATTCCTCGAGGTGAACACCCGCCTGCAAGTGGAGCATCCGGTCTCCGAAGAGGTGACCGGCCTCGACCTCGTGCGCGAGCAGTTCCGCATCGCCGAGGGGGGCATCCTCGACTACGCCGACCCGGAGCCGCAGGGTCACTCGATCGAGTTCCGCATCAACGGCGAGGACCCCGGTCGCGGGTTCCTGCCGCAGCCCGGCCCGGTCAAGGCGTTCCGCACCTTCGGCGGTCCCGGCATGCGTCTGGACTCCGGCGTCACCGCGGGCGACGTGATCAGCGGCGCCTTCGACTCGCTGCTGGGCAAGATCATCGTCACCGGCCGAGACCGCGAAGAGGCCCTGGAGCGCTCCCGCCGCGCCCTCGACGAGTTCGAGGTCGCCGGCCTGCCGACCGTACTGCCGTTCCACCGCAAGGTGGTGCGCGAGCCCGCGTTCACCGCCGAGAACGGCGAGTTCGGCGTCTACACCCGCTGGATCGAGACCGAGTTCGTCAACGACATCCCGCCGTGGGACGGCGAGCTGTCCGACCCCGCCGCGCCCGAGACGCGCCACACGGTCGTCGTCGAGGTGGCCGGCAAGCGCCTCGAGGTGAGCCTGCCCGACCGCATCGTCACGGCTCCCCGCGAGGGCGCCGGCCGTCCGGCGGCGGTGCCGCCGTCGCGACGCAGCCACTCGACCACCGTCATGTCCGGGGCATCCGGCGACGCGGTGAAGTCGCCGATGCAGGCCACTATCGTCAAGGTCGCCGTCGAAGAGGGCCAGGAGGTCGTCAAGGGCGACCTGGTCGTCGTGCTCGAGGCCATGAAGATGGAGCAGCCCATCCAGGCGCACAAGGACGGCGTCATCGGCGCGATCAACGCCGAGCCGGGCACCACCGTGTCCGCCGGCCACCAGCTGCTGACCATCTCCTAACGCGCGACGCCGCTCCCGCGAGCCCGCACCCAACGACGCGAACCCTGACTGAAATACGTGCTGAGGCCGTATTTCGGTCAGGGTTCGCGTATTTGGTGCAGGGTTCGCGGGAAGAGGATGCGGCCGGTGTCAGTCGTGGTCGTGGCCGGCCTTCTCCACCAGGTGCATGGCGCGCATGGCGTCCATGATCGTGCCGGTGAGCGAGGGGTACACGGCGAACGTGCGCGACATCTGGTCGACGGTCAGACGCCGCTCGACGGCGATCGCGATCGGGAGGATCAGTTCGGACGCCTTCGGCGCGACGATCACGCCGCCGATCACGGCGCCGCTGCCGCGGTGGGCGATGATCTTCACGAAGCCGTCGGTGACGCCCATCATCTTGGCACGGGGGTTGGCCGCGAGCGGGAGCTTCAGCACCACGCCGTCCGCCGCGCCGTCCAGGACGTCCTGCTCCTGCCAGCCGACGGTCGCGATCTCGGGCGCGGTGAAGATGTTCGAGGTGATCTTGCGCTTGTCGATCGGGATCACCGAGTCGCCGAGGGCGTGGAAGATCGCGACGCGGCCCTGCATGAACGCGACGGATGCCAGCGGGTAGAAGGTCGTGCAGTCCCCGGCCGCGTAGATGTTCGGCACCGACGTGCGCGAGACGCCGTTGACCTGGATGTGCCCGGACTCGGTCAGCTGCACGCCGGCATCCTCGAGGCCCAGGCCCGCCGTGTTGGGGATCGACCCGACCGCCATCAGGCAGTGGCTGCCGGTGAGCACCGTGCCGTCGCCCAGCGTGACGCGCACGCCGTCGCCGGTGTTCTCCACGGTGGCGGCGCGGGACTTCGACATCACCGTCATGCCCCCGCGGGTGAAGACGTCCTCGAGCACGGCGGCGGCGTCGGCATCCTCACCCGGCAGCACCTGGTCGCGGCTGGAGACGAGCGTCACCTTCGCCCCCAGGTTCATGTAGGCGCCCGCGAACTCCGCGCCGGTGACGCCGGACCCCACCACGATGAGGTGCTCCGGAAGCTTCTTCATGTTGTACAGCTGCGTCCACGTGAGCACGCGCTCCCCGTCGGGCTTGGCCGTGGCGAGTTCTCTCGGGGATGCCCCGACCGAGATCACGATCGTGTCGGCCTCGATGCGCTCGAAGTCGGTGCCGCCGGGCGCCGTCGACACCAGCACCGCGTTGCGCCCCTCCAGCCGGCCATGCCCGGAGATGATGCGCACGCCCGCGTCGAGCAGCGCCTGGTGCATGTCCTCGGACTGCTGGCGCGCGAGCGACAGCAGACGGTGGTTGACCGCGGCGAGGTTGATCGCCACCTCGGGACGCAGCGGCTTGTCGTGATCGTCGTGCGCGAAAAGCTGCACGCCGAGATCGCTCGCCTGGGCGATCGCGACCGCGGCATCCGCCGTCGCGATGAGGCTCTTCGACGGCACGACGTCGGTGATGACCGCCGACCCGCCGATGCCGACCCGCTCCACCAGCGTCACCCGGGCGCCCAGCTGGGCCGCGGCGAGCGCCGCCTCGTAGCCGCCGGGGCCGCCTCCGATGATGGCGACGCTCTGCGAGAGAAGGAAGCTTTCAGACATGGCTCCCATTCTCTCGTGCCGCACGGCCGCTCTTGTGCACTCCGGCGCTGCGGACCCCGCGGCCCCTAGGGTGGATCCATGTCCGACACCCTCGCCAATCCGCTGGATGACCCCGCCGCCTCCCCGTTCGAGATCGCGGCGACCGCGGCATCCGACATCGCCCGCCTGACCGGCGTCGACCACCACGACATCGCCCTCACCCTCGGCAGCGGCTGGGGCAAGGCCGCGGACCTGCTCGGCGAGACCGTCGCCACCATCCCGGCGACCGAGGTGACCGGATTCACGAAGTCCGCGGTGGAGGGCCATGCCGGGACGCTGCGCAGCATCCGCACCTCCGGCGGACGGCACGTGCTCGTCATCGGCGCCCGCACCCACTTCTACGAGCGGCACGGCGTGCGCCGGGTGGTGCACAGCGTGCGCACCGCGGCCGCTACGGGGGCAGCGATCATGGTGCTCACCAACGGCGCCGGCGGCATCAAGGAGACGTGGCAGGCCGGCACCCCGGTGCTGATCAGCGACCACATCAACCTGACCGCGGCGTCGCCGCTCGAGGGCGCCACGTTCGTCGACCTCACCGACCTTTATTCGTCGCGCCTGCGCGCGATCGCCCGCGAAGTCGACCCGTCCCTCGACGAGGGCGTGTACTGCCAGTTCCCTGGACCGCACTACGAGACGCCCGCCGAGGTGCAGATGGCCAAGGCCATCGGCGGGCACATCGTCGGCATGTCGACGGCGCTCGAAGCGATCGCGGCACGCCAGGCGGGCATGGAGGTGCTCGGCTTCTCGCTGATCACGAACCTCGCCGCCGGCATCCAGAAGAGCCCGCTCAGTCACGCCGAGGTGATCGAGGCCGGGCAGCTGGCCGAGCCGGTCATCACGAAGCTCCTCGCCGAGGTGGTCGAGCGGCTGTGAGCGCGGCGGACGAAGTGGTGGAGCGGGCGCAGGCCTGGCTCGACCAGGACCCGGACGAGCAGACCCGCGGCGAGCTGGCGGCGCTCCTCGAGCGCGCTCAGCGCGGCGACGGGGATGCCGAGGATGAGCTCGCCGACCGCTTCGCAGGACGCCTGGAGTTCGGCACGGCCGGGCTGCGCGGCGAGCTCGGCGCGGGCAGCGCCCGCATGAACCGGGTGCTCGTGGCCCAGGCCGCGGCGGGCCTGGCCGCCTACCTGCGCGAGAAGGCGGGGACCGAGGCGACGCCCACGGTCGTCATCGGCTACGACGGCCGTCGGAACTCGCGGGTGTTCGCCGAGGACTCCGCGGAGCTGTTCGCCGGTGCGGGTCTCGACGCGGTGCTGCTGCCGCGACTGCTGCCGACGCCGGTGCTCGCGTTCGCGGTGCGCCACCTGGATGCCGCCGCCGGCGTGATGGTCACGGCATCCCACAACCCGCCGAACGACAACGGCTACAAGGTGTACCTCGGCGGGGCGGATGCCGGCTCGCAGATCGTGTCGCCCGCCGACGCGGAGATCGCCGCGCACATCGAGCGCATCGCCGAGGCCGGCTCCATCGGCGACCTGCCGCGCTCCACGGAGTACCGCACCGCACCGGAGGCCCTCATCGACGCGTACGTGGCCGCCACGGCCGCCGTCGGCCCGGCGCCGGCGAGCGCGGCCGAGATGAACTGGACCTACACGGCCATGCACGGCGTCGGGTGGGAGACGATGGCACGCGTGCTGGAGGCGGCCGGGTATCCCGCCCCTGCGACCGTCGCCGCGCAGATCGAGCCGGACGGCGCCTTCCCCACGGTGTCCTTCCCCAATCCGGAGGAGCCCGGGGCGATGGATCTCGCCTTCGCGACGGCCCGCGAGACGGGAGCCGAGTTCATCGTCGCGAACGATCCGGATGCCGACCGGCTGGCGGTCGCGATCCCCGATGCCGGGACGGATGCCGGGTACCGCCGCCTCACCGGCAACCAGGTCGGGCTGCTGCTCGGCTGGCGGGCGGCCCGGCTCGCCGTGACCGACGGCCTGTCGGCATCCCTCGCCTGCTCGGTGGTCTCCTCCCCCGGCCTGCGGGTGATCGCCGAGCGTTACGGGCTCGACTTCCACGTCACCCTGACCGGCTTCAAATGGATCTCGCGCGCCCCCGGACTCGTGTTCGGCTTCGAGGAGGCCCTCGGCTACCTCGTGAACCCCGGCACCGTGCGCGACAAGGACGGCATCTCGGCGACGGTCGCGCTGCTGCAGCTCGCCGCCGAGGCGCGCGGCCGCGGGATGACCCTGGGCGACGCGATCGCCGCGTTCGAGGCCGAGTTCGGCTACTTCGCGAGCGACCAGGTGTCCGTCCGGGTCGACGACCTCGTCGTCATCGACCGCATCATGGCCGCGCTGCGCGCCGAGCACCCGGCAGCCCTCGGCGCGGTCGCCGTGGCCTCCGTCGACGACCTGCTCGACGGCTCCGGGGACGTGCCGGCCGCCGACGTGCTGCGCCTGCACCTCGAGGACGGCTCGCGCGTGATCGTGCGCCCGTCCGGCACCGAGCCGAAGCTCAAGGCGTACCTGGACGTGCGCGGCGACGACGCGGAGGATGCCGCGGCACGCCTGAGCGCGCTGCACGGGGCCGTCGAAGAGCTGCTCGGGAGCGTGGTGCGATGAGCGCGACGCCCTTCGCCGAAGCCGTGGTGCTCGAGAACGAGCACGTGCGGCTGGAGCCGCTCTCGATTGCGCACGCGGGCGACCTCGCCGCCGCGGCGGAGGGGCTCGAGCACGCCTGGTACACGTCGGTGCCGCGTCCCGAGGACGTCCCGGCCGACATCGGGCGGCGCCTGGAGTGGGCGGCATCCGGCTCGATGAACCCGTTCGCGGTGCGCCGCCTCGCCGATGGCCGGGTGATCGGGCAGACGACGTTCTGCCACATCGACCAGCCGAACCGGCACGTCGAGATCGGCTACACGTGGCTCGGGCTGGCGGCGCAGCGCACCGCGGTGAACACCGCGGCCAAGCTGCTGCTGCTCGGGCACGCGTTCGAGGCCTGCGACGCGATCGCGGTCGAGTTCCGCACGCACTGGCACAACCGCCAGTCCCGCGCGGCGATCGCCCGCCTCGGCGCCAAACAGGACGGCGTGCTGCGCAGCCATCAGCTGGGACGCGACGGGACCCTCCGCGACACGGTCGTGTTCTCGATCATCGCGGCCGAGTGGCCCGCCGTGCGGACGGGCCTGCGGGAGCGCCTGGCCCGGAGCTGAGGAGCCGGCGCGGGGTCAGCCGTCGATGACGGCGACGAGTTCGTCGAGGAACGCGGCGAAGTCGGTGCCGGCGCGCACGACGCGCTGCACCGACTCCCGCTCGCTGAACACCTCGACGAACGGCTCGAACACGGTCTGGAACGCCTCGCGGTCGGCCTCGGAGAAGGCCACCATCGCCACCACCTGCACGCGCCCGTCTCCCCACGGGATGGACGGGTCCGCGATCCCGATCGCGATCGCGGTGCGCGTGGCGGTCATCGACAGCGCATGCGGCACCGCCAGCGCGTCGGTGAACGCGGTCGAGGACAGCTCCTCGCGCTCGATGGTGCGGGTGATGTAGTCCTCGTCGATGACGCCCTGGGCGACGAGCGGGGCACCCAGCATCCGGATGATCCGCGCCTCGCCCACAGGCTGCAGCCCGCGCACGAACGCCGACGCGTCGACGTACCGCTCGAGCTCGCTGCGCAGGCGCGCGAGCCGCCGGGCGCGGCGCACGCGGGCCGCCGCGGACTGAACGTGCTCGATGTCGGCGTCGGTCAGGAACGGCTGCACGCGCACGATCCGCTCGTTGGCCACCGCGGGATCGATCGTCGTCAGCACGAGGTCGGTGTCGATGGCCGCCCAGTCCGGGTCGCCGCGCGTCTCGACGGCGATCACCTCGATCGCGCGCCCCAGCGACCGGTCGACGCTGGAGCGCAGCAGCGAGGAGAGCTCGTAATAGCCGGGGCAGACGATCGTGGCCGTCAGCAGCTGCGCCCCGCTGCGGCGGCGCTCCAGCTGCTCGCCGACGTGCATGGCGACGTACGCGATCTCGTCGTCGGCGACCTCGTCGACGATCGGGGTGCCCAGCAGCTCCTGCAGGCGGCTCGTGATGAACACGGCGACCTCGAACAGCATGGGATACGTCGACTTCAGCGAGCGGGTGAGCGGATTGCGAGACCAGGCGCGCTCGCGCGCGCGCCGCTGCAGGTTCTCGATGTGCAGCGCGAGGCGCAGGATGAAGCCGTCGTCCTCGATGTCGACGAGGAACTCGGATGCCGCGGCCGCGACGGCCTCGCGCACCGCCCGCTCGGTGTCGGACGACGGCCCCGCCGGCTCGGTCGCGCTCGGGGCGACCACCCGCGTGAGCACGAGGGTCGCGAGATGCCGGCGGTCCCCCGCGCCCAGCCGCACGCCGAGGCGCTCCTGGACGAGCCGGTCGATGATGTCGCCGACATCGTCGGTCGCGGCGGACGCGGGGCCGTCCACCCCTTCGAGGGCGCGCCCCTGATCCACCCGGTCGGCGGCGATCGCGATGTGCATCACGACGTCCGCGATGCTGTACTCGTTGACGAAGTAGCCGAGCCGGCCGAGCTCGGCGGCCAGTTCCGCCTTGAACGGCCCGAAGGCCTGGGCGCCGAGGGAATCGGCCCCGAGCGTGCGGCGCATCGCCTCCAGGTCGAAGGACCCGGCATCCACCTCGTCGTGGGCGAGGCGGCTGAGCAGGCGCCGCTGGGCGAGCTCCGTGCCGCGCAGACGGGCTCGGGACGCGGAGCGCTCCAGGGTCAGCTCCGTGCCGCTGAGCAGTCCGCGCACGCGGGCCAGGTCCGCCTCGAGGGTGGCGTCGCTCACATGCAGCCGGCCGGCCGCCTCGTACACGTCGATGCCGCCCGGCTCGTCCAGCAGCGCCCGCACCAGGGTGTGCAGCCGGTCCCGCGGGGTGCCGGCATCCGATGCGGCGCGCTGGGCGGCCGCCGCCGCAGCGCCGGCCCGGTACCCCTGCGGCCCCGACTCGATCGCGGGCGATCCCGGCACGCGCGCGTTGACGGCGGTGACGTACGAGCGCACGCTGCGCGGCGTGACTCCGAGCGCATCGGCGAGCGTCGCGGCGGTGATCCAGTCGCCGTCGCGCATGAGCAGCGTCAGCAGGCGATCCTGTCTCGCTCGGGTCACTTCCGTCCTCTGTGCTCGCTGCGCAAGCCGTCGTCGGCCGCCCGTCGTCGGCGCCGGGCGCGCTCCCAGTGTGGCATGCGCCACCGGCCCGCGGGCAAGGCGGAGGGTCTCGGAATGTTGCCGCCCGGGCGGAAGAACGTCTGTTTGCCGGGTGCCCGCCGCCCTCGCGAAGATCGTGTCAGGAGGGTGATCGATGAAGATCCTGGTGGTGTGCGGCGCGGGTGCCTCGAGCACGTTCGTCGCCCAGCGGCTGCGGCGCGCGGCACAGGCCGGCGGCTTCGCCTGCTCGGCGGTGGCGACCACCCTCGCCTCCCTGCCGATCGATCTGGACTCCACCGACCTCGTGCTCGTCGGCCCGCACCTGCATGAGCGGCACGAGCAGATCCGGAAGGATGCCGCCGCCCACGGCGCCGACGTGCTGCTGCTGCCCCCGGACATCTTCACCGACCTCGACGGCTCCCGCACGCTCGCCCTCGTGCGCGACGCCGCCGCCTCCATCCGTCCCGACTCCAGGAAGGACCTGTCATGACCCAGACCCAGGCCACCAGAATCGTCCGCATCGGCTCGGCGCACGGGCTGCACGCCCGCCCGGCGAAGCTGTTCGCGCAGGCGGCGAAGGATGCCGGCATCCCCGTGACGATCGCCAAGGACGGCGGCACCCCGGCCAACGCCGCGAGCATCCTCGGGGTGATCGCGCTCGGCATCGACCAGGGCGACGAGATCACCCTCTCCGCCGACGGCGACGGCGCCGAGCGGGTGCTCGACTCGCTGAGCGACCTGCTCGCCGCCGACCACGACGCGTGAGGAGAGCAGCATGACCGACACCATGGACGCCCCCGCGCAGCTGCGCGGCGTCGGCATCGGGCTCGGCGTCGCCCAGGGGCCGGTCGCCCGCATGGCCGAGTCCCTCCCCGCACCCGCCGACGTGCGGAGCGGGCTCGGCATCGAGGTCGAGAC